>NZ_JBFNPK010000007.1:0-160884 GCF_040812025.1 Alteromonas nitratireducens
AAAGCAACGGCTTCGCGCTTAAACTCTGGGGAATATTTTCTTCGCTTGGTCATAGACACTCCTTCTAGGCATAGTATGCCTCTTTATGGATGTGTCCGTAAAATCTGGGTAGAACCCCTATTTCTGACCACTGCCCTAGCCTCACAAGCATGAGGTCGTACTTAGCGATGTCAGTAAAGCCTGTAAGTGAACCAGACTCGTGCATACGTTTAAGCTCTCTATTGTAATAGCGAGCACTCAACACACTAATGTCTTTTCGAGTCAAAGAGTCTGGATTTGAGGACTTACGTTCAACAAGAGAACGCTCAACGTCAAGTTGTCGCTTACAACTCTCAAACTCTAAGGATATGGATTCATAGACAGATGGGTACAAACGCCTAGCCTCGGACAATACTTTTGTTCCAAGTGAGCGCCTAACTTCGGTTTTGCCGAATGCCTTTCTAATGTCTTTAGGTACTGAACGTCTACAGTAGTAAACTTTAGTTTTAGGATGTTTCCAAGGTTGAGCCATAAGGTTCATCTGTACCACCCCACTGTACCACCTGCACAACGTGGGGCTGACATAACTACTTGTTTTATGGTCTTTTTCTTAACTATCAGGTAGTTAAGGTATTTGGCGGAGAGAGAGGGATTCGAACCCTCGATACGCTATTAACGTATACACACTTTCCAGGCGTGCGCCTTCAGCCACTCAGCCATCTCTCCGGATTGTGTCGGGAAACTCCCGAGCGCGCGTATAGTAGGTAAACCCGCGCGCTTTATCAAGAAGTAAGCAGGAAAAAATCAACAACTGTCGAATTATTAGGCGCTTTGTACCTGCTTCTGTTTTAACGCCGCTGAAAAGCTCAGCATACGATCCAATGGGATTAATGCCTTTTCACGCAGCGATGCATCCACATGAATTTCGTGCGCGCTGGCATGCTCTGTCAGGGCGCTCTTTATTGCTTCCAGACCATTCATAGCCATCCACGGACAGTGCGCACAGCTGCGGCACGTGGCACCATTACCGCCGGTTGGCGCTTCGATGAACGTCTTTGATGGCGTCAGTTGTTGCATCTTATAAAAAATGCCGCGGTCTGTTGCCACGATAAACGTATCGTTATCCATGGTCTGAGAGGCCTTAATCAACTGGCTGGTAGAGCCCACTGCGTCGGCCATTTCTACTACGCTGGCCGGTGACTCAGGATGCACCAGAATAGCGGCGTCCGGGTAAAGTGCCTTCATGTCTTTAAGCTTCTGTGCAGAGAACTCGTCATGGACGATACATTCACCCTGCCACATCAGCATGTCAGCGCCGGTCTGTTTGGCAATATAGCTACCCAGGTGACGATCTGGCCCCCAGATAATTTTTTTGCCCTGCTCGTCCAGGTGCTCAACGATTTCCAGCGCGATGCTGGATGTAACCACCCAGTCTGCACGCGCTTTAACGGCGGCAGAGGTGTTCGCGTACACAACCACAGTGTGGTCAGGGTGCTCATCACAAAACGCGCTGAAGGCATCCACAGGGCAGCCTAAGTCGAGTGAACAGGTTGCTTCGAGCGTTGGCATCAGCACGGTTTTTTCAGGGCTGAGGATTTTCGCTGTTTCACCCATGAAGCGCACGCCTGCAACAATCAGGGTTTGCTCTTTGGCATCGCGGCCAAAACGCGCCATTTCGAGTGAGTCAGCAACACAGCCTCCGGTCTCTTCTGCCAGTGCCTGAATTTCGGGATCGGTATAGTAGTGCGCCACCATTACCGCATTGTTGGCCTTCAGCAGGGCTTTAATTTCAGACTTCAGTTCCTGCTTACGCTCAGACGACAACGGCTCTGGCTTGGCCGGAAACGGGTAATCAATTTGATCCACTCTACGTGCTACAGACATCAGGATACCTACTAGACCAATAATAAGGGCGGGAATTATACCCAACTGTCATAAAAATTACACACTCACAGGTGCATCAGTAACGGTTGGATGTTAGACGGTGTTTAGTACCAAAAATTCCCTGCGACAGATCAGAAATAAGATAGGGCAAGTACAGCGCGCTGAAGCGCGTTCAATGTCGCATACGCGCCATTGTCGAACAGCTTCGCTGGTTCAAATCCTGCGCGAGCATATCAGTTTATATAAGTTCTGGGGTACATCGGTGCATTGGGAGGAAATGGTGGGTCGTGCTGGATTACTCGGTCGCCTGCGGCGCCCTTCGCCCTGCGGGCCGCGCTGAAGCGCGTTCAATGTCGCATGCGCGCCATTGTCGAACAGCCTCGCTGGTTCAAATCCTGCGCAAGCATATCGGTTTGTATAAGTTCTGGAGTAAATTGGTGCATTGAGAGGAGATGGTGGGTCGTGCTGGATTCGAACCAGCGACCAATTGATTAAAAGTCAACTGCTCTACCAACTGAGCTAACGACCCGCACCAATGGTGAAAAACAGAAGAGAGAAAGTGGTGGGTCGTGCTGGATTCGAACCAGCGACCAATTGATTAAAAGTCAACTGCTCTACCAACTGAGCTAACGACCCACAATCTCTTGTTTTTCTGTGTTGCCAGTGCCTCGGCAACGGCGGCATATATTACTTATTTCCTCGCCGCGTGCAACCCAAAAAGACGTTTTATTTTCACTTTTATGTCAAAAAAAGCCTGAACGCTCAAAATTAGACCAAGACGGTCAGTTCAGCAACACTCAGAATGTAAAATCAACGTAAATTACGCTTAGAAAGCAAAAAACAGCCCAAAATAAAAAACCTCTCGTCAGAGAGGTTTTTTAAAACGTTAATTTAATCGCGATTCTGCAAGCCGGCTTGCCGATGAGTCCGGATATTCAGACAGCACCTGCTGAAATAATGCTCGTGCCTGCGCACTGTTCCCCTGGCGCTCGGCAATCACACCAAGCTTTAACAGGGCATCCGGGCGCTTGCTCGAATCGGTGAAGCGATTCGCCACCACCTCGAACTGCACTTTCGCATCATCCCAGGCCTGCTTGTTAAACAGCAGTTGCCCCAGCCAGTAGTGCGCATTAGGAGCATACTCACTGTCAGGGAATCGCTCAATGAACGACTGAAAGGCCGGAATGGCTTTGTCGTACTCGCGCGACTTCAGGATAAGATTCACCGCGTTGTCGTACGCCTCGCTTTCACTGGCAGCCGTTGCCGGCGCTGCTGGCGTAACCTGCGTACTGGTCTGAGTCTGGCCTGATACAGGCTGCTCAACCATCACGCCGCTCTGCTTCAGTGCCTCTACCCGCTTATCGATTTCCAGGTAAAGTTCACGCTGACGTTCCAGCACCTTTTGCAATTCGTTGGTGTTAACTTCAACCGCGCCCCGAATCTGATCGATTTCGGCCTGCATGGTATCCAGCTGCTGCTGTAACCGGTGTTGCATTTCAGTACGGCTCTTGACCATACGCTCTAGCACGACAACACGCTGTTCGAGTTCGCCGCCACCGTTCACATCATAAACCGGCGCCTGCGCAAATACCGCCGCTGAAACAACAAGGGCGGCGCCAACGGCGACGCCCTGTGTGGTTTTCTTCACCCGTTTAGCCATTACTGATAAACAATAATTGCGCGACGGTTCTGAGCAAAGGCGTATTCAGTAGACCCGGTTACGGCAGGCTTCTCTTCACCGTAAGATACAACTGAAATCTGGCTCGCACTAACGCCCGCATTCATCAGGTAAGTTTCAACTGACTGTGCACGACGCTCACCCAGCGCGATGTTGTACTCTGGCGTACCACGGCTGTCAGTGTGACCCTGGATAACCACGGTCTGACCCGGCTGCTTAACCAGGAACTCAGCGTGCTTGTCCAGCAGCGCCTGGAATTCAGGCTTGATGTTAGAGCGGTCAAAGTCGAAGTAAACAGTCTGTTCGTTTTGCAGAGCAGCTTTTTCCTGCTGAACCATTTCTTCCTGACGCTTCATGCGTGCAGCAGCTTCCGCTTTCACACGTGCTTCTTCTTCCATCTGCGCTTTACGCTCGGCTTCTGCCTGCTCCTGCGCCATACGGTTGCGTTCTGCCGCCAGTTCTTCTTCACTCGGACCTGAAGAACAGGCCATCATGGTCACCACTGGCAAGGCGATAATGAAGCTTTTCATTACTTTATTCATTTGCATCCTCTTAATCCTTATATTTATTTATCGTTACGTAAGTGTTTTAGAACAAAAATGGTGACCAACTTGGCGACTTCACTTGTCCATTGGCTGCTGGCAACCTGGCTTTAAAACGCCCGTCGAGGGATACCAGCGATAATACCTGAGTATCTCCGTGCAACGTGCTGTATATAATCATGCTTCCATTCGGCGCCACGCTCGGCGATTCATCCAGATAAGTTCTGGTCAGTACCTGGGGTGCGCCGTCGTCCAGCGACTGCCGGGCAATATGGTAATCCCCGTTAGTGCGGTTCACCAGTACCAGTTCTTTTCCATCGGGTGTTACCGTAGCACCCAGATTTTGTTCGCCAACAAAGGTGACACGTCTCACCTTCCCTGATGCTAAATTTACGCTATAAATCTGTGGTTTACCACCCCGTTCCGAGCTAAATATCAGACTCTTGCCGTCTGGCGTCCAGGCTGGCTCGGTATCAATGGCACGGTTTCGCGTGATCCGGCGCAAACTTTTGGTCGCAATATCCATGATATACAGCTCAGGGTTGCCGTCTTTGGACAGCACCATCGCCAGTTGTTTTCCATCCGGCGAGAACACAGGGCTACCGTTAATACCGGGGAAGTCCGTCATGCGCGTACGTTCCATGGTATAGATATCCTGAATATAGATTTGCGGCCGACGGTTTTCAAAACTCACATACGCCAGCTTTTCACCGTCCGGTGACCACGACGGCGACATCAGCGGTTCCGGAGAGGACAACAGCCGGGTCTCGTTTTCACCGTCGTAATCAGCAATGACCAGTTGATAAGGCAAGTCGTGGGTTTTGCGATCACGCACAATGACATAGGCAATCCGGGTAAGAAACGCGCCGCGAACTCCGGTCAGTTTTTCATACACTACATCGCTGATGCGATGCGCATACTGACGAAAGTCACTACCGTTAATGACAGCCTGGCGCGACGCAATCACGTGATCACGGGCCTCTACCAGCTGGCCATCCTTTAATACGCGTGACTGACCACCGGTCAGTTGCCCTTTCAGTACATCTATCAGTTCGTATGACACCAGGTAACGGTCAACCGACTGCATCTCAATAGACCCTACCAGCACGGTATCGACGCCGGTACTTGCCCAGGCGGTGTAGTCAATGTCAGCGTCAGTCGCCGGGTATTGCGGCATGTCTGCCGGGTCCATCGGATTAAACTTTCCGCTCCGCATCAGGTCCGCCATGATCACGTCAGACAGCTCACCGGGTAACGGACCTTCTCCGCGCCACTTGAAGGGCACAATACCGATAGGCCGCGCAGAATCCACCCCTTCAGTGATTACAATTTCCAGTGATGCAAATGCCCGGCTGCTAAAGACCAGGACCAGTGCAACGAGCCATGTTTTGAAATCTGTCATACTGCTAAGGTTCCATTATTATTGTAACGTCTTTGATTTCTTCGTATACGTCCGGCGCAGCCCCCTCGATGGGCATGGTTTCTGCCCGTCTTACTGCACTCTCGGCCGACCGGCAAAGCGCATCATCACCACCCAGAATACGTATGCTTGTTACAAAGCCGGTCGTCGCCAGACGGATCCGTATTCTGCAACGCTGGCCTTTGAAGCTTTCATAATCATACAGGTTCTGCTGGATTTTTCGCTGGATCAGCGCCTGATACCGTTCCACTTCCGTCAGCACCTGCTGTCGACGCCTTGCCGCCTGCGCCTGCTGTTCCGCTTTTAGCTGCTCTTGCAAAATTCTGTCCATTTCGGCTTTTCGCTCGGCTTCTTTGCGTTTTTGCTCGGCTTCGGCTTTCTCACGCGCTTCACGTTCTTTGCGTTCTTTCTCTTTCTGCGCGGCCAGTTGCTTCAGCTCCTGCTGACGCTTACGCTCAGCCGCCTCGGCCTCTCTTTTCTCGCGCGCACGCTTGTCTGCCAGCGCTTTCTGGCGTCTTCGCTCGGCCGCTTCCCGAGCCTTACGTTCCCGCTCTGCAGCCTCTGCGCGGGCCTGCGCTTCGGCCTGTGCCTGCGCCCGCTTTTGATCAGCAATAGCCTGCGCATCAATGAAGGTTGCCTGGATCACGGGCGCGGATGTTGCCGGTGCCGGAAGCGGATCAGCAGAGAAACTGACGCTAATTAGCAACACCAGTGCAACAACAGCATGTAAGCCCAGTGACTTGTAAACAGACGCGGCTGACTCGGTCATAAACGCTACTTCCTGTTATTCAGGGTCAACCGGATCCGTCATCAGGCCCACTGACGGCACACCTGCGCCCTGCAGCAGCACCATCAGCTGAATCACTTCGTTATAGGCTACCTGACCGTCGCCTTTGACAACCACGGGGGTTTTCGGTGACTTTTGTAGCTGAGCCTGCACCAGCGCGGCGAGTTCATCAGGTTCCAGCGGACTGTCCTGATTATCGCCCACATTCAGATAATAGCGGCCTTTCACATCCACAGACGCAATCAGCGGTGGTGTGTCTTCCTGTTCAATCGGATTGGCACTGGCTTTTGGCAGATCGACCTTAACGCCCTGGGAAATCAGCGGCGCGGTAACCATAAAAATAATAAGCAGCACCAGCATGACATCAATGTACGGCACCACATTGATCTCTGACACCGGACGACGGCGTTTTCTGATATACATCGATTCCTCCTGCGGCGTCGCGTGCGGATTACTGCTGCGCCTGCGCAGCGAGCGCCTGGCGATGAAGGATAGCCGAAAACTCTTCCATAAAGTTGCCGTAGCTGTTTTCCAGCTTTTCCACCTGGTGACTGAAGCGGTTATATGCAATCACAGCCGGAATAGCCGCAAACAAACCAATCGCCGTGGCAATCAGTGCTTCTGCAATGCCCGGCGCCACCATCGCAAGCGTGGCCTGCTGCACCTCACCTAACGCAATAAACGCATTCATGATACCCCATACCGTACCGAACAGACCGATATACGGACTGATGGAACCAGCGGTAGCGAGGAATGGTAAATGGCTTTCCAGCTCTTCGACCTGACGCGACATGCTCACCCGCATCGCACGATAAGTGCCGTCGACAATGCCATTGGTGCTGGTATTCCCCTTTCGAAGGCGAACGAATTCTTTAAATCCGGCACAGAAGATACTCGACAGGCCGCTTAGGTTGGCGCGGGCAGATAACTCCTGATACAGCTTATTCAGATCAGCGCCTGACCAGAAGCGATCCTCAAACTGGACCATTTCGTCACGCGCGCGGCGCAATGCTTTACTGCGCTGGAAAATAAAGGTCCAGGACGCCACGGATACAGAAAGCAGTAACAGCATGACCAGCTGCACAATAAAACTGGCTTGTAAAAATAACCCGATAAAGGTGAGATCAGATGACACGCGTTAAATCCCCTAGCAAAGTTTTTGGTAATCGTCTGGCTCGCATGGTAGCCGGATCGACACAGGCGATAAGTACCTCGGCGTCAACCAGGGTATCGCCTGCCTTATTTTTTATTTGTTGTTTGAACAGCATACTAGCGCCCTTCAATTCTACAACCTGGCTATGAATACTCAACAGCTCATTGAACCGGGCGGGCGCATAGTTATGCATCTCAACGCGTTTGACGACAAAGGCGACCGATTGTTCCATCAGATTATCCTGCTCGTAGCCTAAGTCTCTGAGCCATTCTGTGCGCGCTCTTTCACAGAATTTCAGATAGTTAGCGTAATAGACGATGCCACCTGCATCGGTATCTTCATAATAAACCCGGACCTGGAGCTGATGCATAGATATTCCCTTGCGACGTAAAATAATTAATTAAAGATGTCATAAAAAACGCAAAAACAGGAAAACCCAACCACACTGAGCGCCACGTTTTTACTGGACAGATGCGGATGTTAACCAGAAAAAATCATATTATTAACATTCGCTATACACATTATTTTTTCTAATCTGAAAAAACAATTTTCCTCAATTGTCAGCGATCAGGTTATCTCTATAATACGCGCCATCAAGTCATACAGCATGTACCTCCGATGAGGATGTGCACGAGATTCATCTCCTGTTAGACATGAGTTCCCTGGATTTATTTCCTTCAACACTTGTTGTTTTGCCCGCTCACTTTGAGCGGGCTTTTTTATTTGTGCCTTCAGAACAATCAGGGATCGGTTGGGGTAAACCCGAAATGCAGATAGGCGCGTTGTGACACAATACGCCCACGGGGAGTGCGTTGCAGGAAACCCTGCTGAATCAGAAACGGTTCAATCACGTCTTCAATGGTTTCTTTTTCTTCGCCGATGGCTGCTGCCAGGTTCTCCAGCCCTACCGGACCACCGTCAAATTTTTCGATAATCGCAGTCAGCAGTTTACGGTCCATGTAGTCAAAACCTTCTTTATCGACATCCAGCATATCGAGGGCTTTGGCTGCAACGTCAGCACCCACGGTGCCGCTGGACTTCACCTGTGCATAATCGCGAACCCGTCGTAACAGCCGGTTTGCAATACGCGGCGTTCCACGCGCCCGTCTGGCGACTTCCTGTGCGCCTTCCTCGGCCAAATCCAGATTCAGATAACTGGCGCTGCGGGCAACAATTCGCGTGAGATCGGTTACCGAATAAAACTCCAGACGCTGAACAATGCCAAAACGGTCACGTAGCGGTGATGTCAGCGAGCCCGCCCGCGTGGTCGCGCCAACCAGAGTGAACGGCGGCAGATCGAGCTTAATAGAGCGTGCTGCAGGACCTTCGCCAATCATGATATCAAGCTGGTAATCCTCCATCGCCGGATACAGGATCTCTTCGACAACCGGACTTAAGCGATGGATTTCGTCAATAAACAGCACATCGTTACGTTCCAGGTTCGTCAGCAGCGCGGCCAAATCACCAGCTTTTTCCAGCACCGGGCCGGACGTGGTTTTAATGTTCACGCCCATTTCATTGGCAACGATATTTGCCAGCGTGGTTTTACCCAGTCCCGGCGGTCCGAAGATCAGCAGGTGATCCAGCGCGTCATCACGGTTGCGCGCAGCCTGGATAAAAATTTCCATCTGTTCGCGCACATGAGGCTGACCACTGTAGTCTTCCAGCATCTTTGGGCGTATCGCCCGGTCGATAACCTCATCTTCCTGGCTGGCTGACGGGGTTATGAGTCTGTCTGCTTCAATCATCTCGCTACCTGCTAAATGGCGGCTTTAAGCGCTTCCCGGATAACGGTTTCGCTGTCCATGTTGTCATCATACACGCTGTCAATCAGCTTGCTCGCCTGTGCCGGCTTATAACCAAGTGCCAGCAGCGCGCCCATGGCGTCTTCGCGTACATCATTAACGGCTACCAGGGTATTGCCGGGCTTCTCGCCATCCACCGGCATCACCACGGTCTGCTGCTTGCCAAACTTTTCCAGCCGATCTTTCAGTTCAACCACCAGTCGCTCTGCGGTTTTCTTTCCGATGCCGGGCATACTGACCAGCGCGCTCACGTCTTCATTCTGCACGCTTGCAAGAAATTGTGAGGCTGACATGCCGGATAAAATGGTCAGCGCCAGTTTGGGCCCGACGCCATTCGCCTTAATCAGTTCACGAAACAATGCACGTTCTACTTTTTCGCTAAAACCAAATAACAGCTGCGCATCTTCACGTACGACGAAATGGGTATACAGCGTTACGGTCTCACCGACCGCCGGCAACTGATAAAAACTGGTCATCGGCATCTGGATTTCGTAACCCACGCCATTTACGTCCACCAGCACATCCGGCGGCTGCTTTTCAATCAGTTGTCCCTGAATTCGTCCAATCATGCATTACTTCTCTGTTGTTAACCGGCCTCAGCGTAAGCGACCGCGTACGGTTTTCTTCGCCTGTCCGGCCATTTTTATCAGGCTCTGTTCGGTATTTGCGTGACACAGTGCCACCGCCAGCGCGTCAGCAGCATCAGCCTGAGGCGTACCGCTCAGCTCAAGCAAATGCCTGACCATGTGTTGTACCTGCGTCTTGTCTGCGCTGCCCTTTCCTACCACCGCCTGTTTTATCTGGCGGGCAGAGTACTCGGCAATGTCCAGACCCGACTGTGTCGCTGCCACAATGGCGGCGCCACGCGCCTGACCAAGCTTCAGTGCCGAGTCCGGGTTACGGGCCATGAATACCTGCTCTATGGCAAACTGGGCTGGCTGGTACTGTTTTATGATGTCGCCAACACCGATAAATATATTATTCAGACGGGCACTTAAATCCTGGGTACCGACACGAATACAGCCACTCGCGACATACACCAGTTTACCCTGTCGACGGGCAATCACACCGTAGCCTGTCACCCTCGAACCTGGATCTATACCCAGTATAACCATAGTTATTCTCCCGGCACAAACTGCGCAACCGCATCGCGGTTAGACGGCGACCATAATCGCGCGATGGCCTCGGATTTCGTGACCCATTCTGCTCGCAGATGCTCAGTTAACGTCAGCGGATGTGCACTGTCGATACAGGCACAAAACACATGTTCTGTATTGTGCGTGGTACCGGGCGGATAGCGATGTCGCCAGCGTGGGCGGATTTCATAGGTGTTGGTTGTCTGACAATCAGTCAGCGGCAGGGTGTCAGGACTCAGCAGCACGCCCGTTTCTTCTCTGACTTCACGATAGGCTGCGTCCACTGGCAACTCCCCCTCTTCCAGGGCGCCGGTTACAGACTGCCAGAACTGCGGGTCGTCCTGGCGCTGCAGGATCAGAACGCGCTGGCGGTCGTCATACAGCACCACCAGCACGGATTCAGGCTTTTTATAGGCCATACAATCAGGACGTTTTTTTCACCGTGGCAATTGCCAGATCTTCCAGTTGCTGCGGATTAGCCGGGCTTGGTGCCGAGGTCAGCGGACACGCAGCAGTGGTGGTTTTCGGGAACGCCATCACGTCACGAATAGAGCTGGCCCCCGTCATCAGCATCACCAGACGGTCCAGACCAAACGCCAGACCAGCATGCGGTGGCGCACCAAATTTCAGGGCATCAAGCAGGAAGCCAAACTTGTTCTGAGCCTCTTCTTCATCGATACCCAGAATCGTGAATACCGCAGACTGCATCGCCTGGTCGTGGATACGCACAGAGCCGCCACCCAGCTCGACCCCGTTTAACACCATGTCATAAGCGTCAGACAGGGCGTTAACCGGATCAGCTTTGAGCTCGTCCGGCGTCATTCCGCGCGGTGACGTGAACGGGTGGTGCAGTGCATAAAGCTCTCCGTCAACTTCCTCAAACATCGGGAAGTCGACTACCCACAGCGGCTTCCAGTCGCCCTGCAGCAGATTAAAGTCTTCACCCAGCTTAAGACGCAGCGCGCCCATGGCCTCTGTCACTACGGTCGCTGAATCGGCACCGAACAGCAGAATATCGCCGGCCTCTGCCCCCGTGCGCGCAATCAGTGCATCGGTAATGTCTTCACTCAGGAATTTCAGAATCGGCGACTGCAGGCCTTCCTGACCAGGCTGGATGTCGTTCACTTTGATCCATGCCAGTCCTTTCGCACCGTAGATCCCCACGAACTTGGTGTAGTCATCGATTTGCTTGCGCGACAGACCCGCACCGCCGGGAACGCGAATAACCGCAACACGGCCTTTCGGGTCTGTTGCCGGGCCACTGAAAACTTTAAACTCAACGCTTTCGAGCAGGTCAGCCACATCCACCAGCTCCAGCGGGTTACGTAAGTCAGGCTTATCACTGCCGAAACGACGCATCGCCTCTGCATAGGTCATGCGCGGAAACTCACCCAGATCCACGTCCATCATGGTTTTGAACAGTTCCCGGATCATGCCTTCGGTAATGGCCATCACACCGTCTGCGTCCAGGAATGTGGTTTCAAGGTCGATTTGGGTAAATTCAGGCTGACGGTCGGCACGCAGGTCCTCGTCACGGAAACACTTAACAATCTGGTAGTAGCGGTCCATACCGGACATCATCAGCAGCTGTTTAAATAACTGCGGCGACTGCGGCAGTGCAAAGAATTCACCTTTATGGGTACGGCTTGGTACCAGGTAATCACGCGCGCCTTCCGGTGTGGCTTTGGTCAGAATCGGGGTTTCAATGTCCAGAAAACCCTCGTTCTCCAGATAACGGCGAACGGCGGCGGTAACCCTGGCACGGAACATCAGGCGCTGGGTCATAACCGGGCGACGCAGGTCGAGGTAACGGTAGCGCAGGCGCTGCTCTTCGGAGTTTTCCTGGTTCCAGTCAAGTGGCAGTACGTCAGACCGGTTAATCACTACCAGTTCAGTACCCAGAATTTCAACTTCACCTGTGCGCATGTCCTTATTGACCTGTCCTTGCGGACGGGCGCGAACTTTACCCGACAACTTAACGCAGAACTCGCTGCGCAGTGTGTTGGCCACCTCAAGCACTTCCGGCAAATCAGGGTCAAACACCACCTGGACAATGCCTTCACGATCACGCAGATCGATAAATATCACACCGCCAAGATCGCGGCGTTTGTTTACCCAGCCATAAAGGGTAACGGTTTGTCCGATATAGGATGAATCAATATTCCCACAGTAATCCGTGCGCATGGTCGCTGACCTCTGATTTTTCTTGCTTGATGTTGCGGGGTGCGGTTATCACTGGTAAAAACAGGCCCACAACAACTGAGTGATACGATAAAGGCCGCATAGTATAAACAAATGCGTTTGAAAGCCCAATGACAAAAATGCATGAACCTTCCGCCGCCCTGCCTGCGGTGTATATTGGCTTGCCAATGTGGCAGCATCCCGACTGGCCGGCGTGCTGGTTCGGCGGCAACCAGAGTGCGCAACTGGCCCGTTACGCGCGCCAGATGAACAGTGTCGAAGGCAACACCATGTTCTATTCGTTGCCCTCTGCTGCCACCCTGTCGCAGTGGTCTGAGGCGGTCGGCGAGTCGTTCCTGTTCACGTTTAAATTTCATCAGGCTATCTCACACCACAAAGCGCTGATTCACTGTGAGGATGAAATTGCGCAGCAACTGAACTTACTTGCGCCCATGTACCATCAGGTCGGCGTTATGCTGCTGCAGTTACCCGCGCAATTTGGCCCCGATAACCTGCCCGCACTGGCCGGTTTTCTGAACCATCTCCCCGATGATCTGCATGTTGCCGTGGAAGTCCGGCATCTGGCATTTTTTATGAAAGGTGATGAGGAACGCGCCCTCAACCGTCTGCTCGCTGAGCACGGTGCGAACCGCATTATTATGGATACGCGGGCATTGTTCAGTGGCCGGTCGGACAGTGCACTGACGGCTGAGGTCCGGACTAAAAAACCGAGGGTGCCGGTCAACGTCATTGCCACTGGCTCCCGTCCGGTCGTGCGTTTTGTCGGCAACAATAATGACAACGACAACCTGCGCTGCCTGTCACCCTGGATAGATAAAATTCACCAGTGGCGGTGTGAAGGCCGCACGCCGTTTATCTTTTTTCACCGCCCCGATAACCGTGATGCGCCATGGCTGGCAGACCAGTTCATTCGTCAGTACAACAGCGCCTACCCCACTGCGGCGCTGCCCGCCCTGACCTTTCCGCAACAGCCCGATCAGTCAGCTCTCTTCTGACGCCCTTTCGCGGTAATCGCCCGCCTCCAGCTCATGCTTTTTCATCAGCTTGTGCATGTCGGTTCGGTTTCTGCCGGCCAGTTCAGCTGCACGGGTAACATTACCGTCTGTCATTTTAAGCAGTTTGTGCAGGTACTGCTGTTCAAAGGCATCCCGCGCTTCTGTCAGTGTCGGCCAGCTCTGACGGCATGACGACAACGCTTGCTCCACCAGATGCAGCGGAATGACGGGAGTCTGCGTCAGCGCGACACACTGCTCCACTACGTTAACCAGCTGACGCACATTACCCGGCCAGTCTGACTTCACCAGTAACTGCATAGCATCATCAGAAAACTGGCTGACATTCACTTTATGACGCTGTGCACTTTGCTGCAGCAGTGTACGTGCCAGCAGCGGAATATCCTCGCTGCGGGTTTTCAGCGACGGCAGCTTCAGGTTCACCACGTTCAGCCGGTAATAGAGATCTTCCCGGAATGCCCCCGACTCCATCTCTTTTTGCAGATCTTTGTGGGTGGCAGAAATTACCCGAACATCAATATCCACATGTTTGGCACTGCCGACCGGACGAATTTGCCGTTCCTGCAGGGCACGCAGCAGTTTTACCTGCAGCGTCATCGGCATATCCCCGATTTCGTCGAGAAACAGGGTGCCGCCGTCAGCTTCACGGAACAGACCAGGATTGGCCTGAACAGCGCCGGTGAACGCGCCTTTCGCGTGCCCGAACAACTCGGACTCAAGCAGGTTTTCGGGCAGCGCACCGCAGTTAATGGCCACAAACGGTTTGTCGCGACGGTCGCTGGCCTGATGAATAGCTTTTGCCAGCAGCTCTTTCCCCGTTCCGCTGGCGCCGGAAATCAGCACGCTGACTTCACGCCGGGCAATCCGGTAGGCCTGATCCAGTACGTTCAGCATCTCAGGAGAGCGGGTGATGATGTCGCTCGCCCAGTCACCAGGCTGAGCGGCCTGCGACTGACTCAGCGCCTTGTTCAGCATGCTGCGCAACTCATCATGATCAACCGGTTTGGTCAGAAAGCCAAACACCCCTCGCTGGGTTGCCGCTACTGCGTCAGAAATCGTGCCGTGCGCCGTCATCAGAATCACCGGCAGATCCTGTCGTAAGCCGGTGATTTCCTCGAACAGGCTAAGCCCGTCAAGACCCGGCATACGCAAGTCACTTAACACCACATCAATTGACTCACTGCGAACCTTTTTCAGTGCACTCTGACCGTCTTCGACGGCGGTCACGCGAAAGCCCTCACCTTCCAGGCGAATGGTCAGCAGCCTTAACAGACTGTTATCATCATCAACCAGTAAGAGATGGGGCGCCTGTCGTTCTGTCATTGCTGATTACTCCTGCTTTTATCCATCAGCGTTGCTTCAATTTGCAACAACTCTTCGAGCTTCTTTTGCTGCAGTTCCAGCTCGTTTTTGAGTACATCAATACTGTTAGCCTGTCGGGTATTCACCCGGCTCAGTAACGTAATGGCCGACTCAAACTCCAGCATTTGCTGGTTTGGTTGCGCCAGCAACGTGGTCGCGACGCGTTGCGCCTGCGGTGTCAGCGACGATGTCACTTCGTTAAGCAGTGTCTGTGCGCGCAGCCTGTCCTGATAAGGCGTATCCACGGGTATACTCAGAATAATCCGGTGCAGCTTATCGCTGAGGGTTGAACCGAGTGCTGACAGCGCCCGTTTGCGCTCGGGCCAGGCCGTATTGTCGGCCTTCACCCACAAGGCAACCCAGTAACGGGCATCACAGTTGTGAGGCAGCATCGTTTCGTCTGCCACCAGACAAAACGCGTTGTCATCCAGCACCACCACGTCAGTGGGGCTCTCCGGCAAGTTCGTTGTGGTTTGATTGCCCGGTGAGAGAAATGACGCACAGCCGGACACCAGTAAAGCCAGCATGGCTGGCCCGATAATTCGCATGCTTAAGATTCCTGTTGACTGATTGTTACCCTGAAACAAACGTCGGCATAGTCTACATCGACAATCGAGGCGGATCCCTTCATCAACTTTGCACAGTCGGCCACTATCGACAGCCCCAGTCCGGTACCAATGACATTATCGTTGCGCGGCTCGCTGCCGCGGATAAATGGCTCGAACAGACTGTCAGCGGTTTCCGGCGCAATTTTCTTACCACGGTTGGCCACATCCACAACGGCCATCCCCTGTGCAAGGTAAACCGAGATATTTATCGGACGCCCGGGGGCGCCGTGTGCGACCGCGTTAGAAACCAGATTATCCAGCACACGTCTGAGCAGCTCCTCGTCAGCCCGAATGGTGTCGGCCTGCACGTCGACAATCACGTCGCGCGACTGCAGGGCCAGCGCGTAGTCTTCGAGACAGTCAGCAATCATGGCGGCGGGCCTGACCTCGGTCATGGTCGGCTGCGCCTGCTGGAGCAGCAGGTTGTAATCGAGTAATTTCTCTACCAGCACACTCAGGCGCTGGGTGCTGCCGGTCAGCAGGGACAGCACTTCTTTCTGACGGTCGTTCAGTTTTCCCACCACATCCTCAGACAGCAGGCTGCACCCTTCCTTGATACTTGCCAGTGGCGTTTTCAGCTCATGTGCCGCGTGCCGTAGCAAGGCCGTGCGGATGTGTTCGAGCTGGTTCAGACGATCGGAAAGCCAGTGCAGTTCTTTTTCTACATCTATCAGTTCTGACGGCGCCTGTGTTGACAAAGGTGGCAGCTCGCCCTGCTGCTGAGCAAGAATATGAATGATGGTTTTCAGTTTTTTTACCGGATTCACAATAAGCTGGCTGCCTAGCAAAATCAGCAACAGCGATACGGTAACCAGCAGCGCTGTGGACCATGCCTGTTTTGCCTGCATTGCAGCCAGGTCGTCTTTCTGCTCATCCAGCCGGCGTTGAATAGCCCGGTCAACATCCGCACGCAGTCCGCTTTGCAGACGATTCAGGGTGGCCAGATACGCGTTGAGCAACAAACTATCTTCGAGATTCCTGAATGCGCTAAGCGTATCAAGCTGGTTGTTTATCTGCTGGCAGACACTGTCAGCGTCAACGGCATCGCACAGACGTTGTGTCTCTGTCCTGAACTGTTCCAGCGCGTTGTCTGCAAGTACTGCGGCCTGGTCGGCGCCAAGCACCTGATACTGGCGAATGCTGCGTTCCAGGTCCAGCGCAATAGCATCCAGACTACGCATATTTTCAACTACATCAACCACATAACGGGTATCGGTTGACGTCATGTTACCCACCAGCGTGAGGTCACGCTGACTTTGCCAGAGCAGCGCGATCAACGGGATAAGCGCCAGCACAAAGCTGATCAGGGTAAGTTGTCGAAGTGATCCTATTCGCAAGTATCGTTCTCGTAATTGGGGGCGAAACCATGCCGGACTTCGCCTCGTTTTACCGGAAAACCGCACATCCGGTTTACCGTAGTGCAACATGGGACAGTTACCGTTCAGCCTGTTTGCTGCACATCACTACCGGTCGCCCGGTCATCGGCGTCAAGCTCATCGCGGGTCAGCAAACCATCGCCATTTTCGTCAATATGCCCAAAGCGCTGCAACAAGTCCGCGTCACGTACTGCTTCCTTGAGTGAAATCTTACCGTCCTTGTCACTGTCCAACAACGTAATCAGGTCAGTTCCCGCACTGGCCCGCGCCGCCAGTGCTGACAGCAAAAGCACGCTGCCTGCAAGCAGCACATGCCGATATAGAGTGTTCATTCGTGCCATGATATGGCTCCTTCAGTGTTCCGTCTGTCTGAAACATGTCGCATCCCGAAGCAGTACGACACGCGTCGTTGTTACTCTGCCCATGTCCATTGCCAGAACCATACCAGATACATTTTCCCTATATTTTTCAATAGAATAAAAAATGCGACGCCCATGGACGTCGCATTAGTGTAGCAAATTAACGACAGATTTAATGCATACTCAGTAACTGTGTTTTATCAAACACGTTAGGCAGCGTCTGCAATTCCTCAAGCGGAACCGGCCGGCTGAACAGGTAGCCCTGGACATGGTCGCATCCGTGATCAAGCAGGTACTCCCACTGCGCAATATGCTCGATGCCTTCTGCACAAATACTCAGGGATAAGCGCTTTGCCAGGTCAATAATGGCACCAGTAACCAGACGACTGCGCTCAGAGGTTTCAATTTCACTGATAAACTGACGGTCAATTTTCAGGGTATCAATGCTGATTTGTGTCAGATAACTCAGCGACGAATAACCGGTGCCGAAGTCATCCAGTGAAATAGCACACCCCATGTTGCTTACCCGCCGGAAAAATTTATTGGACAGCGCAAAGTTCTCCAGATAGGCCGACTCTGTCACTTCAAATTCGATATATTCCGGATTAATACCATGCTGCAAAAATAGTGCATGAATGGAGTCAAAAAGTGCCGCATCACGCAAATCGTGACCAGACAGATTGACCGCCACTTTGAAGCGTCGCTTCATCCATTGTTTAATCAGCGGAAGTTGAATGCAGACCTGCTCAATGACGTAGCGAGTCAGCGCAGTGATTTTTCCGCCCTGCTCGGCAATGGGGATAAACTCGCCGGGCATCACCATGCCAAATTCAGGGTGATACCAGCGCAACAGCGCCTCAAATCCGACGATGTGACCATCACCACCAATTTTCGGCTGATAATAAACGATGAACTCGCTGTTCATCAGCCCCTGATCGATACTGTTTGCAATCGACAGCTTGCGCTTGTAAGACTCGACCATGTCCGGCGTGAAGACAGTGTAGATCCCTCGCCCTTTGGCTTTTGAGCGGTACATGGCAAGGTCGGCGTTACTCATCAGCTGGCTGAGATCATAGTCAGCGTCTGAGGCTCTGGCCACCCCCATACTGATCCCGACATTCAGTGCCAGCCCACGCAGCTGAAACGGTTCGCTGAACGCAGAAATAAGTCGGTCAGCCATATTGTGAATACTGGCATCGCTGGTATCCCGGTCGGGCAACACAATAAATTCATCGCCCCCCAGACGGGCAATCAAATCGCCCTCACGCAGTAACGTGGTTACCCTGTCTGCGACCTCAATCAGAATTAAGTCGCCGGTTTCATGGCCCAGCGAATCATTAATGCCTTTGAAACCATCAAGGTCAAAAAACATCAGTACCAGATCTTCCTGATGCCGGCGTGCGCGCGCCAGTTCGAGCCTCAGGTTATCCATCACAAATTGCCGGTTTGGCAGGCCTGTAAGGCTGTCATAGTTCGCCAGCCGCGTCATCGTTTGCTGCTGCTCAACCAGGGTCTGGTTCTGCTCATAGTTTATCGTGAGCTCGGTCTCCATGGTTTCCAGCAGATTGTTTACATTGCGTGCCAGCGCAGAAATTTCCCGCTGCTTATTTTCCGGATAACGCAGGGTATAGTCTTTTGAATCGTTCACATTGCGCAGAAAACCTGAAAGGGCATTGACCGATGACAACCAGCGGTGGACCAGATACAGATAGACCAGCAGGCTCAGAATAAGGAACAAGCCGATAAACGGCAGACTGCGAATAACCAGTGCACGGGTACTGGCCGACAATGGCCCCTCAATATCAAACACCAGCATAATATGACCGAGCGGATACACGGTGCTGCCAATACGGTCTACCGACACCAGTACGCCATTTTCAATGCCGTTGCCTGACACAAAGCGTGATGGTTTTAACTGGTCATAGCCTACCTGTGCTTTCAGCGCAGCCTGCTTACCGTCTTCCGTAATTAGCGTCTGGTAAGCCTCATCAAGCAGGGTAATGCCAATAAGGCTGGTGTCACTGGCCGCCAGCGACATCACGTTTCTTACGTCACGCTCGCTCCAGGCTTCTTTTTCAAGTAGCGGCCGAAGTTCACTGACCAGCGTGGTCGACACGGTGTGCGCGCGCTGTTTTGCCAGTACAATAAAACGTTCTTCATGCTCGGTCACCAACACCGTCAGTACGACAGCGGTTGTGGTGATGACGGCCATACTGATAATGGCGCCAACTGCACTTCTGATTGATCTAAACACCCGCTATTTCCGCCCCGTGCAATCTGCAGCGAGGGCTACTCCCCGGTTACTTCAAGTTTTGTTTTTATAAATACGCTATGCGGCAAATACAGTAAATCAGCAATTCGACGAATAGTGTGTTCTTCGATGGGCGCGATCTCTTCATCTGCATAGGCGACCTGCCATAAGCCTTTCAGAATGGTGCGTTTTTCATCCTGATGACACTGGTCATTGACCACCTTGGTGAACTGCACCAAATCGACCGCTTCTTCCGCTGTGTCCTGCCCGTCAGACATCAGCGCATCCAGTTCGTCATCCGTCAGGGAAAACTGACGACTCAGCACATGGCGGTATGCGGCCAGTTCATCATCCTGTGTCTTGTTGTCGGCACGAATAATTTCACTCATCAGCGCAGCGGTGGCCAGTTCCAGCGAGTGAGCAGATAACGACATTGTCGTTTTTGTCTGCGTAAATAATTCGAGCACAACGCGTAGCATAGCGATACCCCATGATACTGATTCAGACGTGCCAGCCGATAATAACTGGCTAAAAGAGGCAAAACAGTAGCAGCTTTAAAGGAATGTGAGAAGCCTGAACGCCATGATCCCGCCGTATCAGGTAAGCATTAGCCTGACCGAAACCGTACTGCCGTCATTATCGTGCCATACCTCAGACCCGATATCTTCCAGCAGTGATAAACCACGGCCAAACGGATTGTCCAGCGAAGACTGCCTGACCGCATCGACATCAAAGCCGTCGCCGGAATCACTGACTGACACACACACCGACGCGGTATCAGGGTCATAGGAGAGCGAAATATCAATGTGTCCCTCACTCAGCTCAGCCAGCAGACGTTCTCGTTTTTCGTAATATTCAATGAATCCCTCAGGCTCACTTTTCAGGGTAGAATCAAGCTTCAGCAGACCATGTTCCAGAGCATTGTTGAACATTTCAGACAGCACGGTGAACAGGTCGGAACGCACCGCGCTCAGTACGGGCTGGTTGTTGACGAGATCCAGCAGCGTATCGATGGGATTGACCTCGCGAATACGTCTGGCGTCCAGGGAAATACGAATATCAAAGGGGACTGGTGACATCGCGCTGTCAGCCCTGAGCGCATGCAGCGGCTGACTGGTGAAGGTGACAATCGTCAGGTCATCGGAAAACGCCGCGTCACCGGCAAATGCCTTCGCGTTTTGGAACAGTCCATCTGCCCGAATCTCTGACGCCCGACTTACCCAGCATTTCACCCCAGCCTCGTCGAGCATATCCCCGTCGCTGTTGCTGATTTCGGGCAGGCCGTCAGTGTACATCACGACAGTATCCCCCGGACTGATACTGAAATTGTCACACTGTGCGTCAAACTCATCCGTATCGAGGATCCCCAGCGCCATATGGCCGGAGGGGTAAGCACGTACATCACCGAGCTCACTGGATTTGACCAGAACCTGTGGCATGCCACCGCTCCACACCGTAAAGCGGGTCCCTTCAATATCCACTTCACCAATGATGGCCGCAAAAAACATATCTACCGGTAAAAACCTCACCAGCAATTCATTCAGATCTGTCGCAATTTCAGCGACCGACATGCCCTTTTCAGTTGCTTCAGTAAAACGCTGTGACACAGGTAAGGCACCGATGGCTGACGCCAGTCCGTGACCGGTAAAGTCACCGACAAGAAAATACAGACCGCCTTTCGGACTGGGTGCACACAGGAATACATCGCCGTTAAACAGCGTGGCAGGAGAAATATGATAGTCAAAGTACTGCTGAACGTCTGACTGATTGACCAGCGCATTATTGAAAATATGTTCGACGATACTGTGTTCACGGACAACGCCCTGTTTGTAAAAGCGCAATTCGCGATTTTGTTGCTCGACGTGCATAGACAAGGCACGGATACGCTCATGAGCGCGTATCTTGGCAGTAAGAATAACACTGTCAAAAGGCTTGGTGACAAAGTCGTTACCGCCAACCTCAAGACAGCGTACCAGGCTGGCTTTATCGTCTAACGATGTAATAAAAATAATAGGAAGATAGCTGCCACCGGCCTGTTGTTTAAGCACCGGTGCAACTTCGAAGCCCGACATGCCTGACATCAGCACATCCAGCAGTACCAAATCCGGTGCAAGTGTTACAGCGCTGGCAATGGCTTCTTCACCGCTTGCCGCCTCATGACAATCGTCATAACCGGCCTGCATCAGCATGTGCACCAGTAATGTGCGGTTTATTGACTCATCGTCAACAACCAGAATTTTCATGCTGACTGGCCTGCTTAACTTATGGTGAATTTTTTATCAAAACGGGAAATCTGCAGAATACGCTCCACGCGTGGCCGACACTGCTCGATGGAATATGTTAGCTTTCTGTCTGACAGCACCTTTTGCATGTTAAGCAGCATCCCCAGTGCCGAACTGTCCATGTATTCGGTTTTTGCCAGATTCACCGCAATGTGGGAGACACTGTTCGGTAAACCACTGTAGGCTTCTTTAAAATCCTGGACTTTCGCGTAGTCAAAGCGCTCATCCATCACAATGGTCAGCGCGGTTTCTTCGCTGTTCAGTTTTGTTTCAATACCCATCTGGTCACCCCGAGTCCGTTTTTCGACCTGTTGTTCACGCGTCAGTATTATTTACGATATGATGCATTTACTATAGTAGCGCATAAATACACTTCACCCGTGTTATTAACAATTTAAATTGTTTTTATTTGTTTTTCAGGAGAGAACATGTCTGACAACCGGCTGGTCTATTCAACCGACGGCGGAAAAATTGATGCACCTAAACCCGACGCCGCGCGGTCGGTATCGGCGGACGGCGTCGTCCGCATTCAGCGTGAAACCAAGGGGCGTAAGGGTAAAGGCGTGTCAGTCCTTACCGGACTTAACATGGCGCCGGATGAATGCAAAAATTTGTGCAGTTTTCTGAAGAAAAAGTGTGGCTGCGGTGGCGCAGTAAAAAACGGTACGATTGAGATTCAGACAGACGACCGAGAAAAACTCAAACTGCTGCTGCAAGAAAAGGGGATCACCGCTAAACTTGCAGGAGGCTGATCTGCGCAGCATTACCGTCTTCGCACTGCCCTACTTACACCATTAACGAAAAAAGAGTGAAACATGGAAAAGCTGTCTATTCCCGACCTGCATATAGTGTTGATTGAGCCTTCAGATACGCAGCGCAAAATCATAACGACGCTGCTGTTGAAAGAGAAAGTGAAGGAGATTGACCCGGTCAGTACCGTGGCCGAAGCAAAGGCAGCCATCAAATCCCATGGCGCGGATCTGATTGTCAGTGCCATGTATTTTGAGGACGGCACCGCCCTTGACCTGCTGAAATTTGTTAAAGAGTCTGACGACTTCAACAGCATCCCGTTCATGCTGGTGTCCAGTGAAAACCGCCTGGCTAAACTGGAGGAATTCAAACAAGCGGGTGTGGCAGCCATTTTACCCAAACCCTTTGAGCCACTGCATTTGTCACGGGCACTGAACGCCAGCCTCGATCTTATCAACCATGACGAACTGGAACTGGACCTGTTCGACGTTCAGGACGTGCGGGTGTTGCTAGTGGATGACAGCAAACTGGCCAGAAACCATATTCGAAGGGTCCTTGAGGGTATGGGCCTGAAAAAAATTAAAGAAGCTGAAAATGGCGCGATGGCGCTGACGCTGATAAAGGACGAAGCGTTTGATCTGGTTGTGACGGATTACAACATGCCAGAGATGGATGGCCGGGAACTGTCTGAATTTATCCGCTTTAACCCGGAAACCACCCATATTCCTATCATCATGGTAACGTCAGAGTCTGCCGACAGTGCCCATATGGCGAATATTCAGCAAACCGGCGTGAATGCACTGTGTGATAAGCCGTTTGAGCCAACCGAAGTGCGCGTGATGCTGGCGGCACTGCTGGGCAACGACTAAGTTCATAATTTTGATTATGTAAAGTCAGCGTGAATTTTTGTCACGCTGACACTGTATAAAAGAATTGACAGCCCTGGCTGGCAGGCTTAGAGTCAGGGATATGAAAGAACGTAAATTCTCAACTGCGCTGTTTTTTACTTTTACCCACACTTGATGAGGGAGGCGCGGCTGTATCTGAAAACCTCCCACCGGGAGGTTTTTTTTTGCCTAACAATTGCGGTGACACAACATGCCTGACCATGCACTAGACACTTTTCGAGAAAAAATTACTGCGCTGGACGATCAGCTCCTAACCCTGCTGGCACAGCGCCGTATGCTGACCAATGAGGTCGCGGAAACGAAAATCACCCACCATATTCCGGTCAGGGACCAGAAACGGGAAGAACAGTTACTGATCAATCTGATTAAGAAGGGCAAAGCGCTGTCACTGGATCCCCACTACGTCACCCAGCTATTCCATGTGATTATCGAAGATTCTGTGCTCAACCAGCAGGCGATGCTGGCTGCCCGGGCTAATCCTGGCAGTGCGCTGCCGCTGAACCGGGTCGCCTTTCTCGGTGATAAAGGGTCATACTCCTACTTGGCTACCCAGAAATACTTCTCGCGCCGTGGTGGCGAGTTGCTTGAAATCGGCTGTCAGAGTTTTGCCGACGTGGTCCATAAAGTGGAGAATGCCGAAGCCGATTATGCCGTGCTGCCGATAGAAAACACCACCTCGGGCAGTATCAACGAGGTCTATGACCAGTTGCAGCACACCGAACTGAGCATCATCGGCGAACTCACGCATCCTATTCGTCACACCTTGCTTACCGCAGTGCCGACATCACTGGATAAAATTAAGACGCTGTATGCCCATCCGCAGGTGTTCACACAATGCAGCCACTTTCTGGCTGAGTTGGGTAACGTTGAAGTAAAAACCATGGACAGTACATCGTCAGCCATGCTGACGGTGAGTGAACTGAAGCGGGAAGACGTGGCCGCAATCGGCAGTGAAGCCGGCGGTAACCTGTATGGGCTCACTGCAATCAAGTCTAACCTGGCAAACCAGAAAGAGAACCACAGCCGCTTTATTGTTGTCGCCCGCCACCCTGTGAATGTGCCGCTGCAGATCCCGGCCAAAACGACCCTGGTAATGTCCACGGTACAAAAGCCCGGAGCTCTGGTGGAAGCGCTGCTGGTACTGAAAGAAAACAATATCAATATGACCAAGCTTGAGTCACGCCCGATCCCCGGGAACCCGTGGGAAGAAATGTTCTACATTGATATGGAGGGGAACGTGGCTGACGGGCCAGTTCAGGCAGCTCTCGATGCACTGCGCAGCATGACCCGCTACATTAAGGTGCTGGGCTGCTACCCCAGCGAAGAAATCAGCCCCACCAAAGTGGCCGCCGCCAATGCACTGGCAGATGACTTATAGTGCGGGCTGACGACTGAATCCCGGGCTCTCACCGGGTTCAATGGAGGGCGAATAACAGAATACTTTGTTACGCCCTTCTTCCTTACTGCGATACAGCGCCATATCAGCCTTGGCATAAAGTTCATCAAAAACGTAACCACACTGAGCGGTATCAGTTACCCCAAAACTGGCGGTAATGGTAAAGCAGGCGCCACTCGGCAGCGTATCAATTGCTGCAATGGCCTGTCGGCAGTTGTCAGCCAGCGTGTGAGCCTTCCCGATGGTACAGCCCGGCAACAGCAGCGCAAACTCCTCGCCGCCCATACGCCCTATCACATCCTGCTGACGGCAAACCGACCGAATGGCATCCACCACCGCTTTCAGCGCCCAGTCACCCACCAGATGCCCATGGTTGTCGTTGATGCTCTTAAATAAATCAAGGTCAAAGATTACAAAGGCTAGGGGCTGATCGGTCTTTTGATGATGAGCCAGTGTTGATTCCGCTACGGAAGTAAAATAATGGCGGTTAGCAATACCGGTAAGTTTGTCTGTTTGCGCCTGGATCCGCAATTCGTTATGCATACGCCGGTTAATCAGCACCCAGCCAACCACAATCACCCCGAGCAGCAGTAACACGGCAATCAGCAGACGACTGTTTTGCAACTCTTCTTTGTCTAACTGCGACTGGGTACGCAGCAGGCTGTTTTGTTTATCCAGTATTGCAATCTGACTTTCTTTTGCCTGTACGTTATTTTTCGCTCTCAGCGCGGCCAGTTGCGTGACCAGCGACGCATCAAGGTAGGCCTTTTCAAGTTGCGCAAATTGTTTGTAAGCAGCAAAGGCCTGCTCGCTGTTGCCCTGCTGCTCATAGACCTGGTACAACACTTCAAAGGCTTCTACCCTGGGCTGGGTTGCCCCCATTTCCGCAGACAGACGTATGGTCGTTTGTGCGGCTTCGCCGGCCTCGCTGACCTGACCACGGGACAGGTAAACAGATGCCAGCGCAGCAGAAAAATCCGCTTCCGCTCTGGGGTAACTGAGCGATGCCAGCAAAGGCGCTTCCTGCTGAAGTACCGCCAGTGCCTCATCATTCCGACCTTCCGCGTTTAAGTAACGCGCCTGAAAAATGCGGGTCAGCAACGTAGCGACAGGCTCATTGGCCTCTTCACAGGCATCAATCGCGGCGTCAAATACGTCGCCATTGCCTATCTCATTGAGATGAAACCGGGCCTCCACAATAAGGTTACGGGCAAAACAGGCCAGCCTGGGTGACGTGGTCGCGATCAGCGCCCGATTAGCTGCATCAAGCGCATTGTTATAATCCACAGCCTGATTATAAAAAATTGCGCTGCCAATCAGCGCATGGGCATAAGGCTCATTCGATACAGTAGTGAGCAGAGCGGCGAGGCGTGCAGCAACCAGATACCCCTCCGTGTAATTACGCGTCAGCGCATAGATGTTAAGCAGTGCCGTGGTGGCTTCCACCCGTAATGTACTGTCACGGGTGCCCTCAATCACCTGATTGTACTGGGCGATAGCTCCCTCGGGATCACCACTGAAGCCGAGACGGTATCCGTTGAGGTAGGTATAGCGAAAACGTTGCTCCGCAGAAAAGGCGTTCTGAACGCTTGCGAGACTATCCAGCAATGCCGCAAAAGCGGTCGGATCCTGACTTTTTAAGGCCTGGGCCTTCGCGAGCTGCGCATCAATATCCTGCGCAGTGACAACAGGTAAAACCGTCACAGGTGCCCCGCCATCGGCCGCCGCAACGCTGCCCACAACCGGGAGTGCAGGCAGCATAAAAAGCATACCGGCAAGCGTAATAAACCACTGGCGGGGAGCGTTTTTCATCGCCAATCAATGCCACTGTGGTGAGCTACCGGCATCGTCCTCTTTCTTAGGTGTTTGCTCTTCATCATCATCCTTTTCCGGTACCATCAGGCACCACAGCTGTCCTGTTTCGGCAATATCCTGAATGTCCGCTTCAGCCAGCAGCATCTCGCGGGCGCTGCCACTTTGCAAAGCTGCCTGGGCACCCAGCATTTCCAGTGCTTTTATTTTATCCATTGCGTTCCCCTGAAAAAGTCGTTTTTATTGTTATGAATTGCGGCCTGCTGATAACAGGACCTGTCAAAGCCTACTATCATTCCGGCAGATTGAAAACTGTTTGTTTAGTCGACAGCAAAGGGCGACTGACCGGCCTCACCTAGCACAATGCTCTCGGCCCTGATGTCGGCATGGCAGCACTGGCGCCCGGCGCGCTGCACGGTGTCTTTATGAATTCGAAAACCAGCTACGCTGACCAGTTGCTTTGCTGCATTATGGGCATGATCAAAATAGGCCTCGATGGTTCGAAAGCCCAGATTATCAAAACCGAATCTGAGCATCCCCGTTAGTGCGGCCTGAGCAATGCCGCTTTTTTGTGCGTGCGGCGCCAGCATAATGCCGGCTTCGGCCCGGTCTGCGTTGGCAGGTGCACGCTTTAGCATCTGTATTCCTGCCGCCTGTCCGGCATGGTCTTCAATCAGCCAGACCCGCAGTCCGGCGCTGTCGCTCTGATGCGCTTTCAGTACCTGCGCCAGACTCTCTCGCGCCTGTCCTGTTGTCAGTGGCGGCGCAATGAACTGCATGACCCGGCGACTGGTATACAGCGCCTCATAAAACCCGGCGTCCTGCGGTGTTAACAGCCTGCAGGCGAAGGCGCTGCCAGCAAACGTCATTGGGTGTCTTCTGACTGGGCAAGCGCCACCAACCGCGCCCACATGGTCTCATCCCTCTGCATGGTCTTATGCGGCGGGATCACAAGGGTTGTGTGCTGATGTACGTTCGCGTTTGCCAACGCTGACAGTGGCAGTGTGTCAGCACGGGTTTTATCCACCGGCAGCACCGGTGCTTCGTACAGTATAACCGGATGGTCCTTCGGATACAGGTGGCCGAGCTGCTCAGCCAACAGCGCCCGGTAGCGGGCTTCGGTGACAAACTTGCCCCGCGAAATATCGCCGACAACACCAATCTGCCACAAGATGACGTAGCCAGCTGTGTCAAGTTGACGCTGGTAGAGCAAAAACTGACTGGCCTCCAGCTGCTGGCAGCCATACTGACCCGGATCGATGCCCAGATCAGCAAACAGACAATCCTCGGCAGAGATGCCTGGCAGCATTGACGCTGTATAGCCCAGTTCACGTGCCTGTCGGATGACTTCATGAGGCGCCCACGCAAACACACCGGGATGCCCATAAAACGCGCCAACCACGCGCAGTCCATCGCGCACAGCATCTAGCATGACCCGCACCATCTCACGATACGTCCGGGTGCGGCTTTTACCTTCCTGATAAAAGTGCTGCAAAGAATGCACAGTCGGGTTCATCCCGCTCACCCACTGTTCAACATACTGGTTGGAGACATTACAAAAAACGATATCGGCTGACTCAATGTAACTGCGTGCAATAGGGGTAATGTGCGCACCGAGTGTCATACCAACGCCAACACAGACTATGTGACCCGCCTTGGCGGGTTCAGGGTGTTTATCCATAACGAGACTCTTTGGAAGCAGGATGAAAAATACGATGAAGACCCTGACGCAGGGATTCAGCCAGATCACGTTTGCCATAAAAGTCGACCCGGCCCGACGGTCCTGCGCTGCGATCAAACACTGTGTAATAATTATTCAGCAGCGGAAGCCCCAGAATAAGCGTGTCTCCCCATTCAGGCAGCCAGCACAGTTTAAAGGTTGCCTGATCGCGCTTTGGCGCGTGTACCTGCCAGTAAGTGTGGGGCGACAATGTCAGTGTGACGGTATTGCCATCACAGCCGTTAAGCAAAATCTCGATGGAGGGCCATGCGTCTATGTTCAGGTCAGCCAGCGGCACGCCCGTTTCCTGGCCGGTAAACGCATCAAAAGCGGCAAGCGCTGCGGCAAAATCCGGATGCCCCGCAGCTAAGTCCTGACGGACCAGTTTAAACAGACGCTCTGGCAACACCAGAAAACTCGCGCCGCTGTCGATGATGGCGTTGCCAGACTTATGACCGGTGGGCTTGTCAACTGACGATGCAACCAGCCTGACCGGGTTATCCCCCACCCGGATACCAGTCACCTCTGTGTTGTAGTAGTTGTCAGATAACACTTCAACACTGCCTGTCCGGCCGGTATGCAAATCCTGGTGAATATGCGGTTTGCCCACCACAAAAAGACCATGATTCAGATGATGGGCATAATGGCTTCCGGTCTGCGTGGCTTCACAGTGATAAATACTGGAGCGGTGGGTGTACAGCGCAAACTGGTTCGCCACAATGCCCTGTTCTTCCAGTTGGGTGAAATACGGGGTAATGGGCACGCTGGGACAGGTTTTCAGCGCCTCGTCGGTCAGCGTACCGGCAAGCGCTGGTCGCTCAAACCACAACGGGTAGGTTTTCCCATGGGTTCCCACCTCATCAGCCAGTAGCTGAGACACATCAACACCATGATCCAGCGGGGTATAGGCCAGGCCGATGATGCCATCAGCATCAAGAAAACAGCCGGTGTCGGTTTCGTCAGCAATAGCCAGTGAAACCTCACGCAGTCTGGCACCATGTTCGTGCTGCCCGACAGCAATCTCGGTGGTAACGACCGGGCCGTGCCAGCCGCCTTTACCGTAACGGACATGTTGCAACAATGAGGTCGCAGACAGCGACGTATCAGCGCGGGCGTCATACCGTGAGTGCCGCAGTGCCATCACACTGCTGCCGGAGTCGAGGATCAGATTAACCGGGGTCTGTTGCGAGCCAGCCAGCAGGCGGGCGGTATACCCGCCTTTGGCGTAAAAATTCGAAATGGGGATGCGAACTGAGGTCATTACTGGTCATTGTACGGACGAAACCCCATACCTTGCCCGCTTATCCTGTCAGGTGCAAGATGAAACGCGTACCGTCAGAGTTTAAACCGGGACACCAAATCGCGGGACTCTGCGGCAACCTTCGCCAGTTCGCCTGCCGCCACAGTAGACTGCTGTGATGCAACGTCAATTTCAGAGGCCATCTCAGCAATCCGCGTGACATTACTGCTCACACTTTCCGATGTTGCATTCTGCTCTTCAGCGGCGGCCGCAACGCTGTCGGTCATTTGCTGCACTTTATTGATAATTTCCGACAATTCATTCATCGCGACACTGACCAGATCAACCAGGTGAATACCACCATCGGCAGCGGCCACGGCTTTTTCCATCTCTTTGACTGACTCATCTGACGTGGTGTTCATGCTGTCAACAATCTTGGCAATTTCCACGGTACTGGCCTGTGAACGAGTTGCCAGCGCTCTGACCTCATCGGCCACTACCGAGAAGCCGCGTCCGGCCTCACCGGCGCGTGCCGCCTCAATGGCCGCATTCAGTGCCAGCAGGTTTGTCTGATCAGCGATGGAGGTAATGTCGTTAAGCAATGTCGTGATCTGGCCCACTTCACTTTTCAGCGCATGAATGACCTCACTGGAATGCTGTAACAGCCCCACCAGCATTTTAATGTTCTGTGCCGCCAGGTCTGCCCGTTCCATGTTTTCCTTCAGGCTTCCCATCGCTGACATCCCATAATCCCGGGTTTCAACGGTCGACCGTGCAACCTCACCAATTGACGCCGAGAGCTCTTCGACTGCACTGGCTACCATGTGGGTCTCATCGGTTTGCTGACGCGCGGTCAGCTTACTCTGGGCCATCGCAGCACTCAGCTCTTCCGATGCTGACGCTACGGTATCCGCATTGGTGCGGATACTGCCTACCACGTCATTGATCTGCGCGACGAAATCATTGAACGGGCGCACAATCCGGTTCACTTCCGGAATACCCGAGGCGGGCAAACGAACGGTCAGGTCCCCTTCCCCACGGCTGAGATCCTGACAGGCATCGCCCAGGGTGAGCAACGGACGTACCAGCAATGCCGCCATCCAGACGGCAAGACCACCGGCCAGTGCGAGGATCACAACTGCCGTCACCGAGGTAGACGACAAAATCGTCCCGCGTAGTTCATAAGCCGGCGCCAGCGCCTCACTTACATCGACCTCAGCGAGCAGCGCGTAGGTATACTGTCCGATTTTTAACGGCGAGTGATAGGAGAATACCGGCACCCCACGGTAATCAGTAATTTCCTTGAAGCCAGACTGCCCGTTCAGTCCGGCACGCGCAGACTCGCTGTCAACCGGCTGACGGCCAACCGATGTGCCCGCATCTTCAATGGTCTCTGCCGCATCAGGGTAGCGGGCGCGAATGGCACTAAGGTAGCCGTCACGGTCTTCGATAAAGAAGCGACTCTCACTAACCAGCAGCCCGTCAGGTGAAACCAGGTAGGTTTCACCTGATGCGCCAAATCCCCGTTCTCCCCAGGCCTGATCGTGGGTGAGAATATCACTGACCACATCCAGCGGGATCTGGAAAATCAGTATGGCAATCCGTCGCCCTTGCGGATCGGTCACAGGACTGGCAAGAAAACCGGCCATGGCATCATAGGAGGGTAAATAGCTGTCGAGCTTGCTGACCACAACGGCGCTGTCATCAGTCAGGCGCGAGGCCAGTGAAAACGCTTCGCCAATCCCGGTATTGGCATAAGGGCCTGTTTTAAGGTTGGTGGCAAAATCCAACTCTTTATACACGCTATAGACAATATCGCCGGTAACCGGATCGGCCAGAAAGATGTCGTAATACCCGAATGTTTTTAAGAACCGGCGAATCTCGGGATGATAGCGCGAGTGTGCTGCTGCGTAATCGGTGCCATTCGAAAGATCGGCAAGACTGTCTTTTTCTCCCAGCGGAAAGCGCGAGCCAGCAATAAAATCCTGCTGCAGCTTTTTTGCGACCGGCGACAACGGGGCAAGCAACCGCTCCGGCTGCGTCAGCATGCGATCATTAATCGCCTTGTACTGCGATGCAAAGCTGTCGGTGTAGTAGTCTTTCAGCTGTTTGGATTCAGAGGCCGTCAGCGCACTGCGCTGCCCGTCATAGTCGCGGTACGCCTTTAGCAGTGCCTGCGATGCTGACGTGATCAGCGAACTGTCAGCAAAGTTGCTAATCTGCGCTTGTGCAGTACTAATGTAATCATCCACCGCCTCGCGGGTCTGCACACTTTGCATGATGAGCTGTTCACGAGCCTGAGATGTCAGGGATTCGGTTGAATGAGACACGGTCAGCGTCGTCGTGATAAAGGCCTGGGCAAAAATAACCACAGCGACCAGTGAAAGGACAGCAATCAATAAACGCAATTTAAGGGACATCGGCGATTCCTTGCGTCTGAGTTGGCACTCAGCGCTTCATTGTGACCGGTAAGACACTTACCACCACGTATTACGCTATCGTGTAAATCAGCCGTTGTCTTTACCACTTTATGCTAATTTTACCGTCGTTACTTTCTCAGAAGATGACCATCATCTGCCTTTAGCAACAACTGCTTACTGTCAGTCAGACAGGTTTTTGCATAACTGCCAAACCACTGCCCTACCTGCAAAAACTGTTTTATGAATGTTTTTTTATCGCGTCGTTCAAGCATTACCAGCGCGTCACCGAAACGCGCATGAAAGCGTTTCAGCAATGCGACGTTGTCAGGATTATTGAAAATAATATCGGCATACAGTTCTGGCGCCTGAGCAAAAAGACGCCCTACCATTGCCAGTTCAAGCCGATAGATAGGTGAGCTGAAAACCGTCAGCGTCTCCAGGTCCGGATTTTCTTCACGCAGGTGTTCACCATACACAAACGTGTTGAAATGCCGCATGACCTGAATAAACGCCATGGCTTCGTCGTGTTCCTTCGCCGTACTTCTGTGGATACTGGCGCCCCAGATAATCATCTGGTCGACAAGCCACTGATATTGAGCAGGATGCCGGCCATCACAGACCACAACCACCTGCTTGATCATGCCAGGTGCGTCCGGCCCGAACATCGGGTGCAGTCCGACGACCGGCCCACTGTGCACTGCCATCATCGCCTCCAGCGGTCTGACCTTAACACTGGTAATGTCCGCCAGCACACAGTGCGGCGGCAGCATGCTCAGCTGACTGATCACATCAGGGGTGACGTTAATCGGGACCGCGACGATCACCACATCGGCCTGACTGAGTACCGTGGCGGCACGGCCAGACTGCCAGTCCTCCGGCTCGATAATATGTACCGTATAATCGCTGCGCTCAAACAGCTTGACGAACACCTGTCCCAGCGCACCGCGCCCACCGACCACTACAACATGACGGATGTCGGGGTTAATACAGCGATAACGGTTATTCTGGGTATGATATGACTCGCGCATGATGCGGCGCAGCAGGTCTTCGACAAGGTCCGGCGACACGCCAACCTGGTCGGCCTGTTGCCGGCGTTGTGCAATCAGCGCACGCTCACGCTCCGGCACATAAACAGGCATACCGGCACTGGCTTTCAGTTCACCGACCTTGGTTGTCAGCGCGCTGCGTCTGGCGAGCAGGTCAACCAGCGCGGCATCCACTTCATCAATGCCTTCGCGCAGTTTTGCGAGCGCTTCAGCATCCAGTTTCTGCGAATAATCCGTCATCGTCGCCTCTGTTCAGCCTGTTTATTCAGGCAACATCACTGCGCTTATTTTGTCGCATCGGCAGTACCGTAATCAGTTTATCCCGTGTCTGCATGATCAGGTTTTCGGTGGTGTTCCAGTCAATACAGCCATCGGTAATAGACACGCCAAAGGTCAGCTCATCCGGCGTTTTTCCATCAGCACTCTGGTTGCCCTCATGCAGATGGCTTTCCAGCATAATACCAATGATAGACTGGTTTCCCTCGAGAATCTGATTCACCACATTTTGCGCGACCAGCGGCTGACGGCGATAATCCTTGAACGAGTTCGCATGGCTGCAATCCACCACCAGCGATGCAGCCAGCCCCGCATTATGCAGCTCTTCCTCGCACTCTGAGACACACACCGAGTCATAATTAGGCTGTTTACCACCACGCAGAATAATATGGCCGTCAGGGTTACCACTGGTGGCAATGATACTCACCTGGCCCTGTTTGTTGATGCCCATGAAACGGTGACCCGAGGCGGCAGACTTCAATGCATTAATGGCAATATCAAGACTGCCGTCAGTGCCATTTTTAAACCCTACCGGCATAGACAGGCCACTGGCCATTTCCCGGTGAGTTTGTGATTCGGATGTGCGTGCACCAATGGCACTCCAGCTGAACAATTCAGCCAGGTACTGCGGACTGATAGGATCGAGCGCTTCGGTAGCCACCGGCAATTCGAGCTCAGCCAGCCAGATCAGCAATTCGCGCGCTTTTCGCAGCCCGGCTTCAATATCAAAGGTACCATCCAGATGAGGGTCGTTAATCAGCCCTTTCCAGCCCACGGTGGTGCGTGGTTTTTCAAAATAGACGCGCATCACAATAAACAGGGTATCTTTGCACGACTCATGCAGCTCTTTTAACCGTAAGGCATATTTTTTCGCTGCATCAACATCGTGAATGGAACAGGGTCCACAGACCACCAGCATGCGATGATCGCGTCGATGAATAATGTCTGAGATGGTGCGTCTGGCTTGCGAGATTGCCGCCAGTGCCTTATCAGAAACCGGCAATTCCTGACTGAGCGCGTCCGGCGTCACCAGCACGTCTTCAGCGCTGATGTGGATGTTATTAACGGTGTCCTTAATCATAAATTCTCTCTGTTTTACTGCGTCGTTTCAGGGTGTCGATGGGTGCCGGCGTGAAATGTAATACTTTATTTACACAAAGCGAGATGTAATTATTTTTATAAGTTTGACTTTCTAACAATTTAAACCTATCAGTGCAAGCAAATCGCGATGATACACGGCATTTTTTCCTGCATGCATCAGTATAGCTTTCCAATCACGCCAGTGCGTTACCTGCACCAGACAGCAAAAACGAAAAAGCCCGCAAAATTGCGGGCTTTTAAGAAGTTAACGATAACGCAGGGATTAGTAATCTTAGTTAAGCTTTTCTCTGATACGTGCAGATTTACCTGAACGCTCACGCAGATAGTAAAGCTTAGCACGGCGAACCGCACCACGACGTTTCACTTCAATAGAAGAGATTGCCGGGCTGTGTGTCTGGAACACACGTTCAACGCCTTCGCCGCTAGAGATTTTACGTACGGTAAAAGACGAGTGCAGGCCACGGTTACGTTTAGCAATAACAACACCTTCATATGCCTGAAGACGTTCTTTGTCACCTTCGGTAACGCGCACTTTAACACTTACTGTGTCACCTGGACCAAACTCAGGCACATCAGATTTTAGCTGTGCTTGCTCAATTTTTTTGATGATATCTTGACTGACTTTACTCATCATATCCTCTCGTCCTAGTTAACTGTCATCTTGCTGCTGCAGCGACTTAACCTCATTCAGTATTCGCTGCTGCTCCTCAGTCAGAGCTAGGTGTTGAAACAACTCAGGGCGACGCTGCCAGGTCCGTAAAATGGACTGTCTTAATCGCCACTGCCTAATTTTTTCGTGATCCCCGCTCAGCAGTACAGCCGGTACCGCCTGACCATCAAGTACTTCCGGCCGCGTGTAATGCGGGCAATCCAGAAGGCCGTCAGAAAAAGAATCTTCCTCAGCAGACGCTTTGTGTCCGAGTACACCCGGAACCAGCCTGGCTACCGCGTCCATCAGGACCATAGCCGGCAATTCGCCGCCGCTGAGCACGTAATCACCAATGGAGACTTCTTCGTCTACATGGCGTTCAATTACACGCTCATCAATTCCTTCATAACGACCACACAATAAAATTGTGCGCTCATTTTGCGCCAGGCGCTTTACGCCCGACTGGTCAAGTGGCCTGCCCTGTGGAGACAGGTAAATCACTTTTGCTTTTTCGCCTGCCTTTTCACGGGCAGCCATTATTGCGTCCTGTAGCGGCCTGACCATCATCAGCATGCCGGGACCGCCACCATAGGGGCGATCATCAACGGTACGATGACGATCGTGGGTGTAATCCCGCGGATTGAAGGTTTCCAGTGCAAGCCGTCCGGATTTCACTGCCCGCCCTGTTACACCCTGCTCGGTAAACGGCGCGAACATTTCCGGAAACAGCGTTACTACGCCGAACCATTTTGCCGGAGTCACTTAGAACCCCGGGTCCCAATCAACGGTAATTACCCGTGTTTCTTTGTTTACCGATTGCACGACACTGTCGAATACAAACGGCAACAACCGCTCTTTCTGACCAAACGCATCATTCACATTGGCTTTCACCTGAATGACATCATTCGCACCGGTATTGAAGATGTCACGGACAACACCAAGGTCATACCCGTCGGTTGTCACTACCTTCATCCCGGTCAGCTCCCGCCAGTAGACACCTTCATCACCCAAATCGGGCAACTGCGAAGCAAGAATCTCGATATCCCGGTTTTTAATGCGTTCCGCATCATCACGGTTATCGATGTTTTCCAGCTTGGCTACCAGGCTCTTACCATGCGGACGCCATTGGTCAACTGAATATTCTGCGTTATCCCCCAGTATCCAGGGCGCATAATCAAATATTCCTTCCGGTGTTTCGGTATAGCTGTTGATTTTGACCCAACCTTTAACGCCATAAGGCGCGCCGATTTTGCCAACTACCACTTTGTCAGACGCTTGACTCATCTACACCCACCGTTAGTGACAGCTTACGCTGCCGCTTTTTTTGCTTCTTTTACCAGGCTAGATACGCGCTCAGACAGACTCGCACCTACGCCAACCCAGTACTCAATACGGTCCAGGTCGATGCGAAGACGCTCGGCCTGACCTTGAGCGGTCGGGTTGAAGAAACCAACGTTTTCAATGAAACGTCCGTTTCTCGCGCGACGGCTGTCAGCCACCACTAGTTGATAAAATGGACGCTTTTTCGCGCCACCACGCTGTAAACGAATAGTAACCATAAATGCCTCAAACTCGTTGTAGCGTTACCGTTAACTTACCTTCCGTCCGGTTATCTTTTGTAAGACGCCAGATAGAAGGCCGCAGAATTATACGTAGTTGAGCCCCTAATGCAAGTAAAAATGGGAATAAAAACCCTGTCTGGCGGCAGGGTACACTGGCGTGCGTCGCGTTTTTTGTCTGACATACCCCAAATGCGCATCCAAAGCCTGTAAAACGCGGTAAGCTTTAAAAATACATCGTACTGTCACGGACTTAGGATGACACCATCTGGCGTTTCTTCCCGCGAGGTTATTCACTGGCTCGCTTCCTACCTGCATCCATACCGGTTGCGGGTTGTTGGCGCTGTTCTGGCGCTGCTTGTTGCTGCCGCATCCTGGCTGGTGCTTGGCCAGGGGATCCGCTATGCCATAGACAGCGGTCTGGTTGAAGGTAACCCGGACATGCTTAACAGTGCGACAGCAATGGTCATTCTTATCAGCGTGGTAGCCTGCGTGGCTACCTATGCCCGCTTTTACCTGATGACCTGGCTGGGCGAACGGATCAGCGCGGACATTCGCCAGCATGTCTTCAGCCACCTGTTGTCGCTACCCCCTTCTTTCTTTTCAAAAATGCGAACCGGTGAAGTTATTTCCCGTTTTACCAGTGATACCGCGGTGTTACAGACCGTCATTGGCATGAGCCTGTCAATGGCCATTCGCGCCACCATCACCTTTATCGGGGCTGTGATACTGATGCTGATTACCAGTCCGTTACTAACCCTGGGTGTTATGCTGGCGGTCCCCGCCCTGCTTATTCCCGTGCGGATCCTGGCACCGCGTGTCCGCCACTATGCCCGCCTGAGCCAGGACCGGGTGGCAGATATTGGTGCCCAGGTTGACCAGTCACTGCATGAAATTACCACCGTACAGGCATTCACTGCGGAACGGGAGGAAGCACAGTTTTTCTCACGACATGTTGAGGCTGCGATGGCGGCAGCGCAGCGCCGTATCCATTACCGGGCGCTGCTGATCGGCGGCATTATGATGTTAAGCCTGGTCGCCGTATCACTGATTGCCTGGCTCGGTGCCCGGCAGGTGTTTGAAGGCAGCATTACGCTGGGTGAGCTATCGGCCTTTTTATTCTATGCCATCATGGCAGGCGGCAGTATTGCCACCGTGAGTGAAGTGATTGGTGAGGTCCAGCGTGGCGTGGGCGCCAGCGAGCGTTTGCTGGAACTACTGGCGGCGCGTTCGCCGCTCAAAGTGGCGGAGCAGCCGCGCACATTGCCAGTCAAAAACACGCCGCCATGTCTGACCTTCCGTGATGTCGGGTTTCATTATGACGATGCACCCTGGTTGTTTGAGCACCTGTCATTACATATTAACAGCGGCGAGACCGTGGCACTGGTAGGCCCCAGTGGCGCAGGCAAGTCCACATTATTTCATCTCCTGATGCGTTTTTATGATGTCCAGCACGGTGAAATCTGTATTGACGACGTCAATATTAAGCAGCTGCCACTGACTGATCTTCGCCGTCACATCGCCATTGTGACTCAGGAGCCGGTGGTGTTTGCCACTACCGTCATGGAAAACATTCGTTATGGTCGCCCTGATGCCAGCGATGATGACGTCAGACGCGCCGCCAAAGCCGCTTTTGCGCATGAATTTATCGATCGGCTCGAACACGGTTTTGATACCCAGTTGGGTGAACGCGGCGTGACGCTTTCAGGAGGACAGCGACAGCGTATCGCGATTGCCCGCGCTATTCTGTCTGATCGTCCCGTGCTATTGCTGGACGAAGCCACCAGCGCCCTTGACGCGATGAGCGAAAAAATGGTCCAGCAGGCGCTAACCACTCTGATGCAGGGGCGCACGACACTGGTTATCGCGCATCGTCTGGCGACCGTACAGCATGCCGATCGGATCATCGTCATGGATAACGGGCACGTTGAAAATATCGGGACACACGACGAACTGCTTGAAAGCGATGCGCTGTACAGAGAGTACGCCGAACTGCAATTGCTCACCTAACCCACTTGTGCTGATATTGCGTACCAATACGTTAATGCCGCATAACTAAAGGCGGTTAAAGCATAAATAGGGCATTAACCCTCGGGTTTTTACAGGACACATAGAAAGCGATGAGTATCGAACTGGCACGTATGGTGCGTCTACTTGGCTGGATGACGTTATTTTTTATTCCTTCTTCGGGCGTGATTGCGCAGTGGGCCGGTGACAACCGGGCCAAACTGGTGGTGACCGAACCCGTGCGCTTTCAGCATGAAGTAAAAAATGTTGAAGCGGTCGGTACGGCCGAGGCTGTGCGCTCGGTAGTATTGTATCCGGCGGTTGCAGACGAAGTGGTCGAGGTAAATTTTGTGCCGGGCCAGGCGGTTGAGGCAGGCCGGATTTTGCTGCGACTGGACGACAGAAAGCAACAGGTTGCCCTGCGCCGCGCTATCCTGCAGCGTGACGACGCCCAGCGCACCTATGACAGATTAAAGGAAAGCCATGCCAAGGGGGCGGTTCCGAAAAGTGAACTGGATGACGCCAGGACCCTGCGCGATCTGGCCGAAGTCGCGGTAGAGGACGCGCGTACCGACTTAGACGATCGTCACCTCAAAGCGCCCTTCGCAGGCGTTGTTGGTCTGACCGACATCGAAGTCGGTGATCGGATTAATGAACAAACCGTTGTCACTACACTGGATAACCGCAGTAAACTCTTTATTAACTTCCGGGCGCCGGAAGCGTCACTCAGTGTGCTGTTGGGGAATCCCACGGTCACGCTCGAACCCTGGACCAATCGCGACACTTCCCTGATCGCGAACATTGCCGAAGTTGACAGCCGTATCAACGAAGCCGACAGAACCCTGCGTGCACGTGCCCTGCTGGATAACAGCAAGGATAACTACCGTCCGGGTATGAGCTTCCGGGTGACATTGTCTGTTGAAGGTGAGCGCTACGCCGCTATTCCTGAAGCGTCATTATTGTGGGGCGCGACCGGCGCTTACATCTGGATGGCGGAAAATGGCAAAGCCAAAAAAGTGGACGTTCAGGTTCACCAGCGCTTGCGCGGCATTATTCTGGTCTCTGGTGATTTAAAAGAAGGGGATACGCTTATCGCCGAAGGGATCCAGCGTCTGAGAAATGGTCAGGCGATCACCACAGAACTGGCGCGGAGCAACGGTAATGAGTGAGTTAAACCCGATGACCAGCGATTTGCCCTCACTGGCAATTCGACGTCCAATACTGATTGTTGTTCTGAACCTGCTTATCGCGATCGCTGGCCTGTCGTCCCTGTACGGGCTTGAAGTCAGGGAACTGCCTGATGTCGACCGCCCCACTGTTACTGTGACCGCCAATTATCCCGGAGCGTCGCCAGAAACCGTCGATGCCGAGGTGACCAGTCGCCTGGAAGGCGCCGTTGCCCGGGTCAGTGGTGTGGAGAATATTTCTGCGCAAAGTGAAGAGAACTCCGCGCGGGTACGGGTAAGATTTCGTCCGGGTATTAACCTTGAAGATGCAGCTAACGAAACTCGGGAATCTGTCAGCCGGGTTCAGCGTCAGTTACCGGAAGACGTCGAGCAGCTTGCCATTATTCGTGCCGATAATGACGCCCAGGCCGTCGTCAGTCTTGCCGTTTCCAGTGAGACACTGGATATGGAAACCCTGACCGAACGGGTCGAAACCGACCTTGCCCCGCTGTTCCTGAGTATTCCGGGGGTCGCCGATGTCAATCTTCGTGGTGATCGGGCCCGGGTACTGCGTGTCTCTGTTGATCCGCTGCGCCTGACCAGCTTTGGTCTGTCAATGACCGACGTGGCTGCGGCACTCGAGCTTGCTCCGTTTGACGTTCCGGCAGGCAGTATCCAGTCGGCCGACCAGGCACTGATTGTGCGCGCAGATGCGACCTCGGTCAGCGCCGAGGATGTTGAGCGGATTGTTGTCTCAGGCGATATCCGGGTTGGCGACGTCGCGAGCGTCTATTTTGGTCCGGCAGACACCTCCAGCGTGGTTCGTCTGGACGGACGCCCGGTGATTGGCCTTGGCATCATCCGTCAGGCCAGTTCCAACACCATTGAAATCTCTGATGAAGTGCTGGCGATGGTGAAAAACCTCGACAAGCGCTTTACCGACATGGACATCGTGGTAACCGCAGATGACGCGGAGTTTATCCGCGATTCCGTACAGGAAGTGGTGGTATCGCTGAGCCTGACCGTACTGCTGGTGATTTTTACGCTGCTGGTGTTTATTGGCTCCTGGCGCGCTACCATCGTTCCGGCGGTGTCAATACCGGTATCACTGGCTGGCGCGCTGGCGATTATCTGGATGCTGGGCTTCTCGATCAATATCCTTACCCTGCTTGCACTGGTGCTGGCCACCGGCATGATTGTCGATGACGCCATTGTAGTATCTGAAAATATCCAGCGTCGACGCGCAATGGGTCTGGGTGCCCGCGCAGCGGCGGTACTGGGAACCCGGGAAGTGTTTTTCGCCGTGGTCGCGACGACAGCGGTACTGGCGTCTGTGTTTATTCCTATCGCATTCTTACCGTCAACAGCGGGCCGGCTGTTCCGGGAATTTGGCGGTGTGCTGGCCGGAGCGGTAATCATATCGTCCTTTGTCGCGCTGTCACTGGTCCCTGCCCTGACTGCGCGTCTGCCGCTGAAATCTGCCAAAGAACAGAGCAAAACACTATTCTCACGCACCTTTGGCCGCATTGGCATAGTAGCACTGCACGCGTACGAGTCGAGCCTGCGCTGGTCGCTGAAGTACGCCTGGCTGGTATTTGCGCTGTGCCTGGTGGCCGGTGGTGGTGCTTACTTCACCGCGCAGCACATTGATAATGAATTGCTGCCCAGTGAAGACCGCGGAACCATCCGCATTTTTGCCCGGGGCCCTGACGGTGCCGGCATGAATTTTATGGATCGTCAGGCTGAGAAGATGGAAGAGATCCTGATGCCGTATGTAGAAAATGGCACCATTGATTCTATCTACACTGTCGTTGGCCAGTGGGATCCTAATATTGTGTTTATTACTGCACCGCTGGAACACTGGGACGATCGTGATCAGTCTTTGCAGGATGTGGTGTCCGAAATACGCCCGAAACTGCAGTCCATACCCGGCGCGCCAGGTAATGCCTTCGGCGGCAACAGTCTGAACCTGCGTGGACAGGGCGGCGGGCTGGAGCTGGCGCTGACCGGCGATACCTATCCCAACATTTACAATGCAGCGGTAGACTTCGCCCGCGAAATTGAAACCCGCCTGCCAGCGTTGGGGCGTCCCCGCATTGGTTATGAGCCGACACAGCCGCAGATGCGTGTAAACATTGATCGACGCCGTGCAGAAGAACTGGGGGTCCCCCTGAACGACATTTCACGTACCCTGCGTGCGGCCGTCAATGGCTTTGACATTGCTGATCTGAACGTTGGTGACCAGGCAATTCCGATCATGCTGCAGACCAACAACCGCTCTACCAGCAACCCGTCTGACCTGACCAGCCTGTATGTTAAGTCGGTGGACGGCAATCTGGTGCCGTTATCCAGCGTGGCTTACATTACCGAAGAAGGTGTTGCCGCGGAGCTCGAGCGCCAGGCGCAGCGCCGCGCTATCGAGCTTGATATGGAACTGCCGGAAGACGTGGCGCTCAGTGAAGTGGTAGACAGCATCAGAAGTATTGCCGAAGACACGCTGCCCGATGGTATTGGTCTGGTTTTTCTGGGCGAGGCACAAACCTACGAGGAAACCTCACGTCAGGTGATGATGACCTATGTACTGGCATTTGTGATAGTACTTTTGGTGCTGGCCGCACAGTTTGAAAGTGTGAACAGCGCTGTGGTTGTGATGCTGACAGTGCCGTTTGGTATCGCCGCGGCGATTTACGCACTGTTTCTGACCGGCACTTCCATCAATGTTTATTCGCAGATAGGTCTGGTCATGCTGATTGGTCTGCTGGCGAAAAACGCCATCCTGCTGATTGAGTTCGCTGACCAGCTTCGTGATCGTGGTTACAGCGTCTACGACGCCATCATGGAAGCCGGCAAAGTCAGACTGCGCCCCATTATGATGACGCTGGTCTCGACAATTCTTGGCGGATTGCCGCTGATCCTGTCGAGCGGTGCCGGCGCCGAATCACGCAACGCAATTGGCTGGGTTGTGTTTGGTGGCCTGGGCATTGCTGTGGTATTTACGCTTTACCTCACGCCGGTGCTGTACCTCGCACTGGCCCGCTTCACCAAGCCACGAGCCGACGAGGCACAACGTCTCGAGCGTGAGATGGCGGCCGCGCAGCAAGGGTAAACGAGGAGCGCCGCAATTTGCGGCGCTTTTTTATCTCCCTTCAAAAAAACAGCTGTTTCCCGCTGGGCGGTGAGAAACTGCCCGTCACCCCGTTGCTGAAATGGAATTTTCTGGCTTACAGCGAAGAAAAGCTTCGTGAGGCAGAAGCGCGCTGGCGCCAGGGTAATTTCCCCTCGATCCCCGGCGATGATGCCGAATTTATCCCTCTTCCTTAATCACGTACCAATCGGCACACATTACCCGGTTTGCTGAATCTGTATCAAAAAAACCGGCAAGCCGGGGGCGTAATACCATGATTTTTTTGTCTCGGTTGGCTACTGTTTAATCAGGCCGTTTAATCGCGTTTTATCGCGGCACTGCAGACCCGGGGCATTTCATGAACAAACAGGACATCGCACTTATTGAGTCACGTCAGTATCTGACCGTAAGAGATCCGTCGAAATACATGACATGGACATATGTTGTGTCGCTGTCGGTGATCGCGCTGCTGTCGTTTGGTGTGCATTTTATGCTCGACGAAGTGATCCAGCAGCAGGATAAAAGTGGCCATCTGATAAATATCAGCGGTCAACAACGCATGCTGTCGCAACGTGTCAGCCTGTTTACCCTGGAGTACCTGCAAACCGGAAATCCAAAAGCCAGACAGACCGCAGAAGCCGCGCTGACCAGAATGCGTCAGAATAATACGGTGCTGTTGGGCAATCTGACAACGCTGGAAGGAAAAGATCCGCTGCTGTATTCGTCACTGTCTGACCTTTATTATTCACCGCCAATGAACATTCAGATGCACATTGCCCGCTTCACTGCCCTTATTGACGAAGCACTCAGCATTAAAGAAGAAGATTACAACACGCACAACTATTATACCGATGAGTTTGTGCAGTTATCCAAGACCGCGCTGCTTGATGGTTTCAACGAAGTGGTCAAGCTTTATGAGAACGCCAGTAATAACCGCGTTACTGAACTAAAACAGGCACAGCGCATTGTACTTGCCATTATTATCTTAACCATTCTTGCAGAAGCGCTGTTTATCTTCCGGCCTATGGTAAAACGGATCAGCGAATACGCTGCACGTTTGCAGTATGAAGCCAACTATGACGTACTGACTGATCTACTGAACCGCCGCGCTTTCAACGGGGTTGCAACAACGCTGCTGTCCAGTAACCGCAGGTATCAGCATGGTTTGTCACTGGTGCTGTTTGACATCGACCATTTCAAACAGCTCAACGATACGCACGGGCATGATGCAGGAGACAAAGCAATACAGTGGGTTGCCTCCGTGCTGAAAGAGCAGTCGAGAGAAAGTGACTGGGCAGCACGCATTGGTGGTGAGGAATTTGCCTTATTGCTTTCACATACCCACAAATCAGGGGCAAGACAGGCGGCAGAAAAAGTACGCCATTATATTGCATCGCACTCATCTGGCGCACTGTCGGGGATTGCAATCACGGTCAGTGCCGGCATCAGCGAAGCCTCACCAAACGACAGCAGTATAGACGCTGTGATGAAGCGTGCAGACAACGCACTTTATCACGCAAAACATGCCGGCAGAAACTGCGTGTCGGATGACAGCGGCAACCTCACCGGCTGAAAAAGTTATAAGGTCTCCGCTGGATCCCGTGTTCCTGAAACCAGCGCCTTGGCAAGGTATTTGTGTGTTAGCAGGGCCAACAGTTCGGTTTCTTCTTCACTGCGCTCACCATCCACCCCCGTTATCGCCATCGCCACCTCCAGCGCCCTGTCTGCATCAAACAGTAAATCGTCACGCAACGCGCGCAGATAGTCGGTTTCATTGCCGGTATCGAGCGCCTTTCTGGCCTGAAAAATGGCGTCATTGAGGAAGGCTTCCGGACAGATAGGACTTTGCCAGTCGAGTTCAGCGACCAGTGATTCCAGGTAATCCTGTTCTGTCAGCGTGACGGTTTTGTCGACCTGATAAAGCAGCACTGCCATTTTTATCAGCGCCTGATTAAACGACTGTATTGCGGATAACTGCATAGTTACATCCTCTTATTTGCGCGTGGCGCAACAACAAGGTTCCGTCATAAACGGAAACGACATCAGTTGGACTGCGTTACGTCGCCTTGGTTCCTTTTTCCTGCAGCCAATAACACGCCATCAGCGCAAACCCAGTGTCACGTCATTTATGTAGAAGTTACCACTGAAGACGGCATCGGGTTCACCCTCCGCGTCAAGTGCGAAAAATTGTTTATCCGTGTCATTGAGCGACTGATAGCCTCCGATCACCTGATACAGCCAAACCTCAGGATCAAACTCGAGAGACTTGCCGGCATAGTAAGTTAGCGCTGACATAGCCTGACCAGAGTCAATCACATCGCAGAAAAAGTCCTCGACGGCTTTTTGCAACGGATCCTTTTCCAGTGCCACACGTGTCTGTTCGGCTACGTCGATATCCTGCGACTGCGTGCGTTCTTCATCGCGCTGGCTGCGACGGTGCACATGACTGAGTGACGCAACGATTTGCTGATAGTCGGCTTCATGTTCGACACAGTTCACATCAGGCGCAGCGTCCTGTATCAGATTGTCTGCCTGATTGAACAACACGGGAACCCGGCTTAAATTCGCATAGTTACCTGGCGTGAAATCCGGGTGCTGCTCCATATGCAGCAGGAACCCTTTAAGCAGCCGGGTACGGCCCTGAAACTCACGAAACCGTCCCATCAGGTCAAGCAGACGGGCCTGGGCTACCGACAGTTCCTGCGCGGCTTTGGAAAACCGTTGCTGTAGCGACACCACAAGCAGGTGACGCAACTCCCGGTTACTGCCGGCAATTTCGCTAAGCTCGTCAAACCGGAAGCACTCAAGCTGGGACAACAGTTCTGTCACCTGCCCCTGTGCCAGCTCATTTTCACGAATTTTCGCTTCTACCGAGGACACATAGCCAAATTCGTTGTTAATCCGGCTGAACACAACCCGCACGCTGTTCGCCAGCGACTCGGACAACTGATAGACATGCTCGGTCAGATCACTCATAAAGGACGCGGCTTCCGCATAACGGGCGTAATGCAGTGCTTCCTTATAGTGTTCAGTCAGGGTCTTCAGGCTTGCCAGTGCTGCGCCAATATTGGCGCTGATGGTGCGGTTGCGCTCATCCTGCAGGCTGCCCTCAAGCAGCGTGCGCACCGCCCCTTTGAGGCGTAATTCACTGTCCGGATCGGGCCGCCACAGCACGCCTAACTGAACAAGCTGTTCCAGCACCTTGGGACTGTGCTCGTGAGCCACCACGGATCCGTTAATATAAGCTTCCATGATGATCTCGCTGTGACGTCCCAACGCATTGAGCAGCCGGGTTCCGGCCTGGATCAGCGCCTGACTCATAGCAGGCTCCCCTGCTGAATGGCTGCATCAGCCTGTTCCGCTAATGACAGCGACTCCGTTTCATCGATGAAGCGGATCATGTCATAGAGGTGCTCGACCTTACCGGTTGCCAGATAGATTTGCTTGTCCGGATTGGGTTTAATCAGGTAACCCATGTCAGTAAGACGCTTGAATACCTGTTTAAGCTGCCCGTCAAGGTTAACGCTGGTTGATCCGAATAGCCGATAGCGGGAAATTTTTTCCAGTTGTTCCGCGTACGCCGGCGTATCTTCAATAACACTTTGCAGTTCATTCAGACGAATCGCACTGCCCATTGTCACGGGCACATCAGATTCGCTGGCCTGCTGCACAAGCAGTAACCATTCAACCAGTGGCACCAGCCCTGATGTGGTTTCCTGAAACTGCTGTGTCAGTACTTTGCGTTCGTCTTCGGTGATGGTCTGATAGGCCGCAAAAAACACATCGCCCTCGGCCGTGGTTGCCAGCGTGCGGTTGAGCAAATTCAGATGCGGCTCAAGCTGTTGGGCATTACCGGTGGTTTTCAGGTAGCGCCAGCCATCCTCGTCAGTAACCTGACAAATAAACGCGCCTCCCAGCAGTTTACTCAGCACTCTGCCCTGTTCGGTCATCATACGCTTTCCTCCTCGGCCTGACGGCGCGCTTTAATTCGCTCTGCAATGGTACTGGCTTTGGGCTCAACCACCTGCAACTGACGGCTGACCTTGTCTATCAGGTAACGGTTTTCAAACAGCGTCAGCACATCAGATTCAGGATTAGGGAACGCGCCGACCACACTGATATTGTTGTTCTGGCAGGCATCGAAAATCTTCTTCACATTACTCTGGTGCAGCGTGCCAAGCTCATCAATAGGCCAGTGGATGGTCGCGTCCGCCTCGCCTCGCAGCAGGCGGGTAAAGGCCAGCAGGAACTTACACAGGATCAGGTAGGCCATACCATGACTGGATGACTCATTGAGCTGACGGTCAGTTCTGATCACCAGGTCGCTGTTACCCTCACGAAGATGCAGTTCGATATCGAGTAATTTACTGATACCGCCACCGAGTGCAGCGCGGCCAAGAATATCCAGAACCCGGCGCATGCACTGGCCGTACTCATCGTCCGGCAGTTCACGGGCACCCTCCTCCATCCACTGTTCATAGTGTTTGCGGAACGCTTCCAGCTCTGGCCAGAATTCAAGCTCGCTGATGCGGGAACGGATCTTCACCGCCGAATCCGACACCCCGTCGAGGAACAGTTCACCGTCCACTTCCTGGGTAATTCGGCGACTTTGCGCGACAATGCGCTTATCAATGTCGGCCAGCACGAAGTAATACTGGCTGAGATCAGCGCCAAAAATACGGCCCTGCTCACGCAGTCCCTGCAGTTTTTGCGGCACAATCACATTGAGCAGCTGTGCCAGATGCGACACCATACGACGATGATCCATTCCTTTCACGCCATGCGCGTTAATCACGCTGCACTCTTCACGGGCGCGTTCCCAGGTATCTGACAACCCGGTACCTGCCTGGGCTGCGATAAGCTGATCGAACCTTTCAACGTAATTACGGACATCAGACTGCAGCGTGTCACGTTCCTGCAGCAATGCCTGGACCTGGGAAATACGTTGGGCAATGGTTGTGTCATCCGCCGGAGCCACGTCATCGGTCACCGCAGGTAACGCCAGTTTAACCAGCGTCTTAGACAGCGCTGTCACCTGTTCAGCCTGTTCGCTGGCGGTCTTATACTCCGACTCCAGTTTACTTTGCTGCTCGCTGAGCGTTTCCCGTTTGTCTTTGTATTCAGCCTGCTTCTGCGCCAGGTGGCGCTGTGCTTCACTGAACGCTTTACGGGCATCGGCCAGCGCCTTTTGCCAGCTGATTTTTTGCGTAGAAAACACGTTCTGGTACCAGCGCTCATAGTCTGTCACCTTGTGCCGGACCGACTGCGTGCGGGTAATCGACTCCTTGAGCGACTTGATCTGCTTTTTCAGCTGTCCAATCTCATCGACATCCACGCCGCGGTTGTTCAGCTCGTTATCCAGCCAGACATCCATTTCTTTACGTTCAGTCGCCGCGGTATCGCGTGCTTTTTTCATATCGCTGTCGAGCTGACTGATACGTGCGTCCGTGTCTGCAATCAACTGCTGCCAGTGGAAACGGTGCTCAGTCTCCGCCTCGCGCTGCTGATCACGCACCTCATCCCGGTCCAGCTCAAACTGTGCACTCAGCTTTTTCTGTGCCTGACGGTTCGCATCCAGTTTGCTTCTGGCCTTTTGCTTACGCTGAGACAATGCCTGCTGGTATTCACTCAGCAGGCTGTCACGGTCCTGCTGGGCGCGCTTACGCGCAGCTTCCGCACTTTTTACCGCATTGTCTTTCTGGGTAACGACAAGCTCCGCCGCCCGCACGTCTTCATTCGCCTTGGCGAGCTGGGTTTCACACTCATTATGCGCTGCCAGTGCAACCTCCAGCGCTTTTTCCGCATCGGACAGCGCAGCGCGCAGGGCTTTTTCATTGCGCGCGGAGGCGGGTTCCTCTACGCCGTCCAGTTTCAGTGTCATGCCGCACAATGACGTACTGCTGTCTGTCATCTGCGGAGACAGGTCGGTACGTGCTAACAACTCTTCGCGCAGCACCTTACCCAGAGACTGTTCCCAGTTATCAACGTTGGCACGTAAGAACTCCAGCAGCGTACCTTCGCCCGGGTACAGCAGTGCATTAATCTGCTCTGCCTCAGTTTCCTGCTTACGATATGCCGCCCGGGCCTTATCCAGCGCTTCTGACGCTTTTTGGCGCGCCTGTTGCGTCTGGCTGTGGTGTTGCTGGGCTTTGCGCAGCTCGCTGCGCGCCGCGTCTTCTTTGACGGTGGCTTCTTTAATCGCCGCATCCATCAGCTCCAGCTGAGACTGCTCAAATTCGTTATAGCCTGCGTTGCCCTGTGACGCATTCAGCTCCGCCTCGGCAATCTTCAGTTCGCTTAGCTGCGTCTGATGCGACGCCTGAAGTGTTTGCAACTGTTGATTGAAATCATCACGGATGGCCTGCAGTGCATCACGTTCTTTCTGCTGAAGTTCACTGCGTGTGTCGGCGGCTTCCTGACGCGCTGCTGACAGCTGTTCCAGGGTGACGCTCAGGCGTTCGCCAAGCTCAGCAACCCGGCGGTTATAGGCAGATTCGATGTCCTGATGTTTTTCGGTCAGTAACTGATAACGTCCCGACGCAGTCTCTAACTGGTTTTCCCATTGTGGCAGGTTAGCGACATCTTCCTTAAGCTGTTCAATGTCCTGGTCCTGCCATTTTTCAAATTCCCGCTCAACCGCATCCAGCTCTGCCGTGTATTTGTCGACATCGGCCCGGGCTGATGAGACAACCTGATTCAGATGATCGCGGCTGTCCTGCCACTGCGCATCATTTTGCTTGGTTTCAAAGCGCACATCCTCAAGGGCCGTTTTACTGCGCTCAATTTTTGCATTCAGCTGGCTTTTATCCAGTTCAAACTGCTGCTTCAGCCGGGACAGGGTCTGCTCCGTCGTTGTCAGCGCCATATTGGCCTGTTCGAGTTTAGAAAACTGTGGACGGATCGTGTCGAATTGTTTGATGAGATGACATTCGCGGATCCAGTCATCGACCCGCTGGCGACTGAGACTTGATGCCGGCGGCTGTACGCCGTCTTCTTCAAGAATAGCGGCAATCATGGCCTTGATGGTTTCCATCTTGCCTTCTTTCGAGTGCACCGCTTTTGCCAGTTTTTCGATGTGACGGATGTGCTTACCTGGTTCACACAGGCTGAAAATTTTGGCATAGCCCAGCAGTTCGCGGGCGTTGCTGCTCTGATTCAGTACACCCTGATCATTTTGCAGCACGGCACGAAAATCTTTGGTATTTAGCAGACTACTGACCAGCACGTTATTGCGTTTCAGGGCGCGGGCCAGGTCATTACTGGTCACGCTGGCATGCTTGCCGTTTTTCTGCCTGTACAAAAAGTCATCGATATCAAACGGCTTGGCCACCAGACGATAATTGACGCCATTGCCGGTTGAGCTTAATACCGCAAGGCATAACTCACCGTCGGCGCGGGTATATTCGTAAATAATGAAACTGGACTGACGTGGCAGATACCAGCGTTCGAAGCTGTCCCGTGTTGCCGGCACAACCCGGCTCGGGTATTCACCATAAAACACCGGAATAAGGCGTTGCAGGGTGGTCTTTCCTGACGCGTTAGTACCACAGATATTCGTGTGTCCATCCAGTTTGAGCTCAACCACGCCCGGCAGGTGCGTGTCGATTAGGATAATTCGCTTTAATCCAGCCATAGCCATCCTGTTAGTTAATGATTTTCCCGTCTTGCGGGCTTCAGCGCTGCTGTATTGTCAGGCCGAACAGTCAATAGGTTTGCAATGCATCACTTCGCGCTGGCACCCGGTGCCAGGTGAGCATTTTCAATGTCGTTAAGTACGTCCCGGTTTTCCAGCGCCAGCTGACAACCCTGCCCGAGAATACGTGCGCTCTCAGAACAGTCTACCTGCCAGTACCGCAGCAGATACGCCGCGAGGGCGGCGCGCACCGTGACCGTTTTGCGGCCATCTTTCATCGCATAATCCATGTGTACCGCGGCAGGGTTGGTCAGGCCCGGATGCGCAATCAGCTCCAGCGTGACATGGCGTTGCCAGGCACCATCATAATCACTGCACTCAATTTCCCGACGCCCGCTGGCCAGCGCATCAACCCGCACAAACCGGGTACAAACAAAATCACGGAATGTCTGGCTGGCTCGGTCAAACGCTCTCACATGCCAGCGGTGCCCGTTGTTCACAATCGCGTGCGGCACCAGTTCTCTTTCGGTTTCTCCCGATGTCAGACTGACATAGGTGGCCCGTACTGCCATGCCGTTATGAATCGCTCGCATCAGGCTGGCAATAATACTGGCATCGGGGTGTATCAGCCCGACTGCATTCAGACAATGCTCTGACGATACGATCTGCCCCGACAAGCCGTCACCAAAGCCGCGGCTCAGACTATGCAGGATGGTTTCGGGATTATGCACAAACAATGGCGTAAATTCGTCACGCCGAAGGTACTGTTTGGTCGCCTGATCCAGCACCATGTTGTCAGGTGCCAGTTGCCGGTAGAGACTAAAGTCCCGGGTGCCGGCAGCCAGACCGGTCGCGAACCGGTTTATCAGATCCTGACGCGTGACATGACCAAAATACTGCAGGCTGAAATCAATGAATGCCAGGCGTTCACGTTGTGCATGCGGAAGTTCATCAAGTGTCTGTCGAAGAGGAAGGTCCAGCGTGTCTTTCATGGTTTAACAACCGGTTTTCTTATTCTTATATCATCATAATGATGGCATCTTTATGATGATGTCAAGCGTTTCTTTTATGGTGTCCGACAGGAGACTATGAGGGGAAGTAGTACAAGAAAGAAAGCACAAACGGACGCAAACCATGCGCCCGACTGAGCGGGCGCACACGGTAAGCGCTCGACGATTAACGCGGAGGGAACATACCCCCGCCCATGCCGCCGGGAGGCATCATGCCTTTCATCTGGCGCATCATCTTCTTCATGCCACCACCCGACATTTTTTTCATCATTTTCTGCATTTGGGTAAATTGCTTAAGCAGGCGATTGACGTCCTGGATCTGTGTTCCCGAGCCGGCTGCGATACGACGTTTACGCGACCCTTTAATGATATCCGGTCTGGCTCGCTCCGCTGGCGTCATGGAGTTAATAATGGCTTCCATCTGATTGAACTGCTTATCACCCGCCTGTTCTTTAATCTTATCAGCCATCCCGCCCATACCCGGCAGTTTATCCATCAGGCCCATCATGCCGCCCATGTTCTTCATCTGCTCAAGCTGGTCTTTGAAATCCTGCAGATCGAATCCCTTGCCCTTCTGCACTTTCTTCGCCAGTTTTTCCGCTTTGCTGCGGTCAACCTTGCGCTCGACTTCCTCGATCAGGCTGAGTACATCACCCATACCAAGGATACGCGACGCGATGCGCTCTGGATGGAAGGGTTCGAGCGCATCGGTTTTCTCGCCCATACCGATAAACTTAATCGGCTTGCCGGTAATGTGACGTACTGACAATGCGGCGCCGCCTCTGGCGTCACCGTCAGCTTTAGTGAGGATCACCCCGGTCAGCGGCAACGCATCATTGAAGGCTTTTGCTGTATTGGCGGCGTCCTGACCGGTCATGGCGTCAACCACGAACAGTGTTTCAACCGGGTTGATGGCCTGATGCAGCGCCTTAATTTCGCCCATCATGTCTTCATCAACATGCAGTCGACCGGCGGTATCCACCAGCAACACATCACAGAATTGCTTCTTCGCGGCATCAATGGCGCCGTTAACAATGTCAACCGGATCCTGATCGGTGGTGGACGGGTGGAAAACCGCCTCCACTTCACCCGCCAGGGTTTCCAGCTGTTTAATTGCAGCCGGGCGATAGATATCCGCACTGACCACCATGACTTTTTTCTTTTCGCGCTCACGCAGATAACGGGCAAGTTTACCCACACTGGTGGTTTTACCCGCCCCCTGCAGACCCGCCATCAGGACAACCGCCGGAGGCTGTGCAGCCAGGTTCAGCTTTTCATTCGCTTCCCCCATGACCGCCTCAAGCTCAGACTGTACGATTTTAATAAAGACCTGACCTGGCTTCAGACTTTTGCTGACTTCCGCGCCCAGAGCCCGTTCTTTGACCTGAGACACAAACGCCTTGACCACCGGCAGCGCCACATCGGCCTCCAGCAGCGCCATACGCACTTCGCGCAGCGTATCTTTGATGTTGTCTTCGGTCAGACGCCCGCGACCGCTGACGTTGCGAAGGGTCTGGCCGAGACGTTCGGATAAATTCTCAAACATATCGTGAAACTTCTTAATGACGTAAACTGGCAATATTGTAACGTAAATAGCAGGCTGACGTTACCACTCACTGCGGATTAATTTTGCACGCAATAATTACCCGGTTCGTGGCCCGGATTCAGGAATACAGTTGAATTTGTGCCGAACTTCCAGTATCAATAGCGCCTGATATTGGCATCCCGTCCCGCTCGAGTACGATGCATCGGGCCGGCGACTCCACCGTAACAGGAAGGTTAATGGAAACGCTGTTTGCTGTTGTGGCTACCGTTTTTTACGCGCTGGCTTCGATCAGGCTGATTACCCGTCTGGCTCATCAGGACGGGCCGAACATGCCCGTGGCACTGATGCTGGCCATTGTCGGCGTGGCGTTTCACCTCGCATATCTGGTTATCGCGATATTGCAGGCCCCGGGGCAGAATATGAGCGTGACCAACGTATTATCGCTGGTGTCGTGGCTCATCAGCGCCGCGATGGTGATGTCGGTCAGGCTGTTGCCAACCACTGTACTGATGCCTGTGGTGTTTGCATTTACCGCACTGACCGTGCTGGCGGCCTGGCTTGTTCCGGCATCGCATATTATGCACATCGAATTGCACCCAGGTCTGGTGGTGCATATCGCGTTATCCCTGTTTGCGTACTGTGTACTGGTGATAGCCTTTCTGTATGCCCTGCAAATGTCGTTCATTACCCACAAGCTGAAACAGAAAGGAGCGTCGCTGCTGCACTCATCACTCCCCCCGTTAATGCTGGTGGAACAAATTGTATTTAAATTACTGGCCGTCGGTACCGCCCTGTTACTGGTTGCTCAGTTAAGCGGTTTCGCGTTTCTGGACAACATGTTCAGTAAAACCTACGCGCACAAGACAGTGCTGTCTCTGATGGCGCTGGCCGTATTTCTGCTGCTGCTGATTGGACAGCGCCTGTGGGGATGGCGCGGCAAGCAGGTGATTGGTCTGACGGTCATCGGCGTGGTGTTGTTATCGCTGGGTTATTTCGGCAGCCGAGTGGTCAGAGAATTCCTGCTGTAATACCGGCAATAGCGGCGCGATTATCGCGACAATCAAACGCCTAATCCGCAATTTTTTCTTGAATCCGACCGGCCAAATTACTACATTGGTCGGCCAGGCTAATAAAGGAAATCCTAGTTGGACGACATATCAACGAGTACGCTGTTTATCGCGCTCGGCGTACTCATATTACTTTCTGCGTATTTTTCGAGTTCTGAAACCGGGATGATGTCCCTCAACCGGTACCGTCTTAAGCATCTGCAAAATGAAGGGAACCGCGCCGCCCTGCGTGTACAAAAGCTGCTTGACAGGCCTGACCGTCTGATTGGACTGATTCTGATTGGTAATAATCTGGTTAATATTGCGGCGTCCTCAATTGCCACGGTCATTTGTATTCGTTTGTTTGGTGATTACTGGGGCGTTATCGCCACGACGTTTGGTCTGACCCTGGTATTACTGATCTTTGCCGAAGTCACGCCGAAAACACTGGCTGCGCTGTACCCGGAAAAAGTCGCGTTCCCCAGTTCTCTTATCCTGTTACCTCTGCTCACGCTGCTTTATCCTCTGGTGGCGGGGATCAACGCTATCACTAACGGTTTTCTGGCGCTGCTTCGCATCAGCCCGCGCGGTGGCAATGATGATTCACTCAGCCGTGAAGAACTGCGCACCGTGGTGTATGAAGCCGGCACGCTAATACCTAAAAAGCACCAGGATATGCTGGTCGGCATTCTCGACCTTGAGAGTGTAACGGCCGAGGACATCATGGTGCCGCGCACCGAAATCTGGGCAATTGACATCAATGATGACTGGAAGAAAATACAGAAACAGCTGACCAATGCTCAGCACACGCGGGTACTGCTCTACCGTGACAGTATTGATGATGCGGTCGGGTTTGTGCATGTGCGGGACGCATTACGCCTGCTGTCTAAAGATCAGTTCACTAAGGCCAGTCTGCTGCGTGCGGTGCGCGAAATTTACTTCACCCCGGAATCTACCCCCCTGCATACCCTGATGTATAAATTCCAGACCGAAAAGGAGCGCATTGCCCTGGTGGTAGATGAATATGGTGACATCATGGGCCTGGTAACACTTGAGGATATTCTCGAAGAAATCATCGGTGACTTCACCACCAGCATGGTGCCGGACCACAGTAAGGAAGCCCATGTTCAGCAGGATGGCTCCGTTCTGGTTGACGGCAGTGCGAATATTCGCGACCTGAACCGTGAAATGGACTGGCATCTGCCGACTGAAGGCCCAAAAACGCTGAATGGCCTGCTGCTGGAGTACCTTGAAGAAATTCCTGATAACAAGGTGAGTGTGCGTCTGGCCGGCTATCCGTTGGAGATTGTGGATATTTCGGAAAACATGATAAAAACCGTGCGCGTGATGCCCGAATTTTACCAGCCACCTTCTGGTAGCGGGCAGGACTAACGGCTGCCGCTGGTTTTGCTCAACTGCCGCCGGGCAAGCACTTTTGCTTTGGCGGCCGCCACTTTACCTGACAAATCGTTCAGTTTGCCAAGCAGTGCCTGTAGCTCCTCATCGTCATGCAAATCAGACGCTTCCATATGCGATTGCAAGGAACGCCGAAGCAATTCTGGAATGGATTTATCACTCATCGGAATGCCTAACTCTGATCCCGTCATACCCTGTTTTCTCACTAAAAGTTATATCGGTCGTTTTTCAGAGATCTGAAGGTATTTTGACGAGAACGTAGCAACCTGTACGGTCGTTATCCCTGATAATGCGTGAGTAGTCTGCCCTCGCCCCGTTCAGGTGAGTAAGCAACCACGGCTACCGAAGCGGTCGCAAATAAACTGGTGGTGTACGAGTGGCATAAGGTATCAACAAGATAACTGACCAACGGCATATGGCTGACCAGTATCACCTGCTGAATGGGCCGTTTTCTGGTTTGATGCGTGCTCAGCAATGCCTGCAAATAATCGCTGACGTGATTTGGATCGCCGTCGGGCGTAATGTCTTCCAGCACCTCCATTTTGTCGAACTGGATGTCCAGCGACAAACTGTCAAAGGTCTGACGGGTTCGCCGATACGGACTGACCAATGCGAGATCGATGCGGGCAGATTCACAGAAATGCTGCTTTAGCCATTGCGCTGCGTGAGTCACCTGCTCGCGTCCGGCAGCCGTCAGTTGTCTGCTGCGGTCGTCAAATCGCGGCGCTTCAGCCTCGCCGTGCCGCATAATATAAAGCAATATCTCACCGTCGTGACTTTGACCTGACATAACTTAACGCATACTATGAAGTGGTATAGCAGTACGATAACAGAGAGCGTTCTCTTAGCCTAGTTATACTATTGTCGCTACTGTCGTGAGGACGCTTTATCACTGCCCTTCGGGGGGCAGCAACCATTGCCAACCGGAATACACGCACTTTGAGCACAAGCTTCACACAGGACAACACCACATTTTTCACCCTTGCGAACGGTCTTACCGTGATGCTGTGTGAGATGCCTGACGTCACGTCCTGTTATGCGTCGCTGTCGGTCAGAGCCGGACATTTTTATGACCCTGAGCATTGTCAGGGGCTCGCACACCTTCTTGAACACATGATGTTTATGGGCAGTCGGCATCTGCCCCGGCCAAACGGTATTAACGACTTTATTGAAAAACAGGGCGGTTCCGTCAACGCATGGACGGGCACTGAGTACGCCAACTACCACTTTTCGTGCCCGCCTGAGGCAGTAGCGCAAATTCTGCCCGCGTTCGCCGACACCCTGCGCAAGCCGTTAATTGACACGGGAACGATGGAAAATGAAATTCAGTCAATCGACGCGGAATTTCAGTTCAAGCGCAAAGATGATCTGCGACGCCTTTATCAGATCCACAAAGAAACCTGCAATCCTGCGCATCCCTTTGTCAAATTCTCAGTCGGTAATAAGCATACATTCGGGCAACACGCTCCCGCTGACTTACGCGCACAACTTGTTGATTTCCATAACAGATATTACTGTGCAAGTAACATGTGCCTGTGTCTGGTCAGCCCGCTGGCCACCGCAAAGGTCAGGCAGTGGATTAGCGACGGATTCGACAGTTTCACACCGGGCGAACGGGCAGCAAACCAGTGGCCGGCTCTTTACACCCGCAATGAGCTGGGAATAGAAATCGGTATCAGGCCACTTCAGAACGCCCGCCGTCTGATTGTGACCTTTGCCCTGCCCGGCCTGCACAATGAGTTTCGCACCAAACCGCTGAATTACATCAGTCATCTGCTCGGTGACGAGGGTGAAGGCAGCCTGCTCGCGTACCTCAAGAAACAGGGATGGGCCACAAACCTGATTGCCGGTTCTGGCATCGAGGGGGATAACTTTAAAGACTTCAATGTCAGCTTCCAGCTGACTGCCAGGGGCATGAACGCTCGCGAACAGGTATTGCTGGCGCTGTTCGCCTACATTCGTCTGGTTATCCGGTCTGTTGACGAGCCCTGGCGTTACCATGAAAAGGCACAGCTGGCGGCACTGGCTATGCAGTATGATGAAGTCAGTAAGCCGCTGCCACTCATCTGCGACTATGCACAGTACCTGTTTACCTGCACGCCGGATGATATTCTGCAGTTCAGAACGGCCATGGACAGCTTCGATGCCAGCGTAATCCTGGATGCGCTGCAGTATTTCACGCCTCAGAATATGCGTCTGAAAGTGATTGCACCGGATATTGAAACCGATCGTATTTGTGCATTTTATGACGCCCATTATCGGGTGAATCGCTTGTCTGAAGACATGCTGGCCCGTCTGGAACAGGCACCGGATATAGATGCCCTGTCGCTACCTCCTCCTAACCCTTACCTGGGCCAAAATTATCATCTGGTGCTTCCAGAAGCCGGTTACGGCGTCCCTTGCCGCATTATCGACAGCCCCGGACGCCAGTTCTGGTTTGCACAGGATCAGCAGTTCCATTCGCCAAAGGGTGATATTTATATTGCATTTGATATCCCTGCGTTTTGCGGAGCTATAGACGCTATCGCGCTAAAACGTATCTGGCTCGGCGCGATCAACGACTACCTACAGGCAAAATATTACCGCGCTGAGATAGCAGGACTGCATTATCGCATTTATGGCCATCAGGCCGGACTGACTCTGCATACCCGCGGCTTTACTAACCAGCAAACTCTGCTGGCGGAACAGTTGCTTGACGCCATTGCACGGTACATACCCAGTGAAGCTGCGTTCGAGCATCATCAGAATGCACAGCGCCAAAACCTGCAAAATGCCCTGCTGAACAAGCCAACTAACCGGCTGTTCTCCCGACTCAGTGTTCTGATTCAGCGAAATACGCAGGCGCCGGTCGAGCTCATTGATGCAGTCAGCCGGGTCAGCTATACCGACCTGTTATCGGTTCGTGATGCAGCCTTAAGCGAATATTACACAGAGGGACTGATGCACGGTAACTGGTCAGTCGCCCAGGCTGATGAGTTTGCCACGCGCTTTACCACGCTGTGTCCTAATGCGACCGGGTCGCCGCTGCCGCGCTCAGTGTCCCGGTTACCGGCGGGTGAGACCCTGTATCACCGTGTCGACTGCGATCATGATGATGCCGCGGTCATTCTTTATCTGCAGGCTCCGGGCGCCGATGTGACACATACCGCCATGTGCATGCTGCTGGAACAGATGCTAGCTGCGCCGTTTTTTAATGTATTGCGCACCCAACAGCAGCTTGGCTATATCGTCGGTACCGGCTATGTGCCGCATAATCAGCATCCGGGCATGGCGTTTTATGTACAGAGCCCAACCCACGATGCCCGCTCGCTGCTCGAGGCCATGACCAGTTTCCTGTATCAGCAACTGGAAGAAATTGACTTTTATCAGCATTACTGGTCAGTGATTCAGCAAAACCTGCTGAAACAGTTGCAGGAACATGATCTGAATCTGTCGATGAAATCTCAGCGCCTGTGGGTAAGCCTTGGCATCAAAGATGACGCCTTCAATTACAATGCGCAACTGGCGCAGCGTATCAGCAACTTATCATTTACCGATATTCAGGCTTACGCCAACCAGCTCGCACAGCGTCGCTTGTTTGGTGAACTGGTGCTGCATGCGTCGGGGAAATTCAAGCCACTACGTGTTCCCGCGAGTCAGGCAGTGGACGGAATTTCAGCATTTAAGCAGCGCACGCCACTTTTTTGAACAGCCTGTTACATTCGTACACATTTTTTCGTTTCGCAGTGTCCAAATCCACCAAAAATCCCTTGTAGGCCGCGGTCATATTCGGCATATTGGGTATTGGGATTGAAAGGACGCAACCCTCAGGAAAAGCAATTATAATGATAAGGCAAAATGCCGAAGGTGTATTAGGTGCGCGCAACCCTTACCAAACTTGTTGTGGTAATAGGGCTGATGTTGTCTTTTTGTGCAACACTCCCTGCCACAGCGACTGAAATATCTGATATCCGGTTTCTGGAGCTAAACCAGCGTGACGGTTTATCAGAAAACTTTATTTTTGATATCACTGAGGATGAGAAGGGCTATTTATGGTTCGCGACGCTCAATGGCCTTAACCGGTACTCGGGTTATGACATCAAGCAATACTACCCCTCAGATGTTGATTCGTCTTCACTGCCAAGCGGACTGATCACGACCCTGCATATCGACCGGGAAGGAAAACTTTGGGTTGGTACCTATGAAGGCCTGGCGCTGTATCAGCCTGAAACCGATAATTTTCGGGTATATAACAAAGAAAATTCCGCGCTCCGCTCCAACTTTATCCTGAAAATTGTCACAGATACCGATGGCAATTTACTGCTTGCCGACAATGCTTATCTTTATACCGTAAATATTGCCACCGGCGAACTCAGTCTGTTAACCGAAACCCGCATACCGGCCAACACCCGTGCACTGCTACCTGAGAAAAACCGTATATGGATTGGTACCGCGAATGAAGGTGCCGATGGCGGTTTTATCTACAGTAAAACGGAGGATATTCTTTACCCTCTCAATGAAGTGAACCCGTGGGGATATTATCTGTCTGCAGGTAACATCCGGGATATTAAAATTATTGGCGGAAAATACTGGCTGGGCAGCGAAAAAGGTGTCCATGTTATCTCTGTTGATGCTGAAGACAATTTGCAGATTGGCAAGTCTGCTCTAGGGACGACAAAAGATCCGAAAGTATCATCCATCATTACATTCAAAGATGAAATTTGGCTCGGTTCTGATCAAGGACTCTTTGTGCTCCCTCTATCAATAGTCGACGGGAAACCATTAGACGAGTCCCTCATTACAAAGATAAATGCGAACTTTTCCCATTTAACCGGGCTGACAAGGCAATTTATTCAGAAAGTGCAAAAGGATTCTACCGGCGGAGTTTGGGTTGGGACAGATCAGGGCGTCTTTCGCTATCACCCGCTTCTGAATATGGTTCGTTTATTTTCAACACAGGAAGAGTTTCAACAGGTCAAGTCAGGGGCGATGGTATGGGGACTTGCAGAAGATAAACATAATGACGTCTGGTTTGTTACCCAAAACGATGGACTTGGAAAATATAACCCGAAAACTGGTACTGTGCGCTATTTCCCGCCACTGAATATTGATGGTAACCCTCTGATGTATTGGGACATTATCATTGACCAGTATGACCGGATGTGGGTTGCTTCTTCTCGTGGTATACAGTTATTCAGTATTGCCGATGATGACCTGACGCATCTTGAAACATTCTTTCCGGATTCTCTGGTCGATTATATTTATTACGATGGACAGAAACTGTGGTTGTGGGATGACCAGCATGGGCTCACATCAGTACGGACCGGCTTTTATCTGGATTACAAACATACTGGAAATGACGGGCAATTTATTACCCGCCATGAAGTCGCCTCAGATCTCGGTATCTTCGTCCCTTTATTCACGGATGAGAATGGCCGCCTGTGGCTGACGGATAAAGAAAAAATTAGCCTTTACGATGAACAAAAGAAGCAGATCGTGAGGCAACTGGGTGAAGAACAAGGCATAAAATCGCTCGCTATTAACGTGTATGAAACTGCCAGCAATTACTGGCTGACGACCCGCTCTGACGGCGTACTCAAACTCAACAAGCGCACTTTAAAGGTAGAGGACAAGCAGGTGCGCGACGACAATAACGGTTTTATATACTCGTCTGAAGGCGTAGGGGACGCTATCTGGTATGGGGATAACGTCGGTATTCACCGGGTCAGTTTATCTAGTCTTATGATTACCGAAAGTTTTTCACCTGAGCAGTTGAATTACAACACGCTAAATGAAAGCGCTGTACTTCGTCTATCTAATGGTGACGTGATATTCGGCGGCAGCAATGGGTTTAACCGTATCTCCACCGATGTCGAATTGGTCACCAATGACGCCACGACGAAAACTCGCCCCCCGGAACTTTTCAAGTTTACGATTTTTGGTGAGAAAAACTCGGCAGACGATAATAATCAGGAAGCGGACCGCACTATCACCTCTACCCGCACCAGTAACATTACCTACGTCGACAATAGGGCTATTCAGTACAACGAATCACGTTTTAGTATCTCGTTTGGACTAATCAACCCGCTCTTCCCCAGTGCCGTTCAGTACCGTTACCGACTCAGCGGCTATGATGACAAGTGGACTATGGCAGAGGACAGCCGCACTGCGCAGTTTAACAGCATCAGTTTTGGTCAGTATGTGTTTGAGGTCCAGGCCAAGGCGAACGGCCAGGCGTGGTCAGACAGCCGGACACTGACCATTGATATTGGTCGCCCACCCTGGCTGCACTCGGCGGCACTCGGCTTCTATGCGCTGGTACTGACCGTGGTGCTGATCTATGTGATACGCCAGTATCAGATCCGCAAATCAAGTCAGCAGGCCATTCAGGAGTCAGAAGAACGGCTTAAACTGACCCTGTGGAGTTCAGGTGACGAGTTATGGGACTGGGACGTGTACCGCGGGCAAGTCTATCGCGCGAATACCTGGGGCACCATTGACTTCCCGCAGGACGACATCCGGACTAACGGCGCGTATGAAGCGAATATCCACCCGAATGATATTGTGCGCGTTCAGGAATCATTGCGGGCCCATCTTGACGGTAAGACCGACTTCTACGAACTGGCTTATCGCGCCAAAACATTTAAGAACCAATGGATTTGGGTGCTTGACCGCGGCAAGGTGGTACAGCGGGACCATAACAATCAGCCGGTACGAATGACCGGCACCCTGAAAAATATCCATCACCTGAAAGAAGCCGAAGAGCAACTGAATCTGTTTAAACGCTCTATCGAAAACATTTCGGAAGGCGTGTTCATTACTAACACCCAGTTTAAGTTTATCTCGGTCAATAATGCCTACTGCAAGTACACGGGTGAAACCCGCGATCAGGCGCTGGCAAGTTACATGTATTTCCATCAGTACCCTGACGCCTTTACCGAGGAAATTAAGAAAACCCTGAAGAGCAAAGGGAACTGGTCGGGCGAAGTAGAATCGGTGCGCGTGAATGGTGAGCGTTACGAGATGGAGCTGAACATCGATGCGGTGCATGACGAAGACGGTAAAATCAGTCATTTCGTTGGCGTCTTCTCTGATATCACGTCACGTAAGAGCACTGAAAAGGAACTGCTGAAGCTGGCCAACACCGATCCGCTGACAGAATTGCCCAACCGCTCGTTCTTCCAGGCCAGCCACCAGAACCTGGTGCGCAAGGCCATACCACACACTCTGCTGTGTCTGGACATGGACAACTTCAAAAAAATTAACGACTCACTGGGTCACCAGACCGGCGATATTCTGATTAAGCAGATTGCCAAACGCCTGCAGCGCATTACCGGTAAAGATGCTACCTGTTATCGTCTGGGTGGCGATGAGTTTAGTATCCTGATGGAAGAATACAGCGACATTCACGCGATCACCCACTATGCACAGAATATGCTGGACAGCCTGTCCCGTCCCTTTGTGATCAACAAGCAGGAATTTGTGCTGGGAGCCAGTATCGGTATCGCCTTTTATCCTGAGGATGGCACGACGCCGCAGGAACTGCTGAAAAATGCGGACACTGCCATGTACTTCGCAAAAAACAACGGCGGCAACAGTTATCAGTTCTTTAGCGGTGAAATGAACCAGAATGCCGTCAGACAGCTACAGATAGAAAACCTGATCCGTCAGGGTATCAAAGACGACCTGTTTACAGTCTATTACCAGCCGAAAGTCGACATTACTACCGGCAAGCTGGTCAGCATGGAAGCCCTGGTCCGGTTTGAACACCCTCACAAGGGTATTGTCAGCCCGGGACAATTTATCCCGCTGGCAGAGCAGACCGGCCAGATTATTGATATTGGTGAGCAGGTATTGCGCAAGGCTTGTGCAGACACAAAGCGCTGGGTTAGTCAGGGACTGTTTACCGGACGGGTCGCCGTCAACATATCTGCCAAGCAGTTTGAGTTACCCGACCTTGACGAACGTATTCTGAAAATTTTAAGTGAAGTGGGTCTGTCTCCCCTTCATCTTGAATGTGAAATTACCGAAGGCACGCTGATGGAAAATCCGGAAGCCGGCCTGCAAATGATGGAACGGCTGCGCGAGCGCGGTATTCACCTGGCGCTGGATGATTTTGGTACCGGTTATTCGTCATTGGCGTACCTGAAACGCTTCCCGCTCAACACGCTGAAAATAGATAAAGCCTTTATCGATGATATTGCGCACAGCAGTGTGGACCGGCATATGGCGGCAGCCATCATTAATATTGCCCATAACCTTGGCCTTAAAGTGGTGGCTGAAGGGGTGGAACATGAAGAGCAGCTGACCATTCTTCGTCGCTATGACTGTGAGATGCTGCAGGGCTTCCTGTACTCCAAACCTATTAACGCTGAGCGCTTTGAAAAATTACTCGACGAGAACCACCAGCTGCACACGCTTATCTCCCACAATCCGCAGTGACGGAATCCCGTCACTGCGCTGTAAGTCACTGTAAATAAAGATATTTCCTTTTTGGCACGTAACGTGCAACACAATCAGTAACCGGCACATTCCTTGACAGTCGGTTTTGTTTGTTTGTTCAAAAAATCAGAGGAAATTAAGATGTTAAAAGAATACGCAGTCGCACTTGTACTTTCGACCGCTACGCCGGTAGCTGCTGATAAGCAAGAAGGTGTTAAGGCACCTGAGAAGCAGAAAGAAACCGTTACTCAGCCTGAAGGTTACCGTCCGAAGAGTGGTCATGGCGGCCTGGGTTCTGGCTGGTAATATCGATTTTCCAGCAGTTTTCTGAAAAGAGAGGAAGCCCCTCTCTTTTTTTATGCCTGGATGACCAGGTTATTGAAACCGGCAGCACGACGCCACTGCACATGGCGCTGGATAGAAAACAGGGGTAACAGGAACGGACCCATTAAAAGACCGGCAAGCGCCCACATGCGCGCATTCATCCCCCAGCGAAAGGCTTCGACATAATAATAAACGCTGCTTAAAAAAGCACAGAACACCAGTAACAACATTATTTCCACTCTTTGTGCATTTTTTGACATCAAGCTGATGATACAGCGCCAAAAAAATGACAAGCCATATTCATCGATGGCGATGGATTGTACTTATCGATGGTCAATAAACAAGCAATTTTGAGCGTTTTATATAAAAAAACCGGGCAAAGCCCGGTTTTTTACAATTTATTTACGCTTCAGTAAAACTTCTGATCATTTTCTGCCATTCTGACCAGGCATTCCGCAGGCGCGAACTTATCACCTACCGTACCGGCATAGTAATTAAGACGCTCGACAACATGGGCAATACCGAGACTGTCCATGTAGCGGAATGGCCCACCAAGGAACGGCGGGAAGCCAATACCAAAGATAGCGCCAATATCGCCGTCCCGGGCGTTTCTGATCACGCCTTCATCAAGACAGCGGGCAGCCTCATTCAGCATCATCAGAACACAGCGCTCTGCGACATCCTTTTCACTGCGGGAAGACGAAGGAGTGAGACCCAGCAGGGTATAGATACTCTCGTCCACTTCCTTACCCGGCTTTTTCCCTTCATACAGGTAGAAGCCTTTCTTATTCTTCTTGCCTTTACGCCCATCATTGAGCACTTTGTCAAAGGCTCCAGGAGCGGTGAAACGGTCACCAAACGCTTCCACCAGGAACGGAATGATCTTGGTGCCAACATCAATACCCACTTCATCCAGCAATTTCACCGGACCAACCGGGAAACCGAATTTCACCAGCGCTTTATCGATATGCTCAATTGGCTCACCGGCAAGGATAAGACTGGCGGCTTCGTTCATGTAAGGCGCAAGAATACGATTTACATAGAAACCCGCGCCATCTTTAACGACAACCGGCGTTTTCCCCTGCTTACGGGCGAACTCTACTGTGGTTGAAATCACTTCATCAGACGTTTTATCGTGCGCGATAACCTCTGCAAGAGGCATTTTGTCGACCGGCGAGAAGTAATGCAGACCGATAACATTCTCGGGACGAGCCGCTTTTTCTGCAATCTGGGTAATTGGAATAGAAGACGTGTTAGACGCAAATACCGTCGATGGCTGACAATGCGCTTCAATGTCTGCAACCATTTTTTGCTTCAGACCAAGATCTTCAAATACCGCCTCTACCACAATATCCATGTCTTTGTAGCCAGAATAATCCAGCGTACCGGTCAGCAGCGAGATCTGCTTTTGCATCTCTGACTTGCGCATAAAACGACGTTTCACTTTTTTATTGAGCAGGTCATAGCTGTACTTGATGGCATTGGCAATGCCTTCTGGCTGGATGTCCTTGATACGGACAGGAATACCGGCTTTCGTGGCGGTGACAAAGGCAATGCCTCCCCCCATCAGACCACCACCCAGCACACCGGCCTTTTTCACTTTGCGCGGTTCAACACCTTCAACCCCACGCTCTTTTTTCATTTCTGTCGTGGCAAAGAAGATCTGGCGCAGCTGATACGACTCCGGCGTCATCACAAGCTTACCAAACGCTTGTGCTTCCGCTTTCAGCCCCGCTTTCATGCCATCGCTCATGCCGGTTTCAATAACATCAATGATGTAACCTGGCGCCGGATAGTTGCCTTTGGTTTTGCGCATTGTCTGTTCACGCGCCTTCCTGAACAGGAAGCTTCTGCCCGGGCCTGTGGTTTCGAGCAACTTGTTAACCAGCCCTTTCTGCGGAGCTTCACGCTGAGGTTTAGGTTTCAGGGCGAATTGCTCGGCTACTTTCATCAGTACGCTGTAAGGCACCATATCGTCAACAATGCCGTATTTCTTGGCCTGTTTCGCACGTGCTGGTGCGCCTGTGAGCATCATTTTCATTGCCTGCTGAATGCCAATCAGGCGCGGCAGACGCTGGGTTCCACCACTGCCGGGTAACAGTCCCAGTTGCACTTCTGGCAGACCCAGTTGGGTAATGCTCGCATCGCTGCAAATACGGTAGTGACAGGCCAGTGCCAGTTCCAGGCCACCGCCCAGAGCAGGACCGTGGATTGCTGCAACAAAGGTCGGACGCATAGCTTCGATACGGTCGAAAATTGCCTGACCGCCAGCGGCAATTGTTTCGGCGTCTTCTGCCGTTTTACAGGCCGCCAGCATAGAAATATCGGCCCCCGCAACAAATGAGCTGGCTTTGCCACTTGCCAGCACAACACCTTTAATACCCGGGTCCGCCTCGATTTCATCCAGCATCTGCGAGATTTCATCGGCGAAGGCCTGCTTCAGGGTATTCATCGATTCACCAGGGACATCCATGGTCAGAATCGCCACGCCATTATCCTGGCGGGTAAGCGTAAACGCGCCGGAGCTTGCCGCTACGGCATTTTCAGTCTTTTCCTGGCTCATTTTATTCAGTCTCCACAATCATGGCTGCACCCAAACCACCAGCTGCACAAGCGGTAAGCAGGCCTGTTCCACCGCCGCGGCGATGCAGTTCATTCAGCATTTGCGTGATCATCCGGGTTCCCGTTGCAGCAAAGGGGTGTCCATAGGCAATAGAGCTACCCATGACATTAAATTTGTCCATATCAATCTCACCGGTTGCTTTATCCCGGCCAAGCTTTTCTTTGGCAAATTTATCGCTTGCGAACATCTTAACGTTGGCCAGCGTCTGCGCTGCAAAGGCTTCATGCATTTCAATCAGCGTCAGGTCATTCAGCGTCATACCTGCACGGTCAAGGGCAACAGGTGTCGCATAGGACGGTCCCATCAGCATATCTTCCCACACATCAATAGCGCTGAACGCATAGCTTTTAATGTAGCCAAGCGGGGTGTAACCCAGTGCTTTGGCACGCGATTCTGTCATCATCAGCACCGCAGACGCACCGTCGGTCAGCGGTGTCGCATTGGCAGCAGTAACCGAACCGTATTTTTTGTCAAACACCGGACGCAGTTTGGCGTAGCTCTCAAGTTTACTGTCAAAACGAATGTTGTTATCCCGGTCCAGCGCGCCCTTGTACGGCTCGGCATAGGCAGTCATAACCTCATTGGCGAGCTTACCCTCTTCCCAGCTTTGGGCCGCCAGAGAGTGTGAGCGATGGGCCAGTTTGTCCTGTTCTTCACGGGTAATTTGATGCGATTTCGCCATCTGCTCCGCGGTATCGCCCATCGACAGACCGGTCGAATATTCTGCCACGGCCGGCGGTACCGGCATCAGATCTTTCAGTCCCAGTTTTTTGATGATGTTCCACTTCTGTCCAAAGGTTTTGGCTTTCTGAAGGTCAACCAGCGCACGGGCCAGCTTTTTTGACACACTGATGGGCGAGACGGATGTTGAATCTGCGCCGCCAGCAATACCAACCTGAATATTCCCGGCCATCATGGCTTCGGCAATACTGACCGTTGACTGGAAACTGGTGGCACAGGCGCGCGACACGCTGTAAGCGTCCGTGTGCACGTTCATACCGGTGCCCAGTACAATTTCGCGGGCAATGTTCGGCGCTTCCGGCATCTGTACAACCTGACCATATACAACCTGGTCAACCCAGGCAGGATCAACACCGTGGCGCACCATCAATTCATTTACGACCATTTTGCCGAGATCGACGGCAGGCACACCATGAAAGTACGTCGCCATTTTCGCAAACGGAGTTCGTAACCCCGCAACGATCGCTATGCGATCACCCTCTCGGGTTGTAACAGTTTGTTTTGTCGCCATAAAGCACCTGATTAAATGCCACCGCTAAGTGGTCTGACCTGTAAAGTAGGAGGAGATTTTTACAAACAATGAACAAAATAGCAAATTCCCCGCGCCCCCGACTATCCCGAGTATAGGAAATAACTGATACGCCTGTCGGTGAAACCATCAGGTACTGCGTTCTGAACGTGCACGTTGCCGACAAACCAGGGGTTTGCGACTTATCGTGCGGTTGGTTAACTTGGTCGACTTGATATCCTGTTCAGGGAACCATATATGATGTTGGAAGTCAGTAAGGCATTCACTTTTTAATAATAATTACGACGTAACGGGATGTAACGACCATGTCAGCAGAGCAGTTTCAGCATTTGCACGCCTATCTTGATTCTCAAATCATTGGCCAGCGGGCACTGACGAAAAGCCTTTTGATCGCCCTTCTGGCCGACGGCCACCTGCTTGTAGAGGGCCCGCCCGGACTGGCAAAAACCCGCGCAATTAATGCACTGGCCAACGGCATGGATGGCGATTTTCATCGCGTTCAGTTCACACCGGACCTGCTGCCTGCGGATTTAACCGGCACCGACATTTACCGTCCGGAAACCGGCGAGTTCGTTTTCCAGAAGGGTCCCTTATTTCACAATCTCGTGCTTGCCGACGAGATAAATCGCGCCCCGGCAAAAGTGCAGTCGGCACTGCTTGAAGCTATGGCAGAACGTCAAATTACGGTAGGCAACAAGACCTATCCTCTGCCCTCGCTGTTTCTTGTTATGGCGACCCAGAACCCGCTTGAGCAGGAAGGCACATACCCGTTGCCCGAAGCGCAGCTTGACCGCTTTCTGATGCACGTAGAAATTAACTATCCGGGCGCCGAGACCGAGCTGGACATTCTGCGATTAACCCGCGATGAGGCGTTATCTGCAACGCCGGTATCGCCGCCACAACTGTCGCAGCAGGATATTTTTTCTGCCAGACAATCCGCCTTGTCGCTGCATATGGCTCCTGAACTGGAAACGTATCTTGTGCAGTTGATTGTTGCTACACGTGAACCTGCCGCGGTCAGTCAGGACATGGCTGAGTGGATTGAGTTTGGCGCCAGTCCCCGTGCCACCATCAGTCTGGACCGGTGTGCCCGGGCGCATGCGTGGCTCTCCGGGCGTGACTTTGTCGGTCCGGATGACATTCAGGCGGTGTTTCATAATGTGTTGCGCCACCGGATTATTCTCTCGTATCAGGCTGAAGCACAGGGGATCACGGTAAACAGTGTCCTCGATACTATTCTGGCAAATGTCGCTGTTCCCTAGACCATGATGCAGACAATTTCCCAACAGCTCAGCCTGTTACAAAGTAACGGGGTTGCGTTGACGGTCAGTGAACTGTTGCGCTATCAACAGTTGACGCGTTTGCTTGACTTGTCACCCCGTCGGCAGCCCCAGGCAAAACTGGCCGGCAGCTACCTGAGCCGGCACAAGGGCCGTGGCATGGAGTTTGACGAGGCTCGTCACTACCAGCCGGGTGACGATATTCGCGCCATTGACTGGCGGGTCACGGCACGCACGGGAAAAACCCACACCAAGGTGTATCGGGAGGAACGCGAGCGCCCGGTGTTTCTGCTCTGTGATTTCTCTTCGTCGATGCAATTTGGCACCCGGCTGCTGACAAAAGCAGTGCAGGCCGCCCACACGGCAGCTCTGATCAGCTGGTCAGCCGCCGCCCGTGGCGATAAGGTGGGCGCACTGCTGTTTGCAAACGACCAGCATCGTGAATGTCGTCCATTGTCACGCAAACGCGCCGTACTGACGATTTGTCATGAACTGCTTAATATTCACGCGGCGGCAATGAAACAACCCACCCCGTCGGACAGCTCCGCCGCCTTCGAGGATGCCTGTGCGCGGGCAAGGCGTCTTGCCCGTCCGGGCAGTCTGGTGTATCTGATTTCTGACTTTCAGCATATGAGCGATATGGCCTGTCAGCATCTCAGTCATATGGCCCGCCACTGTGAAGTGCGGGCGGTACTGATTAGTGATCCGCTGGAACATACACTGCCCGACGCCTCCACCCTGCAGCCGGTGAACGTGACTGATGGTCTGAAAGAGCAAACCTGGTTACTTGGCGACAGTCGTGCGCAAACGCAGTATGCAACGTGGCGGGAACAGACGCTGACAGACATTCGCGACAGATTATCCCGCTACGGTATCAGTTTTTCTTCGGTGTCGGCCGGACTGCCCCTCGATGAACAGATCCAGGTCATGAGGAGACAGCACTGATGCAGGGTATGCCGCAGACTGATCCACTGGCACAACTCAACCCGGTTATCACCCCACAGACGGTGTCCGCCTGGCCATTGTCGTGGGGATGGTGGGTACTGATCGTAATCGCGGTAGTGATTGTTGCCGCCGTTGCCATCGGGTTATGGCGAAAATACCGTATGAACCGCGCGCGCCGCACCGCACTGTCGTTGTTATCATCGGTCAGCGCCGAGAGTCAGGACTGGCCGGCACGGCTTGACCAGTTGCTGAAACGAACTGCGCTGAGTTACTTTCCTCAGGCAGACGCTGCGGCGTTGCATGGCCCGGCATGGCAGGCATTCCTGTTAGAAAGTGTCAGTGCGCGTCACCGGGAAAAAATACAGGACGGCCTGCGCCTTCTTGCACAGCAGCGTTATCGCCCGCAGGTACAAGCGACGGCGTTTGAAACGTGTCAGACGGCCTGCAAACACTGGCTTAAACATGCCCGTCTCCCCTCACCTCCGGCGACTGCGAAGACAGGAGGTACGCATGTTTGAGTTTGCCTGTTGGTGGGCGCTTTTGGCCCTGCCAGCCCCCTTTCTGGTTCGCCTTCTGCCTGCCAGAGACAGTGCTACCGGCGCCGCGCTGCGTGTACCCGCGCTGAACCCGCACCATACCGAACTGACCGCAAAACCGAAGGCAACATTGCCGCTACGCGGGCTGATTATCTGGCTTATCTGGCTTTGTCTGGTGGTTGCCGCTGCACGCCCACAATGGCTGGGCGAGCCCGTCAGTATCCCCAGTGAAGCACGTGAGATGATGCTGGCGGTAGATTTGTCCGGCAGCATGAAAATTGATGATATGGAGCTTAACGGACGCAGCGTTAATCGACTGACCATGACCAAGCAGGTGCTTTACGACTTTATTCAGCGCCGCGTTGGCGACCGCCTGGGCCTGATATTGTTTGCTGATACCGCCTATTTACAGGCGCCACTGACGTTTGATCGGGATACCGTAGCAACATTGCTTGATGAGGCCGTGATTGGACTGGTGGGAGAACAGACCGCGATAGGCGATGCCATTGGCCTGGCGGTGAAACGGTTTGATCAGAAAGAAAGCTCCAATAAAGTGCTGATCCTGCTCACCGACGGACAAAATACGGCCGGCAGCATCACACCAGAGCAGGCTCAGGAATTGGCTGTCGACAAAGGCGTGACGGTCTACACTATCGGCGTAGGTGCCGACCAGATGGTCGTACGCAGCCTGTTTGGCAGTCAGCGAATCAACCCCTCACAGGAACTGGATGAAACCATGCTGACAGAGATTGCCCGTGCAACGGGCGGTCAGTACTTCCGGGCCCGGGATGTTAACGAGCTGGAGGCCATTTACACCCGTCTCGATGCGCTTGAACCGATTGAGGGAGAAAGCCGTAAAATGCGACCGCTAAGTGCCCTGTTTTATTATCCGTTAGGCGTTGCCCTGCTGCTTAGCGCCCTGCTTGCGCTTATCCCGGTAATGACACAATGGACACGACAACTGGCGGGAAGATTCAGGAGGGGGAAAGCAGCATGAATGAATTTCTGACGCACTTTCACTTTCTTCGTCCGGGCTGGCTAATTGCGCTACTGCCTCTGGCCTTATTGCTGTGCGCGCTGTTCATTGTCCGGCGCAATCAGTCTGGCTGGCAGTCGGTGATCCCGCATCACCTGTATCAGTTTATGATCAAAGGGACACAGTCGGTTCAGCGCAAACCACCGCTTGGGCTGCTTGGACTAGGCTGGCTGATCGCAACTCTGGCGCTGGCAGGCCCTACCTGGCAGAAGTTACCGCAGCCGGTATTTCAACTGAAACGTGGCCATGTGGTGGTGATTGATATGTCGCTTTCAATGCGGGCAACGGATGTAACACCGGATCGTCTGACCCGCGCCAAATACAAGGCAATTGATCTGGTTAATCAGTTGGGAGAAGGCGAAACCGGACTGATCGCTTACGCAGGCGATGCCTTTGTGATCAGCCCTCTGACCGAAGATGCGGCAACCATTACGGCCCTGTTGCCTTCGCTGCGCCCGGAAATCATGCCGGTTGCCGGCAGCGATCCCCTGCTGGGCATTCAGTCGGCAGCCGAACTGCTGACCAATGCGGGCTATCAGAAGGGCGATATTTTCTGGCTGACCGATGGGATTGAGCCCGACCAGGTAAGTGAACTGCAAAATTATATCTCCGGCCTGCCCTACACGGTCAGCGTGCTCGGCGTTGGCACCGCAGAAGGCGCCCCGGTCAAACAGTTAAACGGGGAATTACTGAAAGACAGAACCGGCAGCATTGTGATCCCGCGTCTGCAGGCGTCAGCGCTTGAGCGCCTGGCCAGTGCTGGTAATGGCATCTATTCCCCGCTTAGCGCAGACGACCGCGACATCACGGCACTGACAGCATTGTCACTGACCGACCGTGAAGCGGAAGAAACCGAGAGCGAGGACAATCAGGGCGATGCATGGAAAGAAGCCGGTCCCTGGCTGGTGCTGATGTTGTTGCCACTGGCAGCATATGGGTTTCGACGCGGCCTGTTGTTTTGTGTTGCACTACTGACCCTTGGCCTGAACAGCGCAGATCCCGTCATGGCGCAGGAGAATGCGCCGGACACACAATCAGGCTATCAGCCGCCCACCTGGTGGCAGCAACCCTTCATGAATGACGATCAGACAGGCAAAGCAGCCTATGACCAGAAGGCGTACCGTGACGCGGCCGCGACATTCGCAGATCCGCTCTGGCGGGGCGCATCACTGTATGAAGCCGGCGACTATGAGGCTGCACTCGACGCATTCCGACAGTCAGACAGTGTTGAGGCCACCTACAATCAGGGGAACGCCCTCGCCAGACTGGGCAAACTGGATGACGCGATTGCAGCTTATGACGATGTCCTTCGCCGACAGCCTGACCACACTGCAGCCGCAGAAAACAAAGCGCTGCTCGAACAATTAAAATCGCAGCAGCAAAATAATCAGGATAACCAGAATCAGCAGGATCCGTCTGATAACAGTGACAATGGATCGTCGCAGGACAATGCGTCACAAAGTAACGGTTCCCAGAACAGTGGTTCGCAGAACAGCGGCGACCAAAGCAGCGGCAGCCAAAACAGTGACGGAAATAACACGGCGCCTGAGCAAGGCAACAAGCCGCCTTCAGCTGCTGATGATAACCGGCAGCAGGTTCCTCAGTCATCAGCGCAGTCACAGCAGGGTAGCGAATCTGACCCCGTCACAGATGACGCTCAGGCCGATACGCAGTCCATGCCAGCTGCCACTGAGCCGTCTTTGGACGATGATTCTGCTGCAGCGCCTCGTGACGCGACGGCCGCTGGAACCGAAATGACAGATGAAGAGCGGGAGGCGCAGCAGCGGCTGGACAACCTGATGCGACGGGTGCCTGATGATCCTGCTTTCTTGCTAAAAAGGAAAATGCAGTTGGAGGCGCAGAAACGACAGCGCCAGCGGCTGCCTGCAAACCGGAGAGACTGGTAAATGAGAACGCTCGTAGTATTCGTACTCACACTGTTGTTAACAGCGCATGCAGCGGCAGAGATTACCGCGCTGACAGCGTCCGTTGATAAGAATCCTGCCATGCTGGATGAGGCGATTCGTCTCACCGTGACGGCAGAGGGCGACGCACCGCGTGACGCATTTGACAGCTCGGCCCTGCTCGGAGACTTTGTCGTTGGGCGAACCTCGGTTAGCACACAAACCTCCATTGTTAACTTTGACACGACCAAAACCACCACCTGGACCACCACCCTGTTCCCGCGGAATACCGGCACATTTACCATTGAGCCATTTACTATTGAAGGTAAGCAGACCGATCCGATCACCGTGACCGTAATCCCGGTATCTCAAAGTAAGGGGGAAGAAGCGCGCGATTACTTTGTCGAGACTGACGTCGCTGAGCAGGATGTTTTCCTGCAGCAGCAAATTTATTACACAGCAAAACTTTATCTTGCCACCAGCATTGAGCGTGGCAGTCTTCAGGCGCCAACCATGCCAAACGCCGACATTCGTCAGCTTGGTGATGACAAACAATATACCGATATCAAGAACGGCAAACGCTATCAGGTTATCGAACGGCGTTTTGCTATCGTACCTCAGGCATCTGGCGAATTTACCATTCGCGGGCCGGTATTTACCGGCGAAGTACTTGGTGCTGATCCCGGCCAGCGTTTTGGTTTTTTCAACCGCACACGCGAAATCAGTCGGATAGGTCCGGATATTGTTGTCAATGTTGCTCCTATCCCGGACGACGTTACGGGACACTGGCTGCCCAGCGAACTGGTGCGCATTGATGAAGAATGGCCGAAGGGCGAACGTTACCGCGTTGGTGAACCTGTAACCCGGGTTCTGACACTCACTGCCATCGGTGTCGTTGAAGAGCAGTTGCCGGAGCTGCCCTCGCATTATCCTCCTGGCTTTAAGCTCTACCCCGACCAGGCCTCCACCACGACGGTGGAAAAGGACAATAACCTGATTGCCCAGCGCAAAGAATCACTGGCTATTATTCCAACCAAAGCGGGCAATTTTGTATTGCCAGAGGTAACGGTTCCCTGGTTTAACGTGATGACGAAAAAGGTCGAATACGCGACGTTACCAGCACGCAGCATTCGGGTGGAACCCGCCGCATCTTCCACGGAGCGCCAGACACAGCCCGGTGCGCCGACAGACATTGCGCAAACAAAGACGCCTGCACAACCGGCTACCGATACCACAGCATCGCCGTTGACTGAGCCAGGCAGTGACAAGCCGGCAGACTCCACAACCGTGTTGGTGTTATCGGTTGCGCTGGCGTTTTGTGTGGCGGGCTGGCTGGTCACCGTGGTGTATTATCGCCGGCAGCGCAGCGCACCGGCAGTGCGACAGCCCCTGTCCGGAGGCACAGCGAATCACCATGAGCGTACGCATTACAACAGTCTGCTTGCCTGTATTGACCAGCGCGATGCGGCCGCGGCATCACGGGCGCTGTCGGCCTGGATGCAAAGCCTGACACCCAACAGCGTTTCTGCGACGCAGCCAGGCGACCTGCAAGCAACGCAGGCGCTGCAGCCGTTCCTTAACCAGCTGCAGGCAGCGAGATTCAGTCCGCATGCAGAAGGGTCCGCTTTCGACTGGCCAACGTTTAAGCAAACAGTCGAAAATGCGCGGAATGCCTTGTTTGACAAGACAAGTGGCCGGGCATTTGCACTTAAACCTTTATACCCTGATCAACGCGAGTTTGCTGACAGCGAACCGTCGCGGTAGCAAAACAACAATAGTGGCATCAAGTCACATGACATAATCCGGGAGGCAACATGAAAACAGTTATGAGGAAGCTGACACCTGTCGCACTGGCCGTACTGGGCCTGACGGCGTGCTCACCAGCCAGCGACCAGGCAACGCAGAGTGCGTCAACCGCACCACAGGCAGAGTCGGCTCAGACGCAGCAGAGTGCAATGACCGAATCAGAACGCCTGAATGCGTTTTTTGAGCGCACGTTCAAAGAAGATCTGGAGCGCTCTCCGTTATTCCAGAGTTATCTGGGTATTAAGTGGAACTACGGTGACTGGAACGAAATCACCGAAGCGCGACAGGACGAAGATATCGCCATCGCAAAAAACCGTCTGCAAACGTTAGACACCTTTGATACCGAAAAACTCAGTGAGCAGGAGAAACTCAGTCTTCGCCTGTATAAACTGGGCATAGAACGGGATTTGGCCAACGATAAATTCCGTCACCACACCTACATTGTTCATCAGTTCCGTGCCGCCCACACCATGGTGCCGAGTTTCCTCATCAATATCCACAGCGTGAAAAATGTGGACGACGCCAGGGCCTATATCAGTCGTCTCGATAAGGTCGACACCATGTTTGACCAGGTGATTGAACAGATGCGCCTGCGTGAAAAAGAAGGCGTATTCCCGCCGGACTGGTCTTACGATCAAATGATTGAAGCCTCAAAGAATGTCATCAGCGGAGCGCCGTTTGATACATCAGACACACCGTCGACAATCTGGAAAGATTTTCAGGACAAGGTAGCTGCGCTGGACATCGACGGGGCCGAAAAGGACAGCCTGCTGGAAGAAGCCAAAGCGGCTCTGCTTACATCAGTGCGCCCTGCTTACGATAAATTCATCGAAGAACTGGCTCATCAGCGTGAACTGACACCGGAAGGTGACGGCGTATGGCGTCTGCCGGATGCGGAGGCCTGGTATCAGAATCGCCTTAACTGGTTTACCACCACCGACCTGACCGCCGACGAAGTGCATCAGATTGGGCTGGATAATGTCGAGCGTATTCATACGGCCATGCGCGACATCATGAAACAGGTGGGTTTTGAAGGTGACCTGCAGGCGTTCTTCACGTTTATGCGTGAAGACGAGCAGTTCTATTACCCCAATACTGACGAAGGACGTCAGCAGTACCTGGATGAGGCGACACGCGCTATCGACGAGATGCGCGCGGCACTTCCTGACTATTTCGGTATTCTGCCTAAAGCACCGATTGTGGTTAAACGTGTTGAGGCATTCCGTGAAAAGTCTGCCGGTAAGGCGTTTTATCAGAGTCCGGCGCAGGATGGCAGTCGCCCGGGGACTTACTATGCCAATCTGTATAACATGCAGGATATGCCCAAGTATCAGCTTGAGGCCCTGGCCTACCATGAAGGTATCCCGGGACACCACATGCAGCGCGCGATTGCCCAGGAACTGGAGGGCGTTCCTCAGTTCCAGAAATTCCTCAGTTTTACCGCTTACACTGAAGGCTGGGGACTCTATTCTGAAGAACTCGCCAAAGACATGGGCTTCTATAAAGATCCGTACTCCGATTTTGGTCGCCTCGCCATGGAATTGTGGCGTGCCTGCCGCCTGGTTGTGGACACCGGCATCCATGCGAAAAAATGGAGCCGCGAAGAAGCCATTGAGTACCTGATTCAAAATACGCCAAACCCGAAAAACGACGCGGTGAAAGCTATCGAGCGTTACATCGCAATGCCCGGGCAGGCCACGGCCTATATGATTGGCAAAATCAAAATCATGGAACTGCGTGACAAGGCGCAAACCGCCCTGGGCGATAAGTTCTCTTATGCCGGGTTCCATGATGAAGTTCTTAAGTATGGTCCCGTGCCGTTATCGATTCTAGAAGAAAATATCGACAACTGGATTGCCAGTGTGAAAAGCGGCAGCTAGCACGACGTGCATTAACCGAAGAAAAAGGCGGCCGGGATTTCTCGCGCCGCTTTTTTTATGGCACTCTTCTCCCTTCCCTGTTCTCTGATGGCCAGATTTTTTATGTGGCAACGAAATAATCATCGCGCCCCACCGGTCTTAGCGGATATGAAAGCAAAACAAAAACGTTATGAAGCGTTAGTCCATGCCTTTCATGCCGACATTTACCGCTATGCCTATTGGCTGATAAAAGACAAGGCAACCGCAGAAGATGTTGTGCAGGAAACCTTTTTAAGGGCTTGGCGCTCGCTCGACTCACTTAAGGATACCCAGGCTGCCAAATCCTGGCTGATCACCATTTTACGTCGTGAAAATGCCCGTCGTTTCGAGCGCAAGCAGTTCGATACGATAGACATAGACGATGTGTCCGTGTGCGATGAAATCAGTCATGCAGAGCAGGATGTCAGCCAGCGCGAGCTGCAGACGCTGCTCGCCGGGCTGAGCGAGGAGTACCGGGAGCCTCTGGTACTGCAACTGATATTCGGCTTTAGCGGCGACGAAATCGCAGCCCAGCTGAATCTGAACAAAAATACCGTCATGACAAGGTTATTTCGCGCACGAAATCAGTTGCGTGAAACCCTTGAAAGACAAGAATCTGAACGAGGTCGTATAAATGGATGAATTAGAATTTCGGCGTCGTGTCTACGCCAATCCAGACACGACCGATCCTGATGTCATTGAGGCCGCCAGGGCCGATGAAAGTAAACGTGCATTCTGGAACGAGCAGAAGCAGTTTGATATGAAACTGAAGCAGGCGGTAAAGGTTGACGTGCCGGATGATCTGGCTCACAAGCTAATCTGGCAGCAAACGGCTGAAGAATTTAGCCGTCAACGGCGGCGAAGCCGCTGGCATATTGCCATGGCCGCCTCCGTTGCGTTTGTGTTTGGTATAGGCTTTACACTCTGGTCACAACAGCCATTGAGCCTGGAAGGTCAGGCGCTCGCGCACATGGTGCATGCCGAATCTGAGCGCCCGCATTCCCCGTTACCGGTTGACCTGCAACAGGTGAATGCCAAACTTGCCAGTTTCGGCGCGGAATTTTCAGAGATGATTGGTGATGTGGAAACGGTGAATTACTGCCACTTAAGCTCAGTCCGCAGCCTTCACCTTATCGTCAATACCGAGTATGGCAAGATGTCCGTGTTTATTGTCCCGCCAACTGACGACAGCCCCCGGGAGCGCTTCGATTTTGCTGACTCGCATTACAAGGGCCAGGGTATTGCACTGCAAAAAGCCAGTATTATGGTTGTCGGTGACAAACAAAGCGACACCTCCGCCCTGCTCAATAACGTCAAATCGCATCTTCGCTTTTCAGCATAATGTCCCCGACCTGCCGGATCCTTTTTAAGGGTCCGGCGATCTCATTGTGAACACTGACAGTAAAAACACTGTTTTGTTGATAACCCGGCCACGTTGCTTTCAGGCCACCAGCCCCTCATAGTGCGGGCGAGGAAATCCCAGACTGACATAGAGAACTGCTGTCGTTCCTGTTAGCATTAAAGAAAAAAACAAGGAAACTCTATGGCAACAGGTACGATAATTTCGTTGGCGCTTTACTTTGTCGCAATGCTTGGCATCGGGCTTTTCGCCTACCGCCAGACTGACACCAACGTTGAAGGATATATGCTTGGTGGCCGTCAATTAGGCCCCGCAGTGACCGCGCTGTCGGCCGGCGCATCAGATATGAGCGGCTGGATGCTGATGGGGCTGCCCGGCGCTATGTATGTGTCAGGTATTTCCGCAGGCTGGATTGCAGTTGGTCTGACCTTAGGGGCGCTGGCCAATTACTTACTCGTTGCACCGCGACTTCGGGTGTTTACCGAAATTGCCAGCAACTCCATTACCATTCCCGATTATTTTGAAAACCGGTTTGCCGATAACAGTCGCATCCTGCGGGTTATCGCATCGGTCGTTATTGTCATTTTCTTCACACTGTACACGTCCTCAGGTGTGGTCGCCGGTGGTAAATTGTTTGAAACCTCCTTCGGCCTCAGCTACGAAGTAGGGCTGTATGTTACTGCCGGTGTGGTTGTCACTTACACGCTGATTGGTGGCTTTATGGCAGTGAGTATGACGGACTTCGTGCAGGGCTGTATCATGTTTATTTCGCTGGTTATGGTGCCGGTCGTTGTGATCAGTGAACTGGGTGGTCCTGGCGCCTCCCGTGATGCCCTCGATGCCATCAATCCGGCGCTGTTCAAACCCTTTATGGATGCTGCAACGAACGAAGCCATCACCGTAATTGGCATTATCTCCCTGATGTCGTGGGGGCTCGGGTATTTCGGCCAGCCCCATATTATTGTTCGTTTTATGGCAATACGGTCTGTTAAAGACATTAAAACCGCACGGAACATCGGCATGGGGTGGATGGTCGTATCGATTGTCGGCGCACTGGCAACAGGCTTGTTTGGTCTCGCCTACGTTACCGGCAATAACAACACGATAGATCCTGAAACGGTGTTTATTTACCTGTCTCAGATCCTCTTCCATCCGCTCATCGGCGGATTCCTGCTGGCAGCCATTCTTGCTGCCATCATGAGTACAATTTCATCGCAGTTGCTGGTGACGTCAAGTTCACTGACCAGCGATTTTTACCAGGCGTTCCTGCGTCGCGATGCCTCAGACAAAGAGCTGGTTATTGCCGGGCGGGTGTCGGTTGTTGCAGTCGCGCTGGTCGCCATTTATCTGGCCTATGACAGGGACAGTACAATCCTGACGCTGGTCAGTAACGCCTGGGCTGGTTTTGGTGCAGCGTTTGGTCCGCTGGTTATTTTCAGTCTGTTTAAACGCGACATGACCCGCCGCGCAGCGCTGGGTGGGATGATTGTCGGTGCCGTAACCGTACTGTTGTGGATTTATCTGCCGGTGACCATTGACGGTCAGTCGCTGAGCAGCTGGATGTATGAAATTGTCCCCGGCTTTATCCTCTCGAGCCTGACCATTGTTATTCTGAGCCGATTCGGCAAGCCAAGAGAAGGCGTTGAGGCAACCTTTGACGCGTTCCAGCAGAAAATGAAAGAGGAGCTGGGCTAAATTAATCCACTAACCCATCCACCTGCACAGAAAACCATGCAGGTGGATGGTTCCCCTCCCCGCGACCGATTCACATCATTCGGTTATGTGAAAGACAAAAATGGCATACACAGTGAATCGCCAAATATGATAGTCTTCTAATCATATAATTCTTTTGTCTAACCCAGTTTTCATCGGATCAGAAAATGACTGACAGTATCCCGTCCATCACGCACCTTAAGCAGTTAGAAGCGGAAAGTATTCACATTTTCCGTGAAGTCGCAGCAGAATTTGATAATCCGGTTATGCTCTATTCCGTTGGTAAAGATTCATCGGTATTGCTTCACCTGGCTCGCAAAGCCTTTGCGCCGGGAAAAATTCCATTCCCACTGCTGCATGTTGATACCACCTGGAAGTTCCGCGAGATGATTGAATTTCGTGACCGGCAGGCACAAAAACATGGTTTCGATCTTCTCGTGCATATCAACCAGGAGGGAGTAGAACAGGGTGTAGGTCCCTTTAGCCACGGCAGCGCGAAACATACCGATATCATGAAAACCATGGCACTGAAGCAGGCGTTGAATAAATATAAATTTGATGCGGCGTTTGGTGGCGCACGCCGTGATGAAGAAAAATCGCGGGCCAAAGAACGCGTCTATTCATTTCGTGACAGCAACCACCGCTGGGATCCGAAAAATCAGCGCCCGGAGTTATGGAACATTTACAATTCCCAGATTAACGCCGGTGAGAGTATCCGTGTCTTCCCGATGTCTAACTGGACAGAGCTCGATATCTGGCAATATATCTATCTTGAAAACATTGAAATTCCGTCGCTGTACCTGGCAAAACCACGTCCTGTGGTAGAACGTGACGGTATTCTGATTATGGTAGATGATGACCGCATGCCGTTAAACGACGGTGAGACGCCAGAGATGCGCTCTGTCCGTTTCAGGACACTTGGCTGTTACCCGTTAACCGGTGCCGTCGAATCGACCGCCAGCACGCTGCCTGAAGTTATCCAGGAAATGCTGCTGACGAAAACGTCAGAACGTCAGGGACGGGTTATCGACCACGACAGCGCGGGCTCGATGGAGAAAAAGAAAATGGAAGGGTACTTCTGATGACAACAAACGTGGTGTGGCATCAGCATGAGGTTAATAAATCATCCCGTGCGGGCATGCTCGGGCAATCACCCAGAGTGATCTGGCTGACGGGACTAAGCGGTTCGGGTAAATCAACGCTCGCAAACCTGCTTGAGAAAAAACTTTTTGACCAGGGAAAACACACCTACCTGCTGGACGGCGACAATATTCGCCACGGGTTGTGTGGAGACCTCGGCTTCAGCGACAAAGAACGGGTTGAAAATATCCGGCGCATCAGTGAGGTTGCCAAGCTGTTTGTGGACGCCGGGACAATTGTGCTGACCGCATTTATTTCGCCGTTTGCCGCCGATCGCAATTATTGCCGTAGTCTGCTTGAGGACGGTGAGTTCGTCGAAGTCTTTGTCGACGTTCCGCTTGAGGTGTGTGAAGCACGTGATCCTAAAGGCCTTTACAAGAAGGCGCGTAGCGGTGAAATCAGAGATTTTACCGGCATTGATTCAGCCTACGAGGCACCGGTTTCTCCGGAAGTTCACCTCACGTGGGCAGATGAGACGCCAGAAGCAACCGCGGACCGCTTGTTCTCGTTATTGCAGCAAAAAGGACTGGTGTGATGGACGCAAACATAAAGCTGGCCGACCAGGTTCTCGCTATTGCCAGGCAGGCGGGTGACGCCATCATGGCGATTTACCAGCAGGATTTTGACGTTTATACCAAAGACGATGCCAGTCCCTTAACCGAAGCAGATCTGGCCGCCCATAACATTATTATGCAGGGCCTGAGTGCACTCTCCGACCTGCCTGTTCTGTCGGAAGAATCCGCATCGATTGCCTGGGATGAGCGTCGCCAGTGGCAGCGTTACTGGCTGGTTGATCCGCTCGACGGCACCAAAGAATTTGTGAAAAAGAACGGTGAATTCACTGTCAATATCGCACTTATTGACAACCATCAGCCGGTGATGGGTATTGTCTATGCCCCGGCACTGGAAAAAGCCTACGTGGGCGTGGTCGGTGCAGGCGCCTGGAGTGAGCTGCAGGGGAACAAAACGCCGCTGGCAGCATCACCACACCAGACTGGTGAAACCTGGAAGGTAGTGGGCAGTCGCTCACACCAGAGTCCTGAAATACAGGCATTCCTGGGTAAGCTCGACGGCGAACATGAACTTGTCGCCATGGGCAGTTCACTGAAGCTGTGTCTGGTCGCAGAGGGACGCGCGCATCTCTACCCTCGCCTGGGTCCGACATCTGAATGGGACACCGGTGCAGCGCATGCGGTCGCCCTTGCCGCTGGTGCCCGGGTGACAGTACTCGATCCGGCCGACCCGTTCGATAAAGACGCGTCACCGCTGACCTACAACCAGAAAGAATCCGTGTTAAACCCTTATTTTCTAGTGAGCGCTTAGGAATGAATAGCGAAAACAGTTTATTGAAAGAAGACATCCTGTCCTACCTTGAGCAACATGAACGAAAAGACTTACTGCGCTTTCTCACGTGCGGCAGTGTCGACGATGGCAAGAGTACGCTGATTGGGCGTTTGCTTCATGATTCTAAAATGATCTATGAAGACCAGCTCGCCGCTATCACCAAAGACAGTAAAAAAATGGGTACGACCGGTGAAAAAGTCGATTTGGCGCTGTTAGTCGATGGCCTGCAGTCAGAGCGTGAACAGGGTATCACCATCGATGTTGCCTACCGCTACTTTTCTACCGACAAGCGCAAGTTCATCATTGCTGACACACCAGGGCATGAGCAGTACACACGCAATATGGTGACCGGTGCCTCTACCTGTGATCTGGCGATTATTCTGGTTGACGCCCGCGGTGGCGTGAAAGTCCAGACCAAACGTCATTCTTTCCTGGTTTCGCTGCTGGGTATCAAACACGTTATCGTTGCAATTAACAAAATGGATCTGATGGATTATTCAGAAACCGTTTACAACCAAATTCGCGATGACTATCTGGAGTTTGCCAAACAGCTGGATATTCCGGATATTCGCTTTGTTCCCATCTCTGCGCTTGACGGCGACAATGTGGTGAACAAGAGCGCCAACACCCCATGGTTTGACGGCACACCACTGATGCAACTGCTGGAGACCATTGAGATTGGCGAAGACGATAACCACGATGATTTCCGCTTTCCGGTTCAGTATGTGAATCGTCCCAACCTTGATTTTCGTGGTTTTGCCGGCACCGTGGTATCAGGGCAGGTTAAACCAGGCGATGCCATCACAGCGCTGCCCTCTGGCAAAACCTCAAAGGTGAAGTCCATCGTCACGTTTGAGGGTGAGCAGGAGCGCGCTTTTGTCCCTCAGGCTGTGACGTTAACGCTGGAGGATGAAATTGATATTTCTCGTGGTGATATGATTGTCAAAAGTGACAACCAGCCACTCCTGTCAACGCAGTTTAAGTCGCACCTTGTATGGATGTCAGAAGAACCGCTGATGCCCAACAAACAATATAATTTCAAGTTCGCGACAAAAACAACACCCGGAACCGTTGCGAACATCGACTATCAGATTGATGTTAATACGCTCAAAAAAGCCGATGCCATGCATCTGAATCTGAATGAAATTGGCGTGGTCGACGTCAAGTTTACACAGCCGGTAGCCTGTGACCCGTATAAACGTAACCGGCCTACTGGCGCGTTCATCGTGATTGATCGCCTGACAAATGGTACCGTCGGTGCCGGCATGATCATCGATGCGCTGGATGCGGACGCTCACCACGCGTCACCGCAGTTTTCTGAGTTTGAGCTGGAATTTAATGCGCTTGTTCGCAAACATTTTCCACATTGGAACGCGGTTGATATCAGTAAACTTTAACCACCAGGCTGGACAATATGGACATTAACCAGTTTATAGTACTGGGCATTTTCTTTAGTACCATCGCGGCGCTGGTGTTCAGTAACCAGCGACCGTCGGCGGTATTTTCTTTTGCCACACTACTGTTACTGGTTAGTGGCCAGCTATCGCTGGACGGCGTGTTACACAACCTGACCAATAAAGGGTTGATTACACTTGTTCTCCTGCTCCTTGTCAGCAGTGCCGTCGACAAAACCGCCCTGGTTAAACGTCTTGGCCGTAAACTGGTTACTGCCAGCTTCAGCACATCCTACTGGAAACTGTTTGGTTTAACCTTCACGTCTTCCGCGCTGCTTAACAACACCGCGGTCGTGGCGGCACTCATCGGGCCGGTTAAACAAAACCAGCATCACCCGGCATCACGCTTACTTATTCCGCTCTCCTACTCTGCCATACTGGGCGGGACGGTGACGCTGATTGGTACCTCAACGAACCTGATTGTTGACAGTTTCATGCAGGAACATGGCCACCCGGGATTCAATTTTTGGGACTTCACGCTCTATGGTCTGATTGCCGGCCTGGCCTGCGGCCTGCTGCTTTTTATGCTGTCAGGACTGCTGCCAGAGATTGAAAACAAGCGCGACAATTACCGGGCCTATATGGTGGAAGCCGACGTGGAGGCGGGTTCTGAGTTAATCGGCAAAACCGTTGAAGAAAACCACCTGCGTAATCTCCCTGAGCTTTTCCTGCTTGAAATTGTGCGCAGCGGACAGCTGATTTCCCCGGTCACGCCTGACATGATGATCATGGAGGGAGACAAGCTGATCTTTTCCGGCAATGTCCAGAAACTGGACAGCCTGAGTCATATTCGTGGCCTGACAACGTTTGCTGAAGCCGATGGCATCATGCACAAAAACCTCACAGAGGTGCTGGTCGCTAACCGTGCACAAATTATTAATCAGACGATCAAAGCGCTGGGATTCCGCGCCTTATTCGACGCGGCCGTCGTTGCGATTCGCCGCGACGGTGAGCAGTTGTCCGGCAAACTTGGGGATATCCGCCTAAAAGCAGGTGACTTTTTATTACTGGCTGTCGGGCCGGACTTTGCCAGTCGCAAGAATGTCGCGAAAAACTTTTTTGTACTTTCCGAGCAGGAAATTGCGCGTCCGTTGTCACTGTCACAAGAGTGGATAACCCTGGGCGGTTTTCTTCTCACCGTGGCGCTGGCTGCACTCAGCGTGGTGCCGCTTCCTGTTGGATTGCTCTTTTTTGCAGCCGGATTACTGCTGTTTAATGTCAGCAGCAATGGCGAAATGAAACGCAACCTGCCGCTCAACCTGATTGTCGTCATCGTTGGTGCGCTCAGTCTGGCTACTGCACTTGAGTCCTCAGGCGTAATCGCGCTGACCACAGGATTAATGAAGCCCTACCTCGCTGACACAGACTGGCTGCTGGCCCTGATTATCGTTTACGTCAGTACGTTGTTGCTGACCGAATTTGTCACCAATAATGCCGCCGCCGCACTGATGTTTCCGTTTGCCTACGGACTGACCGGGATGCTGCAGGCGCCCCTGATGCCATTTGCCCTTGCTGTAGCGTTTGCTGCCAGTGCCAGCTTTATCTCTCCGTTTGGTTATCAGACCAACCTGCTGGTGTATAACGCGGTGAATTACCGGTTTAGTCACTTCGCACGCGTTGGCCTGCCGGTATCCCTGCTCTACAGCACCATTGTGCTGACACTGCTGAATATGACTTACCTGTCATAAGCGCACGCTGACACGTTTAGTTACGATTTTACGCTGTACCTGCTATCAGGCAGATTTTATTGTCAGCGCCTGATACAGTGGCAGGTTCAGGATCGCATGTGAAGGAGAAAGGAATGCATCAGGTCACCAATCCCATTCAGGCTTGTAACGATATTTTTTTGAAACCTAACGGTGTTTTTCATGCCGTTGGTGAGAAGCATAACTGGTCCTGGCTGCCCTTCTTTATTGTCACCGTCATGGCAGTGCTGCCCGGATACCTGTACTTCAGTACGGTAGATATTACCTGGTATCAGGATCTCATCATGTCATCACAGTACGCCGATGCCAGTCCGGCCGAGCGGGACGCCATGCGTCAGAGCATGACGCGCACGGCAATGAGCACCTTTGCCATCATTGGCACCGTACTGGGCGTGTTGATACTGAATGCGGTATTTGCCGGCTATCTGAATGTCGCAACCCGTAGCGATGAAGAATGCGTACAGGGCTTTACTGACTGGTACGGATTTACCTGGTGGGTAAGCATGCCGATGATTTTTAACAGCATTGTTGCCATTGCCCTGTTGTTCCTTGCTGACACTGCTGAGATCGCTCCTACCGCGTTGTCGCCGCTGTCGCTGGCTTATCTGCTTAATATCCCGATGGACTCCGACTGGTTCGGATTAACACAAACACTGCGTCTTGATGTCGCCTGGTCCGCCTACCTGATGACCGTCGGGGTTCGCCAGTGGACCCATTTCAACGCACAAAAAGCCACTACGATTGCTCTGGCACCGTGTGCGGTCATCCTTGGCATTTGGTTAGTGCTGGTCATTGTCTGAACGTTCTTCAGGGTAATGGTAACTGCCGGGTTACCGGCAACGCCGGGTTTCTCGGGCGAAAGTAATCCGTATTACGATAAAATGCCGGGGACTGCGACTGATACCACCCGGGCACCCCGAGTAACGGCAGTGGCTTGAGCGTATTGCGATGCTGGAGATAGTCCAGTGACGCTATGCGCGTTGTCAGCGCATCATCCAGCATTGCCCGCTTCGCTGCGGCCGACGCCACGATATAGTTATCGGGTACAGTGACTGCAAGCCATTTGCCAGTCAGTCCGATGAACGGGTTGAGCATCATCTCCAGGTTTGCATGACCAAATACCACCGGCAACAATACCCTGCCCCACGCGTTACCGGCTTCCAGAAAGGCTTCAGACCAGCAATGTTGATCCAGCAGATACAATATCTGACTGGCTTCATCCACATGCTGTTGGGGCACTGCCAGCACCACACCGCATTCATCGAAGTGCGTGATATGGTTTCGCCTTGCGGTACGCGGATGCAAACCATGATGAAGAATATCTTCCCTGTGCAACTGGTTTAACAGCGCTTTGGTTTTTGGAAACTGTATCCAGATCAGCGCGTTAAATAAGTCATGCCAGTTGTCCTCACGTGTAGGAACCACCCCATCTTCGGCGATAATCGTTTCATAATAGCGTGTCTCATCGTCACCTAACCGGGCCTGACCAACGAATTCGGGGCCGCACCACTTACCATGGTGTTGCTGCGCAGCAAGCCTGCTTAATTGCTGTGGGGAGGGGAACGTCGATGAGGTTGATAGCGTCATCTCGTCAAGCAACGTAATGACCGGCGGCGCGGCGCTCTGTCTGAGTGTTTCGGGGTGCCAGATTCGTGTTGCGGATACCATGACTACCTATTGGACTGCGAAAGGGTTTTCTCTATACTCAGGCTTCATTGTAAAGCAAACGTGGATGACAAATGAAAAAAAGAACGTTGCCTGGATTTCTGATTATTCTCGCTGGTCTGGCTGCATGCACGCCAGCAGAGCAGAGCACCACAGCCCCTGAGCAGGATAAAGAAACTGCTGCCACGGGGGTAAGTAATTTTGATGAAGTATACGCCAGCATTACCGGCGACGATATTCGCGGCCCGCTGAAAACGCTGGCATCAGATGAATTCGAAGGTCGTCTTCCGACCACCGCAGGCGAAAAGAAAACGCTGGAGTTTTTGGTCAACGCGTTCAAAGAAGCCGGTCTTAAGCCTGGTAATGGCGACAGTTACCTGCAGGAAGTCGAACTCATGGAAATTACCGCTAATCCGGACATGACCATGACAATTGGTAAAAATGAGTTTGCCTACAAGCAGGACATGGTCGCCTCATCCAAGCGTGAACAGGAAACCGTTGCCCTGACCGACTCAGAACTGGTGTTTGTGGGTTACGGCGTGAATGCCCCTGAGTATGGCTGGAATGACTATGAGGGCCTGGATGTTAAAGGAAAAACCGTCGTGATTCTGGTCAACGACCCAGGCTTTGAAAATCCGAAAAGCGGGAAGTTTCAGGGCACGACCATGACTTACTATGGCCGCTGGAGCTACAAGTATGAAGAAGCCAGCCGTCAGGGTGCAGCAGGGGCACTGATCGTACACGAGACCGCGCCTGCCTCATATGGCTGGTCTGTGGTGGCGAACAGCTGGAGCGGACCACAGTACGGTCTGGTCAGTCCGGATCAGGGACAAAGCCGTGTCGCGGTTGAAGGCTGGCTGACGCTGGATGCGACAAAAAAAGTGTTTGCTGATGCGGGGCTCGACTTTGATGCAGAAAAGGCCAAAGCAATGCAGGGGCCTTATCACAAGGCGCTGGATCTGACCGCTTCGGTAACGGTACAAAACACCTTTAAAAAATCAACCAGCCACAACGTAATTGCCACGCTGCCGGGTGCCAAACGTCCTGATGAGCACATCATTTACACGTCACACTGGGACCACCTGGGTAAAGACGAGAGTCTCGACGGCGACCAGATCTACAACGGTGCCCATGACAATGCCACCGGAACGGCTGCCAGTGTGGTCATGGCACAGGCCTTCAGCAAACTTTCTCCGGCCCCGGATCGCTCAGTGACTTTCCTGATTGTAACGGCCGAGGAGCAGGGGCTGCTTGGCTCTAAGTACTATGCTGACAATCCGGTCATCCCACTGGAAAAAACCGTCGCGAATATCAATATGGACGCCATGAACATTCTTGGTAAAACCAAGGATGTCGCCGTGGTCGGTAAAGGTAAGTCTGAACTGGAAAACTACCTGAAGGAAGCGGCGAAAAGACAGGGCCGCACCCTGACCCAAGAGGACAGACCGGAAGCTGGCTATTATTACCGCTCGGATCACTTCAGCTTCGCCAAAAAAGGCGTACCGGCACTGTACGCGGAAGGCGGCAGCACGCCGGCCGATGAAGAGACGGCTACGTACCGCAAACGCATGAACGTGATTGTCACCGGTTGCTACCATCAGGTCTGTGATCAATACCGTGACAGCTGGGACCTGAGCGGTATTGCGCAGGACACGCAAATGCTGTTCGACGTAGGCTACCACATTGCCACAGACACCCACTGGCCAGAATGGTCCCGCACCAGCGAGTTCCAGCGCCAGCAATAAATCTCCCCGAAAAGGCTGACTCTGTCAGCCTTTTTTATTCCTCGTTATCCCGTGCCATGGCGACTTTCCATCGGGGAAAGCATCGTCAGCAGAATTCATCAGAATGTGCTTGCAATTTATTGTCAGACTGGCACATTCAGTGACAGGCGGTCACAACAGAAACGGGCATTGCGCGATTTCTCAATAACAATAAAAACCTTCCGCTGTCTCCCAGTGAGATCGACAGAAAAAACGCCTTTTTTCAACAAGTGACAAGAGAGAACCCGATTTATGTGTGGTATTTTCGGTATCCTGGATATCAAAACCGATGTGTCTGAGTTACGAACTCAGGCACTGGACCTTGCCAAACTGCTACGCCACCGAGGCCCCGACTGGTCGGGAATTTGGAACAATGACAATACCATCCTTTGTCATGAGCGCCTGGCGATTGTTGATGTCGACACCGGCGCTCAGCCGCTTATCAGTACAGATAATCAGCAGATCCTCGCGGTAAACGGTGAAATCTATAACCACAAGGCACTTGAGGCCGGGTTATCTCCGGCCTATCCGTTTAAAACCCGTTCAGACTGTGAGGTGATTCTCCCGCTGTATCAGCAGGAGGGAGTAAATTTCATCGATAAGCTTGAAGGTATGTTTGCGTTTGTCCTGTATGACCAGACGCAGGATGCCTATCTGATTGCCCGCGATCACATTGGCATTATCCCGCTGTACACCGGGTATGATGAGCACGGCAACTTTTACGTGGCGTCTGAAATGAAGGCCCTCGCCCCGGTCTGTAAAACTATCAGTGAGTTCCCGCCAGGGCACTATCTGTGGAGTAAAACCGGCAAGCTGACACGCTATTATCAGCGCGACTGGATGCAATACGACGCCGTGAAGGACAATACCAGTGACCTCGACGCGCTGAAAGACGCATTTGAGAAAGCGGTAAAGTCCCACATGATGTCAGATGTGCCCTACGCCGTGTTGCTGTCCGGCGGTCTTGACTCGTCGCTGGTGTCCGCTGTGGCCGCAAAATTTGTCGCCAAACGTGTGGAAGATGAAGACAAGTCAGATGCCTGGTGGCCTCGTCTGCACAGTTTTGCGGTTGGCCTTGAAGGCGCCCCGGATCTGAAAGCCGCGAAAAAAGTGGCTGACATGATTGGCACAGTACACCATGAGATCCATTTTACAATTCAGGAAGGGCTTGATGCGATTCGGGATGTTATCTATCACCTGGAAACCTACGATACCACTACCATCCGCGCAGCAACGCCGATGTACCTGATGACCCGAAAAATCAAGGCGATGGGAATTAAAATGGTGCTTTCAGGGGAAGGCTCTGATGAAATTTTTGGCGGCTACCTGTACTTTCATAAAGCGCCGAATGCCAAAGAGTTTCATGAAGAAACCGTGCGCAAGCTCGACCGCCTGCACATGTTCGACTGTGCCCGGGCCAACAAGGCAACGTCAGCCTGGGGCGTTGAAGCGCGTGTACCGTTTCTCGACAAACATTTCCTGGATGTCGCGATGCGCCTGAACCCACAGGATAAAATGTGTCTCGACGGACGCATGGAAAAATGGATCCTGCGTAAGGTTTTTGATGACGGTAAAACTTTGCCAGAAGAGGTGTTATGGCGTCAGAAGGAGCAATTTGGTGACGGTGTGGGTTACTCCTGGATAGACTCAATTCGTGACTTTGTTGACGCGGAAGTCACCGACCAGCAGCTGGCTACCGCCGAGTTTCGTTTTCCGCATAATACGCCGGATACCAAAGAGGGCTATTACTACCGCAGTATTTTCGAAGGCTATTTTCCTCAGGAGAGTGCTGCCCGTTGTGTACCTGGTGGAAAGTCCATCGCTTGCAGCACTGCCGAAGCACTGGAGTGGGACGAAAGTTTTAAAGCCAATGCGGATCCATCCGGACGTTCTATGAAAGGGGTTCATGCCGGAGAAGCATAAGCATCATGGCCTCTGATACAGCCTGACCTGCTGAGCGGGTCAGGCCGGTATACTACTCTTCCTCAAAGCCTTCGGTGCGATACCACAGCGCATCATTCCCAAGGGGCGTGTTAGGCGGTAACAGTGGATTCTCAAACACAAATACCGTGCGCTCGTCGATATTCAGTTCTTTTAACAGCGGCGCGTATGAGGCGTTAAACAGCACATCGAAACTTCCGTCTTTAATTGCGCGTTTCAGCCCGGTTTCAATCAGCCTTGCGAGCGTCGGATTTCCCCGGTTAACAAAAAAATACATGGCGGAAGGATAATAAAGCGCCAGCCGGTCGTTGAGGATAAGATCTTCATCGCGCCCTTTTTCCGCCAGTTCACTGGTCACTTCAATCACTGAACGCGGAAAGAAGTCTCCACGGTTCTGCGCCAGTGCGTGATAACCGTCGTTGTACTCGCGCACCGTTAATACATTGAACCCGTTGGCCTGCAGTATTTTGGTGTCTGGCCACTCTTCACCCTGTATTGCGGTTAACTGGCGCAGGCCGGCGGCGTCATTCACCGCCGCTATTTTCGACGCGTGGCGGCGATTTATCACCGGCAGGCGTAAGCCAATCAGGCCCTTAGCGATAGGAATGCGAATTGCCAGCAGATCTTTTTCGCGCTGGACATCAGTCATGCTCCACACCACGTTGACTTCACGATTTTCACGTAACTGTCGTAATGCCTTGCCTTGCAACAAAATGCGATCAGACGGTGACAGCGAATAGCTGACGCCGGTTTTCTCCAGCGCCAGTTGCAACAACGCAACCGGGTACTCGTTGCGCATATCCTGCTCATCGAGCGGTCTGGGATAGGTCAGCGACCAGGTCGCAGCCTGAAGTAAGGGCGTTAGAGGTAACAACAACACCAGCGTGGTTACCCTGAGTGCAGTCTTACCAGCCCATGAACGCATCATGCTTGTCCTTATTCAATGCCGATATATTTATGTGTCTGTAACGATAACCGCCAGTTTCTGGCAATACAAGTTTCAACCGCCAGCGTGGTTGCCCGCGGCTGCTGACTGATGGGCTGCAGACAAATTTCAACGTCATCACGATGCTGATGTCGGGCAAGCAGCTCGTCCAGCTCCTCCACATGGCGTGCCATGGCGACCGGATGTTTTATCTCATTCGCTCGGTTGAGCGCGCTGTCGAGTACCGGCATCCCTCCCTTCATATTGACTTTAGGCGATACGGTTACCCAGGTCCGTGGGTCACATAACACCTCGTAGGTGCCACTGGTTTCAATTTGTGTGGTGTAACCGGCCTCGTGTAATGCCGTAGTGACGGCGCGCAGGTCATACATGCACGGCTCCCCCCCGGTAATGACGATATGCCGGGCCACATAGCCCTGCTTTGTCAGCAACGCAGGCAGTGCCGTATCATCAAGGGAGAAAAACGCCTCGCTCTCCTGGCGCTTCGACAACACGGCGTCGGCACTGGTCTGAAATGTCGGATCCAATGTCCAGGTATGCTTTGTATCACACCACGGACAGCCAACCGGACAGCCCTGCAGACGTACAAAGACAGACGGAATACCCGTATGTGCCCCCTCGCCCTGGATGGTCTCGAACATTTCATTAATTTTTAGTGTTGTCGTTGGTAACGCTGACAAGATGGACTCCAAACTAATTGCATCTTGGGATTTTACCAAGGATCACATAAAATTCCGTGTAAATTATTTAAATACTTTGGTTACTATGTCAGAAAACGTCGTCGTTATTTATTCTGGCGGGATGGATTCGTTTACCGTCCTGCACCGCGCTATCCGGGAAGGCAAAACGCCTCATGCGCTGACCTTTGATTACGGCCAGCGCCATAAAAAAGAAATCGACTATGCCGCCCGTGTCTGTGCCGGACTTGGCGTCTCACATAAAGTGGTCGATATCAGTGCGATTAACTCGCTGGTAGGCGGCTCTGCACTGACGTCAGACATCGATGTTCCTGAGGGGCATTACGAAGAACCCAGTATGAAGACGACGGTGGTACCTAACCGCAATATGATTCTGCTGTCGCTTGCGGTGGGCTACGCGGTCAGCCTGGACATCAACCAGGTTTACTATGGCGCGCACTCAGGCGACCATGCGATTTATCCAGACTGTCGTCCTGAATTTGTTCAGAAAATGAATGACGTTTGTCATATTGCCAATTACACTCCGGTTGATATCGTCACACCCTATATTCACAACAGCAAAACCGAGATCCTGACTGACGGCCTGAACATGGGGCTGGACTACGGACAAACCTGGACCTGTTACAACGGCCGCGAGAAGGCCTGTGGTAAATGCGGTGCGTGTGAAGAGCGACTTGAAGCGTTCAGAGACAACAACGCCACAGATCCTCTGGCGTATGAGTAGGCTGACGGCGTCTGCTTAGCAGACGCCGGTATACCACTATCCTTTCTGACTTTCTGAAATAAAGTAGCTGAGTTCTTTAATACAGTGCCGTAACACCGGGTTCAGACGGGTGTTCTTGCCGTTCATGACGAACATTTCGTGGCTGAAGTTAAACAGTGAGCCTTGTGCAATCGGAACCAGGCCCAGGCTCGCGCCCTGCTCTTTTGCCATATAATCAGGCAGCAAACCCACATATTCTCCGGTCATCATAGCCGACATAGCGGCGTCATAAGAATCAGAGAATGTCTGAATTGCCAGCCGACGATCATCTTCTATGTAATTCGCAGACGACAAGCCAGAAATACCAATTGCCGGATAATCTTCAATTTTCACGTCAGCAGGCAGTGCACAGTCGCGGTACTTGGCCAGCGGGTGCGTCGGCGCACAGTAAAGCCGGCCAGCGCATGACGTTCCGATAGGATGGAACGTCACTGACTCGGGCTTGACCATATCATACGTTGAAACAACCAGGTGACATTCGCCGGACAGCGCGACGTGCTCCACTTCATTGTAAAGACGGGTCTGGATGTTGACGTGGATATCGTCGAACTTCTTCATGGTGCTCTTAACGGCTTTACTGACCGCCAGGTGAACGGATAACGGCAGGCCCGCCATCAGCACCAGGGTAATGTGACCAGAATAATCATCGTGCAGCGATTTAAGATTGAACACGAAGTTATCGAACGCGTTGAAGATCCGCTTGGTTTCCTGAAAGACGACCTCGCCTTCCTTTGTCATCTGGAAACCGCCACGCCCACGGTGACACAACACGAGATCCAGACGCTCTTCGAGCTTTTTGATGGCCGCACTGATATTCGGCCTTTGCATACGTAGTACCGGTTCCGCCGCTGTAAAACCATTACAGCTGGCCACCGCATAAAAGACCCGAAGCAGTTTGATATCGGATTCCTGCAGACGATTTAACATAGCAGCACCATTTATAGGTATAGTTATGGATACTCAATGTTGCCATCATAGCAAGTCAGCCTGCGATTACAATCAGATTTTTTTCGATATGTCAGGCATTTTTAGTGTGTTTGCAGGCATCCATGCCCACATCAGGTATTTCATGGCATACAGTCTGGATTATGAAAGCGCTACCACCTGTTTGCGTAACGCCTCAATGTCGTCACGCAACGACGCGGCTTTTTCAAACTCCAGTTCCCGGGCGTATTCAAACATCTGTTTTTCAAGCTCGGCAATCTGATCCATCAGCTCTGTTGCACTGGCAGCCTGTTGTTGCTTTTTCTTCTCAGCCACTTTGCGCAGTTTGACTTTGCCCGCGGCAGGATGTGCACCATCGCCGACATCCATAATGTCGGTAATCGGCTTGTTAAGCTTCATCGGCGTCAGGTTATTGGCTTTGTTGTAGGCATCCTGTTTCTCGCGACGACGCATCGTTTCATCCATCGCCTTGCGCATCGATTTGGTGATCTGATCAGCGTACAGAATGGCTTTACCGTTAATGTGACGGGCCGCACGGCCGATAGTCTGGATAAGGGAGCGCTCTGCGCGAAGAAACCCTTCCTTGTCGGCATCAAGTATTGCAACCAGGGAGACTTCCGGCATATCCAGCCCTTCCCTCAACAGGTTAATCCCAACCAGAACATCAAATTTACCCAGTCGCAGGTCACGAATTATTTCAATGCGCTCGACCGTATCAATATCCGAATGCAGATAGCGGACTTTCACATCATGTTCATTTAAGTATTCACTTAAATCTTCCGCCATCCGCTTGGTCAGCGTGGTGATCAGTGTTCGTTCATCGCGTTCTACCCGTAACCGGATTTCTGAGAGTACATCGTCGACCTGGGTCGCCACCGGTCTGACCTCAATTTCCGGATCCAGCAGCCCCGTTGGTCTGACAACCTGCTCAACCACATCACCGTCAGACTTTTTCAGTTCATAGTCACCCGGTGTTGCCGACACATAAATGGTTTGTGGACAGGTTTGCTCAAACTCTTCAAATTTGAGTGGGCGGTTATCCAGCGCAGACGGCAAACGAAAACCATACTCCACCAGCGTTTCTTTTCGCGACCGGTCACCTTTATACATGGCGCCAACCTGCGATACGGTCACGTGTGATTCGTCGATAAACATGAGGCCGTCAGCCGGGAAATAATCCAGCAGTGTCGGTGGCGGCTCGCCAGGCGCACGTCCTGACAGATACCGGGAGTAGTTCTCAATACCGTTGCAGTAACCCAGCTCCATCATCATCTCGATGTCGAACTGTGTGCGCTGTGTCAGACGCTGATCTTCAAGCAATTTATTAGCTGACTGTAGCTGTGCTTTGCGATCTTTCAGTTCGTCTTTGATTTCTTCAATCGCATTCAGGATCTTTTCACGCGGCGTAACATAGTGGGTCTTCGGGAACACGGTGGCTCTTACCACCGATTTTTCAACGGCACCGGTCAGCGGATCAAACAAGCTGATTTTATCGATTTCATCGTCAAACAATTCGACACGCACCGCCTGCTTCTCAGAGTCTGCAGGAAAAATATCAATCACATCACCGCGTACCCTGAAAGTACCACGCTCAAACGCCAAATCGTTTCGTTTATACTGCAGCTCGGCCAGACGACGCAGAATGTCACGCTGGTCCATCGTGTCGCCCTGACGCAGGTGCAGCAGCATTTTCATATACGATTCCGGATCACCCAGACCATAGATTGCCGACACACTTGCCACAATCACAACATCGCGGCGTTCCATCAGGGCTTTGGTCGCTGACAGGCGCATCTGTTCAATGTGATCATTGATGGACGCATCTTTCTCTATAAAGGTATCAGTACTGGGCACGTACGCCTCTGGCTGGTAGTAATCGTAATAAGACACGAAATACTCCACCGCGTTGTTGGGGAAAAATTCTTTCATTTCTCCGTATAGCTGCGCCGCCAGTGTTTTGTTGTGCGCCAGGATGAGGGTCGGACGCTGAACCTGCTGAATAACGTTGGCCATGGTGAAGGTTTTTCCCGACCCGGTAACACCCAGCAGTGTTTGTGCCGCCAGGCCACTTTCCAGCCCATCAACAAGTTTCTCAATCGCGTTGGGCTGATCACCCGCCGGTTTATACGATGAAACCAGTTCAAAACCTTTACTCATGAAGTTGTTTACCCTCTGCGTTTACTTCGTTGTGCGCGAGTGCACGTTTGAAAATGGTAAAAGACAGACACGCCATTAGCGTATTCGCAACCACGGTGCCCCAAAACAGACCGGTCAGATCAAAAGCCAGGCTGACCAGTACGCTGATGGGTACGTAAAAGACAAACAGGCGGATGACACTCAGCACCAGTGCCGACATTGGCCGGTGCATCGCGTTCAGTGCAGAATTGGTCAGAATAATGATGCCCTGTAAGCCGTACCCGATAGGAACAATCATTAAAAACCGCTGAATCAGTTCCGCAACAGCCTTTTCTTCTGCAAAGGCCGCAGCAATAAGCGGGGAACACAGCCACAGCGCCAGATAAACCAGTAATTGCCAGCCCAGTACAAATTTCATTGTGGCGGCATAGGCACTGGCGACACGATGCGGCTTGTCGGCCCCCATGTTCTGACTAATAAAAGGTGGCAGTGTCATCGACAATGCCAGTACCACGATGCAGGCAATAGACTCCATCCGGTTCCCCACGCCCCAGGCCGCTACCGCTTCGGCGCCGTAGTTAGCTACCACTGCAGTCAGTACGCCGCCCGCCATTGGCGTCAGCATGTTCGCACCGGCCGCCGGCAGGCCGATACGCAAAATCTCTTTGCCACTCTCCTGTAATTCGCTGAGCGTTAACAGACGAGGTACCATCAGACCTTTTTTCACGGCCAGTACATAGAGGATCCAACTGGCGCCCACCATCCAGGCAATCAGCGTCGCCAGCGCCGCCCCCTGGATCCCCATTGCAGGAAAGGGCCCCCAGCCAAAAATGAAAAGCGGGTCAAGCAGTGCATTGAGGCCGCCCCCCGCCGCCATAATAATACTGGGTGTACGGGTATCACCACAGGCTCTCAGGACGCTATTGCCGACCATCGGCAAAGACAGGAATACGCTCGAAAAATACCAGACCCCCATATAGTCATGAATAAACGGCATCAGGTTTTCAGTCGCATTCAACGCCCGGAATACGGGTGTCATGGTGACAAGCCCAATCGCTGCGAGCACAGTAACCAGGATCAGTGAGATCATCAGGGCACCGGTTGCATAGCGCTGTGACAAATCATGATTCTGTTTTCCCTGCAGCTTGCCGATGACCGCCGACGTGCCGATGCCTAAGCCAATATTCAGACTGATCACAGTGAACGTGACAGGAAAGGTAAAACTGATCGCGGCAAGCTGCTCGGTGCCCAACAGGCTGACAAAAAAGGTATCGATCAGCCCGAAGCTCATCATCATCACCATGCCCAGAATCATGGGAATGGTCATTCGCTTCAGCGTACTGGCTATGTCACCTTCGGTGAGGTCAGATTTTCTTGGCTGTGGGGTCGTTGTCTTCACTCGCACTCTCAACTTGCAGCTGCGCTTTTGTTGGTTTCGCCTGAACACGTGATATCACGCTGTGAACAGGGATAACTGTGATAGCGGTGTAGTCTAAGGCAGCCACCTCCAGATGGCTATGGCAATACGCTCAACGCGACGAAAAAAAAGGTGGTGATAATACCGGCTTCTCAAGATGCCAACGGATTGCTTTTAATCATCATCTGGCGTATCTGGCCGCAAAAACAGGTGGTAGAGCTGTAAAAGTGCAGAAAATGAGATTTATCTTCCATTCATGACATTTATATATAAATCGCGATGGCATTACCGCAATTCTCCTTCGTTTTTACCTCCGGAGAACCCGCGTTTCGCTTATGACAATCTTTTGACAGCCTAACGACAAGAATTTGGCCATTACGTCGTCAGACGCCGGCTCATTGATAAAATAAATGCCGGCGACAGAAGTAAAAAAAATGTTAATACCATGAGGCCGATCCAGCCTGTTCCGGGTATCTTATATACGAACAGCGTGCATTAACACACAAGGTTTTTAGTGTCTATGTGAAGTTATTCGCCATTTCGGGAAAAACACAGATATATTAATTATCTCATTGATTAAATTGAAAATTAATTTTATTTCTGGAAACAAGACAGCTTAACTGCATCAGACGATCGCCACAATTTCAGAGTGAAAAACACAACTATCAACACAGTTATCCACAGTTTTAGTGGATAACTGTCCAAAGGCCAGTAACCACGCGAGATCGGCCTCAACGATCACAATTTTATGTAAGTAATGACTAACCTCACAATGAAAGCATACAGGTTACAGATTTATGAAATTCTGTACATTTGACCAGTAGTCAAAAGAATATTTATAGCTTTTGGTTATTTTAAATTTATTTTTTAGAACTAAACTCAAGAAAAATTTTTCAGGGATTTTCCGCACACCGTGATATCGCTAATCAGGCAGGCCCGAGCCAGTTAGCTGATAAATTAACCATGTTTTTTGACGCTTTGAGCACTATTTCATCACAAAACGATTAAAAAGTTATTTTTTATCCAAGTAGCATAAAAATACGAATAAGGTTGTTGACAGCAAACCAGTACGTCTTTAATATTCGCCACCGTTGAAAGTCAGGTCCCCCTTAGCTCAGTTGGTTAGAGCGACGGACTGTTAATCCGCAGGTCCCCCGTTCGAGTCGGGGAGGGGGAGCCAACTTTCATACAAACAATTCAAAGGCAATTCCCCCTTAGCTCAGTTGGTTAGAGCGACGGACTGTTAATCCGCAGGTCCCCCGTTCGAGTCGGGGAGGGGGAGCCAACCTCTCTTCTCATGTTCTTTGTGTTCTCATTTGAAATTGCTGCGACGAAAAGTCGTCTTCGGTTGATCTTTTTCCTGAAATAACCTTACTGCAATCAAGTTGTTAATCTTCGCTCAACAAGCGATAATAGTGGCCGTCTTCGAGCTAAAGCCTGCCAGAATGTGAGCCGGCTTGTAGCATAGTCCGTCACCGACAAGGCAATTTCGGTTTCATGACAGATTTTTTATTACTTCTTATTGGTACAGTACTGGTCAACAATTTTGTTCTGGTCAAGTTCCTTGGACTGTGCCCGTTTATGGGCGTATCCGGAAAACTTGAAACCGCTATCGGTATGTCGATGGCAACCACGTTTGTATTAACACTGGCCTCAGCATCGAGCTACCTTGTCGAAACTTACCTGCTGGCACCACTCGGTATTGGCTACCTACGGACGCTGGCGTTTATTCTGGTGATTGCGGTGGTCGTCCAGTTCACCGAAATGGTGGTTCACAAAACCAGTCCTACCCTGTATCGCTTGCTGGGTATATTCCTGCCGCTCATTACAACCAATTGCGCGGTTCTCGGCGTTGCATTGCTGAATCTTACCGAGCAGCATAATTTCACCGAGAGCCTGATTTATGGCTTTGGTGCCGCACTCGGTTTTTCTCTGGTGCTGGTGTTGTTTGCCTCCATGCGGGAACGACTGGCCGCGGCCGATGTACCGGTATCATTCAAAGGCGCATCCATTGCCATGATTACCGCAGGCCTGATGTCACTGGCCTTTATGGGCTTTAGCGGACTGGTCAGCCACTCATGATGACATTCGCACTGATTTCAATTGGCGCGCTGGCGCTGGGCTTTGGTTTGTTGCTTGGGTACGCCAGTATCCGCTTCAGAGTTGAAAGCGACCCACTGGTAGATCAAATTGATGAGATATTGCCGCAGACCCAGTGCGGACAGTGTGGTTACCCGGGTTGCCGCCCTTACGCTGAAGCAATCGCGCAGGGGGATGAGATTAATAAATGTCCTCCGGGCGGTGAAGCAACCATCAAAAAGCTGGCTGATTTGATGGGCGTTGAGCCGAAGTCGCTCGACGATGCCCACGGCCAGGAAGATGTAAAAAAAGTGGCATTTATCCGGGAAGATGAGTGCATCGGCTGTACGAAGTGCATCCAGGCCTGTCCGGTTGACGCGATATTAGGTGCTGCGAAACAAATGCATACGGTTATCGCAGAAGAGTGCACCGGCTGTGATCTGTGTGTCGATCCGTGTCCGGTAGACTGTATTGATATGGTCCCTGTCACGCCAACAACAGCCTCATGGAAGTGGGACTTCTCCTCTTCACCGAAAGGTGACATTCCAATTAAGATGGTGTCCTGACCGTGTTATCTCCCAGTTTTGAACACATCATTGATTTACTGAATCAGGGTAAAACCGGGACATTCCCGGGTGGCGTTCACCCTGACGACAAAAAAGCGCTGTCCAATACCACAGCAATAACTACCCCGCCCTTGCCTGATCTCATCACGCTGCCGTTGCGGCAACATGTTGGCAGCGAAGGCACATGCCTTGTTGAGGTGGGTGATGTTGTAAAAAAAGGCCAGCCGCTGACCGCAGGCAATAACCCCTACGCGGTGCCGGTACATGCCCCTACCAGCGGTGAAGTTATTGCGATTGCACCGCACGTTATTGCCCATCCCAGTGGCCTGACAGAAATGTGTATCAGCATTCGTCCAGACGGTCACGATAGCTGGTGTGAGCTGACACCCATCGCGGATTATCAGCATGTCGATAAAGCCACGCTGGTCGAAGCAATTTGTAATGCCGGTATTTCTGGTATGGGCGGTGCAGGCTTTCCAACCCATATCAAAACCTCGAGCAGCAAGCCAGTTGAGTTTCTCATTATCAATGGGGTCGAGTGTGAGCCCTATATCTCAGCAGATGATCGTCTGATGCGTGAGCATGCCTGGCAAATCCGCCAGGGCATTGACATTCTCTCTCATCTGGTTGAGCCCAAAGCCGTAATTATCGCGATAGAAGATAACAAGCCCGAAGCCATTGAGGCGATGAAGGTTGCCTGTCAGGATAAGGCGGCATACCGGGTTGTTGATGTTGAGACCAAATACCCGGCTGGCGGTGAAAAACAGTTAATTCAGGTTATCACCGGTCGCGAGGTGCCGCGCCATGGTCTGCCCGCCGATGTCGGCGTACTGATGTTTAACGTCGGAACCGCCTTTGCTGTCGCAGACGCAATTATCAGCGGCAAGCCGCTTATTGAGCGCGTTGTAACACTGACCGGCGACGCACTCACCCGTCCGGGGAATGTCTGGGCCAGACTGGGCACGCCTGTCAGCCACCTGCTTGACTATGCTGGCTACCATCCGGGTCAGCAAACGTCCCCCCGTGTGATTATGGGCGGCCCCATGATGGGCTTTACCCTGGCCGACGTATCAATTCCGGTCGTCAAAATTACCAACTGTCTGTTGGTGCCCGCGGCGCACGAACTGGCTGACGATGATGCAGAGAGACCCTGCATTCGCTGCAGCGCCTGCGCTGATGCCTGTCCGGTCAGTCTGCTTCCCCAGCAAATGTTCTGGCATGCCAAGGCCAAGGAGTACGACAAGGCGCAGGACTATAACCTGTTCGACTGCATCGAATGCGGTGCCTGTGCCTATGTGTGCCCCAGCGAGATCCCGCTGGTGCATTATTATCGCCAGGCCAAGTCGGCAATCAGGCTGGAACGTGATGAACGAAATAAAGCAGAAAAAGCAAAACAGCGTTTTGAGGCCCGAAAAGCCCGCTTAGAACAAGAGAAGCAAGAACGCGAAGCGCGGCACCGCCGTGCTCAGGAAGCGCGTCAGAAAAGCGCATCCCAGGCGCCTGCAGAAACAAAAGATAAAGTGGCAGCCGCACTGGCGCGAGCCAAAGCGAAAAAGGCAGCGCAGGCAGACACGGCAGCACCGGCACCTGAAGATAAGAAGGCCCAGGTCGCCGCTGCGATTGCGCGTGCCAAGGCAAAGAAAGCCCAGCGAGATGAAACACCATCAACGCCAGAATCTGTTCAGACCGACTCCATTCAGACCGAGTCCATTCAGACCGAGTCCATTCAGACCGAGTCCATTCAGACCGAGTCCATTCAGACCGAATCTTCCCAGACTGAAACTGCGCAGAATGACGATAAACAAGCCCGTGTCGCGCAAGCCATAGCCCGCGCTAAGGCAAAAAAAGCGGCGCGGGAAAATAAAGCGGATGATTCTGGTCAGACTACAGCTTCTGCCGGGAGTACCGACGATGAAAAACAACAAAAAATCGCCGCGGCCGTAGCCAGAGCAAAGGCTAAAAAAGCCGCAGCAGAGACTACGTCTGACACTGAAAGCAGCAAAACAACAAGTAGTGCGGACGACGAAAAACGACAACGTATTGCCGCCGCCGTCGCACGGGCGAAGGCGAAAAAGGCCGCCAAAACCTCTGATAACAACGACGAATCATCATGAAGCTAAGTTTATCAAGTTCACCACATCAGCGGGTTAAGCGTGACACTGGCCAGATAATGCGTCTGGTCATTTACGCCATGCTACCAGGCATTATCACCCATGCGGCTCTGTTTGGCTGGGGGGTGATTATCCAGGCGTTACTTGCGTGTGTCGCCGCCGTTGTCACTGAAGGCGTTATCGTGTGGCTACGAAAACGTCCGGTAGAACGCACGCTCAGTGATTATTCCGCTGTCCTGACCGCGTTGTTGCTGGCTGTCAGCATTCCGCCGTCCCTGCCCTGGTGGATGACGATTACCGGTACGGTATTTGCCATTGCCGTCGCGAAGCAGGTCTATGGCGGACTTGGGTTTAATATCTTCAACCCGGCCATGATTGCCTATGTCGCCCTGCTCATCTCGTTCCCCGCGGCGATGACACAATGGCTGCCGGTGCAGTCCCAAAGTCTGCATCCGACCAGTTTCAGCGACATGCTGTCTTTGATTTTTACTGGCTTTACCGTAGAAGGATATGATGTTGCACAATTACGTACGCTGGCTGATGGAGTTACCGCGGCAACACCACTGGATACGGTAAAAACCGGGCTGACGCAGGGCATGACCTACTCAGAATTGCTGCGAACCGCCTCTTTTGACGGCGGTCTGCTCGATGCCATGGGCACCGGCTGGGGCTGGCTCAGTCTGGCCTGGCTTGCGGGTGGACTGGTATTACTGCAACAGCGGGTGATCAGCTGGCATATTCCGGGCAGCATGCTGGCCGGGGTGGCCGTTACCTCACTGTTTTTGTATCTTATCAACGCGGATGTCTACGCGTCCCCGGTTTTTCACCTGTTTAATGGCGCGGTCATGATTGGCGCTTTCTTTATTGCCACAGATCCGGTCTCGGCATCAACCACCGCAAAAGGTCGTCTTGTATTCGGTGCCGCCATTGGCTTTTGGGTTGTCATTATCCGCACCTTTGGCGGCTATCCTGATGCCGTTGCATTTGGGGTCATCATCATGAACATGGCCGTGCCACTGATTGATTATTACACCCGTCCCCGGACTTACGGTCACCGTGCACAAACCGGGCGGCGCAGGTAATGAGGAAGCCATGCTAACTACGATTTCTAAAAATGGGGGCATGCTGGCAGCGTTTGCCATTGTAACCACCGCGCTGATCAGCCTGACCTATAACGGTACCCGGGCCACAATAGAAGAGAAAAAGCAGGCGCGGCTTCTGGGCGTGCTCACCGAAGTAGTACCAACGACCTATTTTGATTCACCGCTTTACCGGCATTGTACCGTGGTCAGCGACCCGCTATTGGGTAACTCCGCTTCGCATCGTGTGTATCTGGCAGTTAAAAATAATGAGGTACAGGCATTTGCGGTAGAGGCCACGGCACCTGACGGTTACAGCGGTAATATTGCGCTAATTGTCGGTGTCTCCAAAACGATGGACGTGCTGGGTGTGCGCGTGCTTGACCATAAAGAAACACCGGGACTGGGTGATAAAATCGAACTCGCTGTCAGTGACTGGATAACCGGATTTACTGGCAGGCAGTTTGACCCGGACAATCTTATCCCCTGGCAGGTAAAAAAGGACGGCGGTGACTTTGACCAGTTTACAGGCGCCACCATCACACCGCGAGCGGTTGTCGGTGCCGTGAAGAATGCATTACTGTTTGTGTCTGATAATAAGAACTCACTCACCCAGGCCGATAATGCATGCAGCATCAACCCGGGGGCATCCAATGAGTGACTTTAAAGATTTAAGCTGGCAGGGACTTTGGAAAAATAACCCGGCACTGGTCCAGTTACTGGGGCTGTGTCCTCTGCTCGCGGTGACTGCCACGGTAGTGAACGGACTCGGGCTGGGCATTGCCACTACCCTGGTTCTGATCGGCAGCAACGTCACGGTATCGCTGATCAGAAATCTGGTTCGCAACGAAATCCGGATCCCGGTGTTTGTGATGATCATCGCCGCCTTTGTGACCATCATTCAGTTGTTGATGAATGCGTTTACTTACGAACTCTATCTTGCCCTGGGCATCTTCATCCCGCTGATTGTTACTAACTGCGCCATTATTGGCCGTGCCGAAGCATTTGCATCAAAAAATCAGCCTGGTGCCGCTGCGTTTGACGGCCTGATGATGGGAGTGGGATTTACCCTGGTGCTGGTGATCCTTGGTGCCCTACGTGAAATTCTCGGTGCCGGTACGCTGCTGGCGGGCGCTGACCGGCTGTTCGGTGCAGTGGCAACCGACTGGACAATCACACTGTTTCATACTGATACCCCGTTTCTTCTGGCCATTCTTCCGCCCGGCGCATTTCTCGGTATGGGATTACTGATTGCCGTTAAAAATACCATCGACGCCAGACTGGCAGCACGTGAATCCAAAACCAAAGAAAAAGCACAACGTGCGCGTGTCACGGCCGAAAGCTGAGTCTGACCGAAGCAATGAGCATGAGCTGTTATGAATAACACGAAACGCAAAGAGATCCTGACCCGGTTACGCGATGCAAATCCACATCCGACGACCGAGCTGAATTTTTCCACCCCCTTCGAGTTGCTGGTCGCGGTGACATTGTCAGCACAGGCGACTGACGTCAGTGTCAACAAAGCCACCGACAAACTGTTCCCTGTCGCGAACACGCCACAGGCCATCGTCGATTTGGGCGTCGACGGGCTGAAGGAATACATCAAAACCATTGGTCTGTTTAATTCTAAAGCCAGCAATGTGGTCAAACTCAGCCAGATTTTGCTGGATAAGCATGGTGGTGAAGTACCGGAAAGCCGCGAGGCTCTGGAAGCCCTGCCAGGGGTTGGCCGAAAAACGGCCAATGTGGTACTAAACACGGCCTTTGGCTGGCCCACTATTGCGGTGGACACTCACATTTTCCGTGTCTCAAACCGCACAAAATTTGCGATGGGGAAAACCGTCGAGAAGGTAGAAGAGAAATTACTCAAAGTCGTGCCAAAAGAGTTTAAAGTCGACGTGCACCATTGGCTTATCCTGCATGGCCGCTATACCTGTCTGGCCAGAAAGCCCCGTTGTGGCTCCTGTCTTATTGAAGATCTGTGCGAATACAAAGACAAAGTTGATCTGTAAGGTCAGTTTCCACCTGTTGAATCAATCTGCTAGGCTGACACGCCTCAGGCCGATTTAATACACCATTGAGGAGAGACTTATGCGAATGTTGCATACCATGCTGCGGGTTGAAGATCTCGACCGCTCACTGCACTTTTACACGGATGTGATGGGAATGAAACTGCTGCGTAAATCAGACAATACCGAGTATGAATACACCCTGGCATTCGTCGGATACGCGGATGAAAGTGAGCAGGCAGTACTGGAGCTGACATACAACTGGGGCGATCATACCTATGATAAAGGGAACGCATACGGGCACGTTGCTTTCGCCGTTGATGATATCTATACGTTTTGCGAACACCTGGAGGCGAAAGGTGCAGATGTGTACCGAAAGCCAGGGCCGGTAAAGGGCGGAAAAACCGTTATCGCGTTTGTCCGCGATCCGGATGGTTATGCCATTGAGCTGATTGAGACCAAGGCATAATGACCGGCAGGAAGACCAGGGCAGGTCAAATTTTTGCCGTCTTTGCGCTCGTATGTTCTTTTTCATCCAGCGCATTTGACATCATTGCACACCGGGGCGCGTCAGGCTTTCTACCAGAGCATACGCTGGTAGCGGCCGCACTGGCCCACGCACAGATGCCCGACTATATTGAGCAGGACGTGGTGCTGAGTAAAGACGGTAAACCCGTTGTGCTGCATGACATTCATCTGGAAACGGTGACTAACGTGGAAGAGGTCTTCCCGGACCGCGCCAGGGAAGACGAACGCTTTTATGTGATCGATTTTACCCTCGCCGAGCTGAAAACCCTGCGCGTCCACGAGCGCACTAACCCGCAGGGCAAACCCGTGTTCCCTCACCGTTTTAGCGCGACCGGCGTTGATTTGCGCATCGCCACACTGGATGAACACATTCAGCTGATTCAGGAGCTGAACCGGCTGCGCAACACCGAGATTGGCTTCTACATTGAGATAAAATCGCCCGCATTCCATAAAAAGCACGGACAGGACATCAGCGCCATAGTGCTGGATACTGTAAAGCGTTTTGACCTGCTGTCTGCCAATGCCAGGCTGTTTCTTCAGTGCTTTGATTTTGCTGAGATCAGGCGACTACGACAGGAATTCGGCTATACCGGTCAGCTGGTTTTCCTGATTGGCATCGGTAAGGACTACGACGTCTATCGCACACCAGAAGGTATTCAGGGCCTGACCGGGCTGGTCAATGGCATTGGACCGGCTTTAGTTACCATGCTGCCATCAGGGCTAAACGAGACGCCTGTGCCGCCGGCATGGGTGAATGAGGCCAACAAACAAGGTCTGCTGCTTCACCCTTACACCTATCGTCACGACGTACTGCCAGCCGATATCGATGCGGGCGCGCTACTTGGCGTGCTTATCAGCCAGTTTGGTATTGACGGGATTTTCACCGATCAGGTGCCGCCCATCATGACTCTGCTTGAGCAGGTTTCTGCGCCGTCTCCCTGACTGGCTCAGGACTTAGACAGTCTGACCACAACCCGGCGGTTCTGCGCGCGCGCGTCGCTGGTGTTGTTGGGTGCGATGTGACGCTTCTCACCGTGGCCCGTGACCTCAATGCGATCTGCAGGCACCCCCATCGAGGTCAGGTAGTCTTTAACCTGATTCGCCCGGCGAATGGATAACTGCTCATTGTTCCAGCGACCACCATAACTGTCGGTGTAGCCATCAAGCAGGACCAGTTCAAGATCGCTGTCCTGTTTAAGGTATTCGCCAATCATACTGAGCCGTTTCTCTGCATATTTGGTGAGTTCCGTGCTGTTCTTCTCATAAGACAGTACGGTGTAGGCGATGTCCTCAAAACTGTATGGCAGCAGGTTGGAGACGCAGTCTATAAAGGCACGGTAGGACGGCGTAAAATTACTCGCATTCAGTGCGACACTGACTTTGTCGTAGCGGTTATACCAGTCCTGATAGAAAATCGTTGGCCAGTAGCCTTTTTCCAGTTCTGAGAGCATGGTCCAGGCGGCGGTCTCTGGCAGATCACCGTTGTACTGGGTACGTAACGTCATATCGGCAATGGGCTTAGGCACTTTGCCTGGCATCCAGGTTGGCGGCACCGAATACACTGCGGCAACACCGAAGCGCTTCGGTAACAGGCGCATATCCAGTTCAAACTCCATGTTGAGCTGCTTGGATGCGACACTGGTAAACAGGGCGTCACCGTAACCCGGTACACTGTGCGATAACGTACACTGCAAACGTCCGTCACGACTGACAGCCCAGTCAGATGACTCTACCGGCGCAGCGTACTGACGCATGGAGGCCGATACAGCAGTACTGAAAATTACGGTTCCTACTAGCAGCGTTCTGATTATCACGGATGTAGCCCTTCACTTCTTGACGATATGAAACCAGTGCAGTTTTTTTCCTGCACTCTCTGGTTATCGTCTTCTGGTCAGAAAAGTTTAATGTGTTCTGCGCCGGTTCGCCAGCCCGTGCGGGCTGGATACTTCCGGACGAACCTGTAATAATTGCCGGCTCTCGCGCCGTGTAAACGACGCCTGTTATCACAGCCACCAACGTAAGAGTTATATGCCTGAAAAAACCAACACGTTATCCGCCAGATTCAGAGGCTATTTCCCGGTCATCATTGACGTTGAAACAGCGGGGTTCAACGCAGCTACCGATGCCCTGCTGGAAATTGCAGCGGTGACGGTAAAAATGGATGAGCAAGGCATTCTGGTGCCCGATCAGACGTTTCATCATCATATTACCCCCTTTGAAGGTGCAAACCTTGAACCCGCTGCACTGGAGTTTAATGGCATCGATCCTCACTGCGCGCTGCGCGGTGCTATCGCTGAGAGCGAGGCAATGAAAGCACTGTGCAAAGGCGTACGCAAAGCGCAAAAAGCGGCAGACTGTCAGCGTTCTGTGATCGTCGCACACAACGCAACGTTCGATCAGGGATTTGTTAATGCAGCCATCGAGCGCTGCAATATCAAACGCTCCCCTTTCCATCCATTCGTCTCGTTTGATACGACGACACTGGCTGGCCTGGCGGTGGGTCAGACGGTTCTTGTTAAAGCCTGTCGCGCGGCAGGCATTGAATTCGATCAAAAAGAAGCGCACAGCGCACTGTACGACGCACAAAAAACCACCGAGTTATTCTGTTATATCGTCAATCGCTATAAATCACTGGGGGGCTGGCCGCTGCCGGCGCCAGAGTCAGACTGACTCCCCTTGCATATAAAAAAGCCCGGCATCAGCCGGGCTTTTCGTATCTACAGGACGCTTACAGCTTGTCCGCTTCCTCTGCCAGGTACTTAGCCACACCTTCCGGAGAGGCATCCATACCTGATTTACCTTCTGTCCAGCCTGCCGGACAAACTTCACCGTGCTCTTCATGGAACGCCAGCGCGTCAACCATACGCAGCATTTCATCGATGTTACGACCCAGTGGCAGGTCGTTAACAACCTGGTGACGAACCATACCTTCTTCGTCAATCAGGAAAGAGCCACGGAATGCCACACCGGCCTCCGGATGCTCAACATCATACGCCTGGCAGATTTCATGCTTCACATCAGCAACCAGGGTGTATTTAACCGGACCGATACCGCCCTGGTTAACCGGTGTGTTACGCCATGCGTTGTGAGAAAACTGAGAGTCGATAGACACGCCGATAACTTCAACACCACGCTTCTGGAACTCTTCGTAACGCTTGTCGAACGCAATAAGTTCTGACGGGCAGACAAAGGTAAAGTCCAGAGGGTAGAAAAACAGCACAGCTTTTTTGCCTTTGATCGCTTCTGCAAAGTTGAATTCATCAACAATTTCGCCGTTTCCTTTCACTGCGGCGGCGGTAAAGTCGGGAGCCGGACGGCCAACTAATACACTCATTTTACACTCCAATTAATGGTCATTATTGTTTTGATTCACCACAGCCGTGCGACGCAATGCAACAACATGGCTGGCAGCACGCGGCTCTGGTGGAGTAACCCCACGAGTATTATTGGTGCTTATTTACGAATAACAAGGTCGATACTGACACAATCTGGTCTGATGACGAAAAACCCATCACATTGCGCATATTTCCAACACAAAAAAAAGATCCAGCGATTGCATTAAACCCAAATAACAACTATTATCATTATCACTGAAGAAGATGAGGTGTAAGATGTTCGTTTGTATGTGCTTCGGAGTAACCGACAAAGCCATCCGGCAGGCAGTGAAAGAAGAAGGCGTGGGAAATCTGCGGGATCTTCGGCAGCACCTTGAACTGGGCAGCCAGTGCGGTAAATGCATTCATATGGCGCAGCAGATAATCGACGACACCATCATCGACGAAAGCCTGTTTAAAGAAGTCTGCTAACCTCCTTTCCCCTTACCTAAAAGTTCCACTGCGTTGACGCGTAGTAAAATGCCCCGTTGATACCCAGCGGTGATGTTGGTGGATACTTGGCCCCGACAATCCCGGCATAGGGATTTTCATCCGGCCTTGCATCAAACACATTTTTTGCGCCAATTGTCAGCTGTAACGACGGGCTGACCTGCCAGGACAGATTGGCATCAACGGTCGTCGTGCTGCCGCTCTCGATGTCATAACCGGCAGACGCATCCAGATGATCCTCATAAAAGCCACCATAATGATTCAGTCGCCAGACCAGCGTCACAGGCTGATGGTGCTGCGTGAGTGTCAGACTGCCCCGAACGGCCGGCAGATTATCTTCGAGCATTCGAATGCGCTGCGCGGTCAGGTTAGGCTGTAATACCCGTTCACCGTCAACCACCGCCGGGTAAAGGGTCACCCGTTCAACCTCGGTATCCGTCCAGTTAAACGCCCCCACAAGCTGATGTGTCCAGGTGTCGGTTTTCATTTCATAATGGACAACAATATCAAGCCCTTGCGTCTGCGTATCAAAGTCATTAGTGAAAAATTTCGCGGCATTATACGACGCCGCCTCCGGACGCCCCTGCAATGTGAGCACGCGAATATCATTCTCGCTCAAAGGAATAGCGGATGTCGTGCTGATGCGGTCAACCAGACGGATGGCAAAATAATCGAGTGTCACTAACAGTGACGGTGACGGCTGAAATACCACGCCCAGACTGGCATTGACAGACTCTTCCGGGGTCAGCAGCGTGGCACCCAGTTGCTGTGAAATCAGGTCGGTAGGCGGCAGTGTCGCCTGGTCCTCCAGCCCGTTTGGTCCGTAAGCTGTGGTCACGTTAATCACATTACTTTGCCCTACCGTCGGTGCTTTAAACCCCGTACTGACAGAGCCACGTAGCGCCACTGCATCACTCAACAGGTAACGTGACGTCAGTTTGCCGTCAAATGTCGAGCCAAAATCGGTAAAATGCTCCACGCGCACCGCGACGCCCAGCTGCCAGTCTGGCTGCGGGTACAGTTCAATGTCGGTGTACAGAGCCCAGTTGTTTCTGCTCCAGTGGCCTGCAGATTGCGGCTGGTAGCCGGGGAAACCGTTCGAACCGATACTAAACCCCTGCGAGGTACCGCTGACCGGATCATAAGCAAACGGACCGGCAATATAACTTGCGGTATCACCGGCATGCTGGAAGTACGTTTCCCGACGCCACTCTGCGCCCAGCGCAATGCTCACGGGCTCATCCATGACGGTATTGATAAGGCGGCGTAAATCGAGGTTGAACGTCCGCTCAACCTGGCTGACGCTGCCCGGCGAAAATGTCGTCGGTGATGCCGGTCCCAGCGATGGGTTGACGGTATCCTCGAGCTCAAAATCGATCCCTGAGTAACCGACTCCGCCACTCAGTTCCAGCGACCAGCCGCTGTCGAGTTCGGTTTTCATCCCGACAAATACCGCGGCGTCCTCAACCACGCCACCAAAGCGCGGGGTAAATCCGCCCGGGAACCATTCGTTAAAGGCAAAACAGTTTTGTCCTAACGCCGTCTGGTTATCGGCTATCAGTCGGTAGGCAGGATCGTCGAGCACATTACCGTCGCGAATAGTAATCGTCGGACAACTTAGTCCCTGCCCCAGTCCGTCAAGATCGGCCACCAGCAGCGACAGCGCGCCATCGTTCTCGCGCGCCTGACTAAACACGCCCTGACGGGTGTGCGGATGGCGATAATAAAAACCACCATGAATATCGCGCCGTGCAAGGTTGGCAAATCCGTACCCGCGGATGTCCGGCGTAATATCCCAGCCGAGGTTGGCCGCAAATTTCACATCGTGATCGATATCCAGCGCGCCCCAGACCTGCGCCGGGTTTTGTATATACGGATTACCGGCTGCGGTAAGTGCGGCCGCATCATCGCGCTGAACCGACCGTGACGTCGCCTGTTGTTGCCGGTATTCCAGCGTCAGATTCGCAAAGCCGTCTGTTTGCAGTGGCAGGCCTATGTTGCCCTGGAACTGCAGTAACTCACCGTCTCCTTCGTTAAACTGGCCACCGCTTAGTGACACGCTGCCACCTTCCCTGGCGTCTTTAAGCACAAAGTTGATGACGCCGGCAATGGCGTCAGAACCATATTGTGCCGCGGCACCGTCACGCAGCACCTCTACCTGCTTGAGTGCATAGGACGGCAGCACCGAAATATCCGGCCCCTGCGCACCGTCAGACAGCCCGCCACCGAGAAACGTAATCACGGCTGAACGATGTCGTCGCTTGCCGTTTAGCAGCAACAACGTGTGATCAGATGCCATGCCGCGAAGGTTGGCGGGCCGAACCAGGCTGGTTGCATCGTTGATCGGCTGATCATTCACATTCAGTGATGGCACCATCGCGCTGAGCATGGACAGCATGTCCCTGTCCCCCTGATTACTGAGCGCATCCTGAGACAGAATATCCAGCGGTACAGGCGACTCTGCCACACTACGGGGCGTACTGCGTGTTCCTACTACCGCAATGCGCTCAACGGCACTGCCTGTATTATCGTTGTTCGCTGTATCGTCGTTGCGGGCGGTGTCGGCCGCTCTGACACGTCGTTTGGGGCGAATACTCAGCTTTCCGGAGGCATCAGTCACAACAGCAAGCTCGGTACCTTTTAGCAACTTCTGCAACGCCTCGTTAAGGGTAAATTCCCCTTCCAATGGATTCACTCTCACCCGGCGGGCAAGGTCATAAGGAAACAGCAGGGTTGTGTCAGCCTGTTTGGCAAGCTCTGTCAGTGCGGTATTGGCATCCTGTGCCGGAATAACAAAGCGAAAGGTGTCAGCCGGACGGCCTGATGACGTGCTCTCCGAAGCCGCGGCGCGATCAGCAGACTGGGCAACAACACTGCTGGTAAGCAGAAGCAGAGAAAGAAAAATAACAGCCCGATATCCGGCACCCGTCCGGACGCGGTTTACGTCAGCATTGTTTGCAATTCGAAGAACGGACAAATTGAACAAGGGATGATCACTGGCTGACGACGATGAAACGGTTTAATTATACTGTCATAATCCTGTTGACATCGCCAGCCTCATAATTGCAATAACGCAGGCTGAACAAGTGCTTAGCTCTGATGCATCTGCGTCAGGATAATACGATTTTCACCCACGCGCTGGTGTTCAATACTGAAGCTGTTTTTCAGGGCTGCCAGCAGACCTTCGATATCACCGACACGGAAATATCCCGCCACCCGCGTATTGCGAAGTTCGCCATCCTCGACGGAAAAGCGCACCTTGGTATAGCGGCCTATTTCACTGAGGACTGCGTCAAGCGGCTCACCCTTAAACACGATCATGCCCTGTTGCCAGGCAAGATCATCATCGATGTCGGTTTTAGACAGATTTTCCCGATCCTCAAGATCCCCCTTCACTTTCGCCTTTTCACCCGCGAACATCAGCAACCCTTCGTCCGCGACCGGCTCTGAACTGAACAATGAGGATGCACCGGCGTAGGGAGAGAAACGGTCTTTCACCAGCACTTTCCCTTCGGTGACCACCAGCTCAAACGCATTATCGTCCACATACTGCATATTAAACGCCGTTCCGACCGCGGTGACCGTATTATCCCCTGCAGTCACCACAAACGGCCGGGTTTTATCATGCGCCACATCAAAGTGCGCCTCGCCGCGCAGCAGCACCAGCGAGCGCATGCTGTTTGAGTAGTCAACCGTCAGTACCGTATTGGTGTTCAGGTGGAGGGTCGAGCCATCGGCCAGCACCACGTTTTTCTGTTCGCCCACACCGGTAGTAATTTTTTGTGTGGCATGTGCCAGCGTGTCAGGCTTACCTACCATCATGGTGTCTATCATCAGCCCCACCGCCACTGCCATCAGCAAAAACCCGGCAGCCACGCTCCAGCGCGCCTGGCTGACAAGCTGCCTGACACGGCTCATATCCGCTTTTTTGTATGAATGCGGGAACAGACCACTGAGTTCATTGAGTACGCTCATGTCATCCCACAGGCTGGCCGCATCCATCAGGGTTTTACGGTGTGCCTGGCTTTCTGCCAGCCACAAATCAAGCTGCGTTTTTTCTTCGTCGCGCAGGCCACGGTCAAGCCGGCTGATCCACAGATAAGCCTGCTCCTGGATATCTTCTTTCGTAGAAAACTGATGCACGTTATTCATGGTTACTGCTTTTTAATGTCCTGAGCTACATATGACGAAGAAGATTCCGTATTTTCCGCGGACACTTCTGCCAGAAAACGGGCACACTGCATTAGCCCTTTTGCGACATGCTTTTCTACTGTGCTTTCGCTGATCCCTACCAGCTCTGCTATATCTTTTTGGCGCATGCCATACACTTTTTTCAACAGAAAAACCCGTTTCACATCGGGTGACAATTTGTCTGTTGCACGGCAAAAATGAATAAACCGCTCTTTACTTTCAACATGCTTGTCAAGACTGTATCCCACCAGTTCATGTGGCAGGGAGTCCATGTCATCCATGTTTTGATTCTGTTGTTGTGCGGCACTGGAAATGTGATTCAACGCCAGATTTCGCACCGTTTTCAGCATGTACGTGCGTTCGTACTGAATTTCCTGCTTCAGCTCAGCCTCATAACTTTTGATGTACGCTTCCTGAACGATATCTTCAATATCATCCCTGCTGACCAGCGGGCTTATCGCACGCATCAGACGGGTTCGGTATTTTAGATAGGTTTCGGTCAGTGTCGACTTGTTCGACATTTTCGTTGTTTGCCTTTGTTGCGTATTCGTTACAGGCTATGCCACAGGGGACACGCTTGTTGCTGTTATACCATAGAAGGGGGCAAAAGCCCCCTTGTGTTCCGGTTTCCGCTTAGAAGGTGTAAAGACCTCTTAAGTAGTAGAAACCACCATTGATCCCGATGGGAGACGTGGTCGGGTACAACGAACCTGCAATGCCTTTCCACTGCTCGTTTACGTCAGGATATTCATCCAGCGCGTTTTTCGCACCCGCAATGATGGTGAACGAATCACTGACGTTATAACCCACTTCAACATCCAGTGTGATTTCTGAACCAACATTATCGATAGGCAGACCTGAGTCCAGGTGGTCCTCGAAGATGCTGCCGAAGTAGTTCAGACGGCCAAGTACGCGCCAGTCACCATTGGTGTGGTTGGCTGTCAGGCTGTAACGAACCGCTGGCAGGTTATCTTCCAGCATGTGGATACGGTCAGCAGAAATGTTATCTGAGGCCTGGTCCACTTCAGTTGATGTCCAGTTGTACGCCAGCGAGAACTTGGTGCTGCCGCCCATCATATCCATCGAATAGTTCGCAACAATGTCCACACCTTCTGTTGTGGTGTCGAAGTCATTGGTAAAGAAGCTGATTTCAGAGAAGCTTGATGCATCACGAATCCCCAGATCAAGCAGGGTTGCAATGTCGTCTGACGTCAGCGCAATACCTGACGCGGTACTGATACGATCAGTCACTTCAATGTTGTAGTAATCAACTGTCAGGAACAGACCGTTTTCAAACTCTGCAACCATACCAAACGTGATACTTTCTGACTCTTCCGGTGTCAGCTGTTCACCACCTTTCAGCTGTGAAACAGGATCAGTTGGCGGCAGGGTCGCACGGTCAATCAATTTACCGTCGGTACCAAACGCAGTGGTTACGTTACGTACGTTACTCTGACCCAGGGTCGGGGCTTTAAAGCCTGTTGAGAACGCACCACGGAACGCAAAGGTGTCCGATGCCTGCCAGCGGAAGGCAACCTTACCTTTGGTGGTATTACCAAAGTCAGAGAAGTCTTCATAACGCAGTGCACCGGCCAGCATCAGTGATTCTGTGACATACGCTTCAACATCAAGGTAAAGCGCGATGTTGTGACGCGATACCTTGCCCTGGCTGTTAGGTGCCAGACCAGGGAAGCCGTTAGAACCAATACCGAAGCCCTGGGTTGCCAGCGGCCCAATCTCATAGGAAGCCGGGTCCCCTGCTACACTCTCATAGGATTCATGACGATACTGGAAGCCACCCGCAACATAGAGTGGCTCAAACAGACCCACTTCAAACGGTTTGGCCAGGTCAATATCCAGCGTTTGTTCCTGCTGAATATATTTGCCCGGGCTGAATTCAAACGGCGTGTCCGGGCCCAAAGACGGGTTAATTGTGTTTTTGATAGCAAAATCAATTTCGTTACGACCCAGGTTGACGCTGACATCGTAAGAGACTTCGTTATCCAGCTCCCCTTTGGTACCAAATACCAGTGACATATCGGTCACTGTACCACCGAAGCGCGGTGTGAAACCGCCTGGCAGAATTTCATTGAATGCAAAGCAGTTTGGGTTATTGGCTACTTCGTTGATATAACGCGGGTTCTCCAGCACGTTTGTACCAACCTGGATGTCAGTCGGACAGTTACCCGACATATCACCGGTCAGGTCACCCACCAGCAACAGCTGGTTGCCGTCTTCATCGGTTCCACCATCGTTAACACCGCCACGGTTATGCGGGTTACGGAAGTAAAAACCGCCTTCTACTTCACGCTCGGCATAGTTACCAAACATGTAAGCTTCACTGTTGTCTGTCAGTTGCAGACCCAGATTAGCAAACAGCTTGATGTCATCCTTAATTTCAGGAGAACCCCAGATTTGCGCAGGATCCGCCACCGACGTGTTACCACCGGCAATCAGCGCGGCAGCGTCATCACGCTGAACACTGCGTGAGGTAGGGTCGACGGTACGGTATTCCGCAGTAACGTTGACGAAACCGTCTTCCGTCAGCGGCATACCTACGTTACCGGAGATCATCATCATGTCTCCGTCGCCTTCGTAATATGAGCCATAACGCGCTTCTACCATGCCGCCTTCGGCGTCATCTCTCAGTACGAAGTTAACCACACCGGCAATGGCGTCAGAACCATACTGCGCCGCAGCACCGTCACGCAGCACTTCCACCTGCTTGAGCGCCATTGATGGGATCACTGAAATGTCTGGACCCTGAGCACCGTCCGACAGACCACCGCCCAGGAATGTGATGACCGCAGAACGATGACGACGTTTACCGTTTACCAGCACCAGCGTGTGGTCTGATGCCATACCGCGAAGGTTAGCCGGACGTACCAGCGTCGACGCGTCGTTGATCGGCTGGTCATTCACGTTAAATGATGGCACCACGGTTTGCATCATTGAAACCATGTCTGTTGCACCCTGACTGCGAATTTCTTCGTCAGAGATGATATCGATAGGTACCGCAGAGTCTGCCACCGAGCGTGGCGCTGCACGCGTACCGACGACCGCGATCTGTTCAACAACCTCAGGCGCTGCATTTGCGTCGCTTTGCGCCTCCTGTGTTTCCTGTGCCAGCGCTACGTTGCTGGCAAACACGGTAACCGCTGCGGATGCAGTCAGCACCCCGCGCACGTGTCTCGTCAGTAATGACAATGATGTTTTCATAATGGTTTCCCGGATTTGATTCCCATTTGGCACCGTCAGTATGACGATGCGAATGCACTGGGATATTGTTGTTTTACTACCTTCAACACTGATGACTTTTTAACACCAGCAACATTTTTTATAGAGCGTAGGCAGTTAAAAAACAAACACTTTATGGGAAATTTACTATTTTTTTTCGTGCCGTAGAGGATTTTATTTTCTGGCTTGTCTATAGATTATTGGCAGGTTAAAAAAACGATTATTGCACGTCGTTTTTTGGCAGGTTCATACACAAAAAAAGCCACCGGGGAGGTGGCTTTTTCGATTGAGTTATTCCGCGTTCTGTTTCGCCGCCGTTTCTTTGATAAGCGGCTGCAGTTCATTTTGCTGAAACATTTCGAGGATAATGTCACAACCGCCAACCAGTTCACCTTCAACCCATAGCTGGGGGAAGGTCGGCCAGTTTGCATACTTTGGCAGTTCTGCACGGATATCCGGATTTTGCAAAATATCCACGTACGCAAAAGGCTCGCCACATGACATCAGCGCCTGCACGGCCTGTGCAGAAAACCCGCAGCTTGGCAGCTTCGGCGATCCCTTCATGTAAAGCAGGATCGGATTCTCAGCGATTTGCTGTTTAATTTTCTCTACCGTTGGCGTTGCGTCTGTATTCTCCATTGGAACCTCATTGCAAAAGAGTTTGTAAGGATATGGGTGTTGCCCCCCAACTTTTCAAGCGCGGATCCTAGCACAGACTGATACGTGGGGTGAATATTCCATGACGATGACAGATACGGATTGATCTTGAATCCGGTTTTATGTCTATTAACTGTCAGGTTACTGTTTTTCACTGGTTAAAATACCGGCAAACTCCTCTGACAAGAAAAGTTTTTAACACAATGTCATTGAGTTATCGTATTTAGACCTTACATTTTACATTCCAAGACCGAGTGTCAGCGCGTGGCCGGCTACGCGGAGCGCTGACCAAAATAACCAAACCCAACATGGAGACTCGTATGGCTTTTGAATTACCAGCATTACCTTATGACAAAAATGCTCTGGAACCACATATCTCTGCCGAAACAATGGATTATCACCACGGTAAGCACCACGCAACCTACGTGACCAAGCTGAACGGTCTGGTAGAAGGTACCGATCTGGAAAACAAAAGCCTGGAAGAGATTATCAAATCTTCTGAAGGCGGTGTTTTCAATAACGCAGCACAAATCTGGAACCACACCTTCTACTGGCACTGCCTGAGCCCGAATGGCGGTGGCGAGCCTACTGGCGCACTGGCTGATGCCATCAATGCCAAGTGGGGCTCATTCGAAGACTTCAAAGCGGCATTCAATGACAAAGCCGTTAACAACTTTGGCTCAAGCTGGACCTGGCTGGTAAAAACTGCTGACGGTTCGCTGGACATCGTCAACACCAGCAACGCTGAAACGCCGATCTCTGGCGATGCGCACACGCCACTGCTGACCGTTGACCTGTGGGAGCACGCGTACTACATCGACTATCGCAATGCGCGTCCTAAGTACCTGGAAGGTTTCTGGGCACTGGTCAACTGGGAATTCGCCAGCGAAAACTTTGCAAAATAAGCCGGTTACCCCGGTAACAAAGCCCGCCACGCTGCGGGCTTTTTTTTGTCCTGACGGGCCGGATGATGACAAAAATGTCATGCCCACTGACGTGACAGGCTCCGCCTGACGACACAGGGCCCCGCAGCCTGTTTCCTCCCTCACCGCGTGCCGGACCGCGGTGTGTTTGCGATGAATCACTCTCATTTTTCTGAATACCGACTAAGCTGAAAGTACGGGCAACCGTTTTTTCTCAGAGGTAAGTATGGGTATTTTCGAACATTACCAACACCGATACGAGGAGCGTAAACAGGAAGAATTTACCATTGCAGAATTTCTGGATATCTGCAAAACCGATCCGATGGCCTATGCCAATGCTGCAGAACGACTGCTTCAGGCTATTGGTGAGCCGGAAATGGTAGATACATCAACCGACCCTGCGCTAAGCCGATTATTTTCCAACCGGGTCATTGCCCGCTACCCCGCATTTAATGAATTTTATGGCATGGAAGAGGCCATTGAACAAATCGTGTCATACCTTCGTCATGCGGCGCAGGGACTCGAGGAAAAAAAACAAATTTTATACCTGCTCGGCCCGGTCGGTGGCGGTAAGTCCTCACTGGCTGAACGCCTGAAAGAACTAATGCAACGGGTCCCTATTTATATATTGAAAGGGTCTCCGGTCAATGACCACCCGTTTTGCCTGTTTGATGCTCATGAAGACGGTCATCTGCTTGAACAGGAATACGGTATCCCCGGTCGCTACCTGAAAACCATCATGTCTCCCTGGGTGCGCAAAAGACTGCATGAATTTAATGGGGACATCAGCCAGTTTAAGGTGGTACGCGTTTACCCGTCAGTACTTGACCAGGTCGGTATCGCAAAAACCGAGCCGGGCGACGAAAACAATCAGGATATCTCATCGCTGGTCGGCAAAGTGGATATTCGCCGTCTTGAGCAATTTGCCCAGAATGATCCGGATGCATACAGTTATTCCGGCTCGCTGTGCAAGGCTAATCAGGGGCTGATGGAGTTTGTTGAGATGTTCAAGGCGCCGATCAAGGTGCTCCATCCACTTCTGACCGCTACCCAGGAAGGAAACTATAATCCGACCGAGGGCTTTTCGGCGTTGCCGTTTGACGGTCTGATTCTCGCACATTCCAATGAGTCCGAATGGCAGACATTCAGAAACAATAAAAATAATGAGGCCTTTCTTGACCGCGTTTATATCGTAAAAGTGCCGTACTGTCTGCGGGTCTCGGAAGAAATCAGAATCTACCGCAAACTACTGGACGGCAGTGAATTAAGCGGCGCGCCCTGCGCCCCGGATACGCTCGAGTGTCTGGCGCAGTTCAGTGTGCTGTCACGCCTTAAGGAACCGGAAAACTCAAGTATCTATTCGAAGATGCGGGTATATGACGGCGAAAGCCTGAAAGACACCGACCCCAAAGCCAAGTCGTATCAGGAATACCGCGACTACGCCGGGGTCGATGAAGGGATGGAAGGCCTGTCAACGCGCTTCGCGTTTAAAATTTTGTCGCGGGTGTTTAACTTTGATCATCAGGAAGTTGCCGCTAATCCGGTGCATCTCTTTTATGTGTTGGAGCGCCAAATTGAGCGCGAACAGTTTCCACCGGAGACCGCAGAGCGCTACAAAGAATTTCTGAAAGGTTACCTTATCCCGCGTTATGTCGAATTCATTGGCAAGGAAATCCAGACAGCCTATCTGGAGTCCTATTCAGAATACGGACAAAACCTGTTCGACCGCTATGTCACCTATGCAGATTTCTGGATCCAGGATCAGGAATACCGGGATCCGGAAACCGGACAGCTGTTCGACCGCGCCTCACTGAATGCAGAGCTGGAAAAAACTGAAAAACCGGCAGGCATCAGCAATCCGAAAGATTTCCGCAATGAAATCGTGAATTTTGTACTGCGGGCGCGCGCGAATAATGGTGGCAAAAATCCGGCCTGGACCAGTTATGAAAAACTGCGCACCGTGATTGAGAAAAAAATGTTTTCCAATACCGAAGATCTCCTGCCGGTTATTTCGTTCAACACCAAAGGCTCGTCAGAAGACAAGAAAAAGCACGATGACTTTGTTAATCGTATGAAGGAAAAAGGCTATACGCAGAAACAGGTCAGATTGCTGTGTGAATGGTACTTACGCGTCCGTAAAGCGTCGTAAGCAGTGATAAGGCAGTAGCTTATGGCGCACTTCATCGACCGACGCTTAAACAGTAAGGGCAAGAGTACAGTCAACCGGCAGCGCTTTATCCGGCGTTACAAAGAGCAGATAAAGCGTGCCGTCTCCGATGCAATCAGCAAGCGTTCGGTGACAGATCTCGAGTCCGGCGAAGATGTCAGCATCCCCTCAAGGGACATTCGGGAGCCGATCTTTCATACCGGTAAAGGCGGAAAGCGCAGTGTTATCCATCCTGGTAACGATCAGTTTACTACGGGTGACCGAATAGACCGGCCACCAGCAGGACAAGGCCAGGGAAGTGGTCAGGGCGATGCCAGTGACAATGGCGAAGGACAGGACGACTTTGTTTTCTCGCTCTCACGTGACGAGTATCTCGATCTGCTTTTTGATGACCTGGCGCTGCCCAACCTCAAACGCACCCAGTATGATCACGTCGTTCAGCATGAAACATACCGGGCGGGTTATCAGACCGATGGCGTGCCCAGTAACCTTGATGTTGTTCGTTCACTAAAAGGCGCGATGGCGCGCCGTCTGGCGCTGACCGGCAGTGCCAGACGAGAGCTCCGTGCTCTGGAGGAGGCGCTGGCAGAGCGGGAGCAGACTCCTGACACTGCCGAATCAGAGCTACTTGTTTTAAAAAAAGACATTGCCACGCTAAAAGAAAAAATTGCCCGCGTGCCGTTCATTGACAGCTTTGACCTGCGCTTCAAAAACTACGCACGCCGGCCCGTCCCTACCAGCAAAGCGGTGATGTTTTGTCTGATGGATGTCTCCGGCTCAATGGACCAGGCAACCAAAGAGATGGCGAAGCGCTTTTATATTCTGCTTTATCTGTTTCTTACCCGCACTTATAAGAATGTTGAGGTGGTTTACATCCGACATCACACACAGGCAAAAGAAGTGGATGAAGAGGAGTTTTTTTATTCTCAGGAAACCGGCGGTACCATTGTTTCCAGTGCACTTAAGCTAATGGACGAGATCATACAGGCCCGATATAGCGCCAGTGACTGGAATATCTATGCGGCGCAGGCGTCAGATGGCGACAACTGGGCAGACGACTCGCCGCAGTGCCGTGACATTCTGTTGAAGCGACTGCTGCCGGTGACACGTTATTTTGCCTATATTGAGATTACTGAACGGCAACACCAGAGTCTGTGGCGCGAATACGCCTCAGTGGCTGAAACACACCCCAATTTTGTGGTCAGTCATATACAGCAGGTCAGCGATATTTATCCGGTTTTTCGCGAGCTGTTTAAAAAGTCCGGCCACACCGACGCTCAGGGAGGTCGCCATGCCAGCGCGTAAAAAAGCCGACAACGGCTGCCTTAACGACGGGCCGGACTGGACGTTTGACCTGCTGGCCGACTACGAAGCAGAAATTGATCGGGTGGCACGGCATTTTCAACTGGATACTTATCCCAACCAGATCGAGGTCATTACGGCGGAGCAGATGATGGATGCCTACGCCAGTATTGGCATGCCGATACACTATACCCACTGGTCATTTGGCAAAAAGTTTATTCAGACAGAGCAACAGTACAAGCGCGGCCACATGGGCCTGGCCTATGAAATCGTTATCAACTCCAACCCGTGTATTGCCTACCTGATGGAAGAGAACACGGTCACCATGCAGGCACTGGTCATGGCCCATGCCTGTTATGGACACAATTCCTTTTTCAAAGGTAACTATCTGTTCAAAACCTGGACTGATGCCGACTCCATCATCGATTACCTGGTCTTCGCGAAAAACTATATTGCCCGCTGCGAGCAGAAATACGGTGTGGAGGACGTGGAGGACGTACTGGATTCCTGTCACGCCCTGATGAATTATGGCGTGGACCGCTATAAACGGCCGCAAAAACTGTCGCTGGAAGAAGAAAAGTCGCGCCAGAAAGAACGCGAGCAATATCTGCAGTCACAGGTCAATGATCTCTGGCGTACCCTGCCGCATTCTGCGGCATCAAACTCCCCGGCAGAGCGGCGGTTTCCGTCTGAGCCACAGGAAAACCTGCTTTACTTCATCGAAAAAAATGCACCGCTGCTTGAACCATGGCAACGCGAAATTGTTCGCATCGTCCGCAAGGTATCCCAGTATTTCTACCCGCAAAAACAGACACAGGTCATGAATGAGGGCTGGGCCTGCTTCTGGCACTACAACATACTCAACCAGCTCTACGATGAAGGCAAACTGACCGACCGGTTTATGCTGGAGTTTCTGCACAGCCACTCCAGCGTGGTGATGCAGCCGGACTATAACAGCCCGTATTACTCGGGCATCAATCCTTACGCACTGGGCTTCAATATGTTCATGGATATTCGCCGTATGTGTGAACATCCGAGCGAGGAAGATAAACGCTACATGCCAGAGATTGCCGGGCGAGACTGGCTGGAGACCGTGCACTTTGCAATGCAGAATTTTAAGGATGAGAGCTTCATCAGCCAGTTTTTGTCACCCAAACTCATCCGTGATTTCAGGCTGTTTGCGGTAGACGATGACAGTGACAATCCCTACGTCAGCGTGAGCGCTATCCACGATGAGCAGGGCTATCGGCGTATCCGGGAGACGCTGTCAGCCCAGTACAATCTGAGTAATCTTGAGCCCAACATTCAGGTTTATAACGTTGACGTTCGCGGCGACCGCGCATTGACACTGCGTTACATTCCCCATAACGACATTCCGCTGGCCGAATCCAAAGACGACGTCATGAAGCACCTGCAGCGTTTATGGAAGTTTGATGTTCGGCTTGAACAGCAGCAGGGGGAAACGGTGGAGCTGATTGCCGAGTGCCGTCGCCCAGAGAAAAAGTAACGCCACACCGGCCGGTGCGGCGTGTGGTTTAACGCTGTCCCTTAATCACCGGCGTGTCAGATGTCACACCAGCATTCTGTGCCCGGTTTCTCAGCACATGATCCATCAGTACCAGTGCCAGCATGGCTTCAGCGATAGGAACGGCGCGGATCCCAACACAGGGGTCGTGCCTGCCTTTGGTCACGATATCCGTCGCTTCTCCTGATGTGGTGATGGTATTACCTGACACCGAAATACTCGAGGTAGGTTTTAATGCCATATGCACAATCAGATCCTGGCCGCTGGAGATACCGCCGAGTACCCCGCCGGCATGGTTACTGGCGAATCCTTCGGGCGTCAGTTCATCGCGGTGCTCACTGCCCTTTTGCTCAACCACATCAAAACCGTCGCCAATTTCGACACCTTTAACCGCGTTGATCCCCATCATGGCGTAGGCGATATCCGCATCGAGGCGGTCGAAAACCGGTTCACCCAGCCCGACCGGCATGTTGGTGGCCACCACAGAGACTTTGGCGCCAACACTGTCACCGGATTTTTTCAGCTCTCGCATGTACGCATCGAGCGCGTCCAGTTTCGACGGATCCGGACAGAAGAAGGGATTGGTGTTGGTCACTGAATGATCCACGGTATTCACCGTGACCGGGCCAAGTTGCGAAAGGTAACCGTGGATCTCAATGCCCAGTGTCTGCTTCAGGTATTTTTTCGCAATCCCTCCGGCCGCGACACGGATCGCGGTTTCCCGGGCAGATGAGCGTCCACCACCACGGTAGTCACGCGCGCCGTATTTTTGCTGATACGTGTAGTCCGCATGCCCCGGGCGGAAACGGTCTGCGATTGTCGAGTAATCCTGGCTGCGCTGATCCTTATTTTTTATCAGCAAGCCAATACTCGTTCCTGTCGTTTTTCCCTCAAACACGCCCGACAGGATTTGAACTTCATCATCTTCACGGCGCGCGGTAGTGTAGCGTGAGGTACCGGGTTTTCTGCGATCCAAATCGCCCTGCAGGTCCGCCTCGCTGAGTTCGAGTCCTGGCGGACAGCCATCGACGACGCCACCAATGGCAATACCATGACTTTCACCAAATGTGGTTACCGTAAACGCTTTTCCAAATGTGTTACCGGGCATAATGTTGTTTTACCGTTTTATGCTGAAAAATAAGACTGAAGTGCCGATTTAGACACAGCAAAAATACCGTGACCACCATTTTCGAATTCCAGCCAGTCAAGCTCAAGCCCTGGGAAACGGTGTTGCATGTGAACTTCACTGTTGCCAACCTCGACAAATAGCCAGCCCTGATCTGTCAGGTGCGCCGGTGCCTCGCGCAGAATTTGTTCAACCAAATCCAGACCATCCTCCCCTGCGGCAAGAGCGAGCTCAGGCTCATGGTGATATTCGTCCGGTAAATCTGCCATGTCTTGGGCATCCACATACGGCGGATTAGAGACAATCAGGTCATATTGCTGGCCTGCCAGACCACTGAATAAATCAGAAGCAATCGGGTACACACGGTGACTCAGCTGATGTTCCTGGATATTCATTTCAGCAACATCCAGTGCGTCCTGGCTGATGTCCACAGCATCTACCTGCGCTTCATCAAACGCATAGGCCAGCGCGATAGCAATACAGCCTCCGCCGGTACACATATCCAGAACATGCTGAGGTGCGTTACTCAGGTGCGGTGTGAAGCGCTTTTTAATCAGTTCGGCAAACGGAGAGCGTGGTATTAACACCCGCTCATCAACGTAAAAGGGTAAATCACAGAACCACGCCTGGTGGGTAATGTACGGCAGCGGCATGCGGGTCTGAACCCGTTTTAACACCAGTTCCGCAATTTTCTCCCGTTCAGAATGGGTCAGTCGCGACGCAAACAACTGATCGCCGGTTTGTACAGGCATGTCCTGCGGCAGATGCAGCGCCTGTAATACCAGACTGACCGCTTCATCCCAGGCATTGTCGGTACCGTGGCCAAAATACAGGGCGGCATCGTTAAACCGGCTGGTTGCCCAGCGTGTCATATCCAGCATGGTGTGCAGGTCATCAATCGCTTCCTGCAGGTAGAATTTATCTGTCATAGCCTCGTCAGTACATTGGCATTGGTAAAACTGGTATCATACCCAAAGTTCGCGTTCGCACCCAAGGTTAATTTACTGCTTGCTGCCATGAAGTCTGATCTGAAAAAGCTGAAAAAAGTGCTGTCACAGACACCGCCACAGGATTTACCCGACACAGGGCCTGAAGACCTGTTCCGGGAGGCTGTATCTGGGGTGACACCACTGACTCAGGACACTGTCAGCCAGACGCCATCACAACGGCTCAGACAAAAGCGCCATCAGGCACGCAGTACCAGCGTTAACCGTGCGTCGGATCGGCAACTGAACGCAACATTCAGCTTTTCAGACATGTATGAAGCAACGTTACCGGCAGAGGGGCCGGTGAGGTACTGCCGGCAGGACGTGCCGACCCATGCGCTGAAGCGTCTCAGACGCGGTGATTATTATCCGGAGCTGGTACTTGATTTACACGGCCTGACCAGGGAGGCAGCGAAAGCAGAACTGGCCGCGTTGCTGTTTACCGCAAGAAAAGAAAATATCGATTGCGTGTCGGTGATGCATGGCCTGGGCAAAGGGATCCTCAAGCAGGCGCTACCGCACTATCTGGTTCAGCATCCCCACGTAATGGCCTTCCACCAGGCGCCTCTGGAGTATGGCGGACAAGGAGCGTTACTGGTACTGATTGAAACTGCTGAGCCTGATCTGCACCGCTAAGCTCCTGCCGCCAGGCTGGGAACGGTTACTTGTCGTGGTCTGCGCTGTTGTGCATAAACAGATAGGTGTAATACCCCATCATTCCAACAATAATCGCAATTCCAAGCAGTGAGCCCCACACGACGGGATCTGAAAGCATGCTCATCAACATAGCGTGTCTCCTGTGTTTTGTGTCTACAGGCTAAGTATGCGCGCTGTGTGCTGAGGAATACTGATCTGAATCAACGTTTATAACGGGGCCCGTCGTTAATACTGATCCAGATCAAAAAAGCGGGGGGATTAGCAAAAAGTTATTTGATAATAATTCTCATTTAGATTATTGTAATACCTGCCTGTTGGACGCAGGCTTATAACGGTCTTGGCTTTGCGTCTGTGCACGGGGTGTATTCACCCCGTGCTTTTTTTCTGATGATTATCAGGTGAACAGCTTCCAGAACCAGCTTTTTGACAGGTCTTCTTCGCAGGATTTTAGTTGTGTCGCATAGCGTAACGAGCGAGCTTTGACCTTACCGGCGACTTTCTTCAGCCACGCCTTTTTGTTGTATGTCTTGCGACGATAGCCACCCCAACCTTCGTGATAATTCAGATACTGGGCGTAAGCGTCCCATTTCGACACCCCGTTAATTTTATGGGTTTTGTAGATAAACCAGCCCATAAAGTCGATGGCATCATCAAAATCGTCGCGGTCAGCCCCACTGTTGCCGGTTTCCCGAATATAGTCAGACCAGGTCGGCGTTTTTGCCTGCGAGTAACCGTAAGCGGAACTCACCCGGCCCCAGGGGATCAGGCCAAAAAACACATAGTCCTTAGGCGGCAGCGCATCATGACGAAACGAGCTTTCCTGGTACATCATGGCCATTGGCACATGGATGGGCACGCCCCATTTATCCCGGGCATCAGCCGCCGCATCGTACCAGTCTTCCTTTTCGTAAAAAATCTTGCACAGATTACTGCTGTCAGACGGTGGCGTGGTGGCACATCCACACAGTGTGACAGTCAGGGCGGTAACCAGACCGAATAAAAATCTGCGCTTTTTTTTGAACTTTTCCCACATGACGTGTCCAACTAATTGTTCTAGTAATGTGTGTTTCCCTGGAACCCTTGATGCCTGACCTGCCTGGTCAGGCATTTTTTTTGGCTGGCGGCTCAGCGAAATACGCTCTGATAAAGGTATCAAAGTCTTTCTCATCATGCGATTCCACATCACGCTGCGCCGCCAGCGATGTTTCTGCCGCCAGGGCAAAGTCGTCTGCAGACTGATGCTGGTAATGCCAGTCATCAAACGCATTTTTATACTGTTGTGCCAGTGACAACCCAAGTGCCCCGTTGTCCATGTTATTGCCGAGCAGGTGGCCAAGCACTTTACCTGACGGTGTCACGGCAGGGTCGGCCACTTTAGCCCACTCTGCCTCAACGGCATCAGAATAGGCCTGCCCGCCATGTGCATTATCGAGCAACGTCGCTACCTTACGGAAATAGCTGAACAGGTGCTCAGCCCAGTCAGAAAACAGGCGGTCTTTTCCGTTATCAACCAGGATGAGACCTGGCTTGCGGCCTTCGAGCACCACACGCCTGAGGTTCTCACCCGCTTCGCGTATCTGTGCTTCATCCAGCAGGTCGCTGGGCATCAGCAGGCAGGCAAGCAGGAACACGTCCAGAAAACGGCTTTGCCCTGCACTCACGCCGACGGCAGAGAAGGGATCAACATCCAGCGCCCTGACTTCGATGTAGCTGATACCGCGCCTGACCAGTGCGTCGGTGGGTTTCTCCATGGATAATGTCGGCTGTTTTGGACGAATAGGTGAATACAGTTCGTTTTCAATCTGCAGAATATTCTTACTGAGCTGCTGATAGTTTCCCTCCTCACCGGCGGCGAATTCAGAAAAACGGGTTGACGGTGTCTCCATCGCCTTGCGCAGCAGCGTTACGTAATTATCCAGCGAGTTATAACAGATTTTCAGCGACGCCTGTTCGGCACTGGTATAGCCCAAATCACTCATTCTCAGCGAAGTAGCATAAGGCAGATACAGCGTGCCCTTACCCACTTTTTCAAAATTGAGCGAGTGCGGCTTGCCCCTGAGAAACGAACCACACAACGAAGGCGATGCACCATACAGATACGGAATTAGCCAGCAAAAACGCCGGTAGTTCCGGATAAGCGACAGATAATCGGCGGATACCTGCTCCTGCGAATGAACGCTGCCCTGATGGGCCGCCCACAATGACCAGAAAGCGTCCGGCAATGAGAAGTTAAAATGAACGCCGGCAATCGCCTGCATCATGCTGCCATAGCGGTTTTTCAGACCAATCCGGTATACCCGCTTCATTTTTCCGACATTCGACTCACCAAAGTAGGCAATCGGAATCTCGTCTTCATTTTCAATGAAGCAGGGCATGCTCATTGGCCAGAGCCATTCTTCGCCAATGTTGTCATGGACGAACTTATGAATATCGAACAGTTGCTCAATCGTGGTGTTGATGTTGGGTTCTGGCGGCGTAATGAATTCCAGCAGAGACTCTGAAAAGTCGGTAGTGATAGAGTCGTGTGTAAGCGCCGATCCCAGGGCGACCGGATGTGGCGTTTTCGCCAGGGTTCCGTTGTGATTAATGCGCAGCGCCTCTCGCTCAACCCCGCGGCGGATCCCGGTCAGGGTCGCAAGAAAAGCGGGAGAACTGAGCGCCTGAATGTTGTCTTCAAAACTGATTGTCTGTGCTGTCAATGTTGAAATCCATGATGCGCGCTGATAGCTGGCATGGCTATCAGCACCGTTGCTGTAAAGATGATGATGTCACCCAAACATCGGGGTGACACGTTTATACTGATCAGACCCGTCGATCAGTTTACTGTGTTTACACGCTCATCGGGAAGCGTTCGTTCTTCTACCGGAATTCCCAGCGAATTCAACTGACCGGTGATCGTCGCTTTATCCCCGACAACAATCACCTGCATATTATCGCTGGCAAACTGCTGCCTGATTACCGCATTGACGCTGTCCAGTGAGGCCTCATTGATCAGAGCCAACTGCCTGGCCCGGTAGTCATCCGGCAAATCATACGCCAGTAACTGGCGCAGGAACCCTGCTTTACTGCCGGGTGTTTCATATTCCAGCGCATCACTTAATGTGAAGGCATTTTTCATAAACGCAAGTTCTTCACTGGTCATCCCGGACTGCTGATACTTTTCAAGCTCAGAAAAAATCGTGCGAATTGCGGTAGCGGTATGGTCACGACCCACGTCCGTCGCCACCTCAAACCAGCCCAGCGTTTTACCGCCTATAAAGGCACTGTTGGCGGCATAGGTGATCCCCTGCTTTTCACGCAGTTCCAGGTTTATCCGACTGTTAAAGGCGCCGCCAAACGGGAAGTTAGCCAGTCTGGCTTTGAAATAGTCGCCGGTAGCGTCAAACGGCAACGCCCGCCTGACCACATAAATCGCAGACTGAACGGCCCCGGGACTGTCAATCAGGATGATCCGCCGGCCGTCATACGACGGAAACGGCGCATAGTCCGCAAAGGCATAGTCGGGGCCCTGCCATTCAGACAGGAAGTCCAGCGCCGCCACCAGCCGCTCCGGAGACTGATCACTGACTGCCACCAGATTCGCTTTGGCCGGGCTGTAATAGCGCTGATAAAACGCCTTTACGTCGTCCAGGGTAATCCCCTGTAACGATGCCAGCGTGCCCTGCTGTGGATAACTGACCCGGTTGTCCTCACCGAACAGCACCAGATCCCGCGCACGCACCGCCAGTGATGACGGATTTTTCTGTTGCTGCTGCATACTTTGCATCAGACGGCCTTTTAGTGTCGCAAAGTCGTCAGCTAAAAAAGCCGGCCTGAAAAGCTTCTCTTCGAGCAAAGCCAGGGTAGCATCAAGATGCTTGCTCAGGCTTGAGACAAACACCTGGGTATAGCGGCCTGACGCACTTACCTGAACAGAGCTGCCGAGTTTGGCCAGCGCAACCGACATCGCTTCCCCGGAATAGTTTTCCGTCGATTCATTCATCATGGCGGCGGTCAGATAAGCCAGTCCTTCCTTTCCTTTGGGGTCAAGCAGCATGCCCCCTTCCATACTCAGCGACAAGGTCACGGTCGGTGTCTCAGAGCTCGTCACCCCCAGTACGGTGATGTTATTTGCCAGTTGTCGCCGCCAGTAATCCGGTACGCTGACAATCGGTGCCGGTCCGGCGGGCGGAACCTGCGTACGATCGAATTCGCTGGTCACCTCTCGCGCGCTGAATGAGGCCGGTTCAGTATCAGGCACCATCCGGTCCTTCAGGCGGTCCGGCAGCATGAAATTTTGTTGCGCCGCGGCGTATTCCGGGTGCCCGGCAGGCACCACACTTAAAATTACCGCGTGAGCCTGTCTGATGTATTTTCGGTATACCCGCATGACATCGTCCGCCGTTACAGCGTTATAGCGACGAAGGTCTTCTGCGATAAGGTCCGGAGTACCACTAAACGTCTCGTTCGCCGCCAGTGTCGCGACTTTTCCGGCCACGCTCTGCAGACCGAAAACCGTACCGGCCTCAATACTGGCTTTCGTACGCGCCAGATCATCAGCCAGCACGCCGCGGGTTTCAAATTCATCGAGTGTCGCACGTACCGCCTTTTCGAGGGCATCCAGACGCGTCACGCGGGCAGGATTGGCCAGTGCCACCAACTGAAATTCACAGGCCAGTTCACGGCAGGGGTGAGAAGCCACGGCCTGCACGGCCAGCCCCTGGCGCACCAGATTTTTGTGCAGCAGTGAACTCTTACCACCGCCGAGAATATCGGCAAGCACATCCAGCGGCGCTTCATCAGGATGACGTGCGTACACCGTGGGAAAAGTGAACTGCAGTAACGGCAGATGCACCTTATCTTCCAGTGTAATGTAGCGGTTCTCTTTCAGCGTCACGGTCGCTGGCGTGGGATCCGTGACCCCAGGTCCTGCCGGAATCCCGGCAAAGTACTTCTCGACCCACTGTTTGGTCAGGGCAATATCAATATCACCGCCAATGGTGAGTACCGCATTGTTCGGACCGTACCAGCGTGAAAAGAACGCTTTTAAATCGTCTACGTTTACCCGGTCGAGGTCTTCAACATAGCCAATGGTTGACCAGGAATAGGGATGGCCAGGCGGATACAGTGCCTCCGCCACGCGCTCGGTAACCAGGCCGTAAGGCTGGTTATCCACTCGCTGGGCGCGCTCATTTTTCACTGTTTCCCGCTGGTTCTCAAACTTTTCCTGCGTCACCGCATCCAGCAGGAAGCCCATACGGTCGGCTTCCAGCCACAACACCTTCTCAAGCTGATTGGCCGGCACAGTTTCATAGTAGTTGGTTCGGTCAGTGTTAGTTGTGCCGTTGAGGCTGCCGCCGGCTTCAGTAATAATTTTAAAGTGCTGTTCATCAGCAACATGCTTCGAACCCTGAAACATCATATGTTCAAAAAAATGGGCAAAGCCGGATTTCCCCGTTTCTTCACGTGCAGACCCTACGTGGTAGGTTACATCGACATGCACCAACGGGTCGGAGTTATCCTGATGGAGAATCACAGTAAGACCATTTTCGAGGGTATATTTTTCGTAGGAAATGGCAGGGGCTGTTGTTTCAGTGGCAGACTCAGGCGCTTCTGCATACTGCGTTTGCACTCCCTGCTGACAGCCACTGAGTAAGATAGCAAAAACTACACAAAAAACCGTGCTAATCCGATGAATCGAGTCTGTCATTATTTTCCTTATTACTGCACAATCGAAGGCATTAGACGTTAACGGTATCAAACCTGATGCCTTTTTGTCGCCGCTCACTGGTGCGAATTATGCTACGCTCTGGCATAAATTACGAATAAGACCAAAAGGCTTAGTCAAGGAAGCACGATGACTTCACAATCAGAATTTGTTGATCTTACATTCGGCCTGTCACAGCTTAGCGGAAACCGCGCCCTGTATTTAACGCTACTGGAACGGTTTTCAGATGAATATCGCGACATCGACGATAAAGTGCAGCAGATGATGCGCGATGACGATATCCAGGCTGCTTTCACCCTCCTTCATACGTTAAAAGGGGTGACCGCGAACCTTGGTCTTCCTGCCCTCAACGCGCAAAGCAAACATGTCGAAGCAGCAGTCCGTGAAACCAGGCAGTTACCCGGCAATTACCCCGAATTTATTGCTGCACTGCAAACCACATTACAGGCGATTGAAACCATACGACATGAAGACACAACAAATGACAGCGCATCGTCGAGCGCTGACAGCAATATGGCCGAAGCAACGCTGACACGCACGCTTGAAGCCATGGAGTTCATTGCGCCCGAGACCCTGCGAGCGCTGCTTGATGATATCAGTATACCTGCCGCTGCCCGCCTTGAGCTGGAGAAGGCCATTGTTGAACTGGACTACCAGGAGGCGCTGCGAATTCTGAACGCGCAGTGATGAGTATGTCGTTAGCATTACTGGCAGAGCATCAGGATTTTATTATTGTTAACAAGCCAGCCGGCGTTCCCATGCACGACCGTGATGAGGGCATCATCACACGGGTCAGGCAGGCTTTCGGTGACGGTAACTGGCACCTCTGTCACCGTCTGGATACCGGCACGTCAGGTTGTCTTTGCCTTGCTCGCAATGCCCGCGCAGCCGCAGAAATTGGCAGACAATTCGAAGAGGGAAAGGTAAGTAAGTACTATCTTGCGCTAACCACTGCCAAACCCAGGAAAAAACAGGGAACGGTTCGCGGAGACATGAAAAACCGCCGGGACGGAAAGTTTATTCTGACACCGACTTTATCCAATCCCGCCGTCACACAATTTTTCAGCCACAGCGTGCGTCCGGGTTTGCGGGGTTTTATAGTCAGGCCGCTGACAGGAAAAACACACCAGATTCGGGTGGCATTAAAAAGCCTTGGCAGTCCCATTCTTGGCGATGACCGCTACGGTGGTGAGATGGCTGACAGACTTCACCTGCATGCATGGCAATTATCCTTTAACTATGCGGGCGAACAGATTAACGCAGGGTGTCTGCCTGACAGCGGAGCGCAGTTTATCCATCAGGATACCCGGGCATGGTTTACCTCGCTCGGCTCACCCGACAGCTATCCCTGGCCTGCAGTCAGAAAGCCGTCCTTTGGCGATGACAAAGATTCATGACACCACACGAAACTGGATTTAAGCGTCTGCTCATCGCTGGCAGCGGTGCAATAGGCTGCCTGCTGGCCGCGGGCGCCGTCCGTGAGCAGTTCAGCTATACCCTGTTCCCCCGTCATCTGCCGCATGCGCCAATCTCGGTGACGGATGATAGCGTCATGGTAACGCTTGATCATTTCGATGCACTGCCCGTCCGGACGCGGCCGGATGATCTGCTTGTCGTACCTGTCAAAGTGTATCAGGTCAGTGAAGTTGTCCGGCACTGGGCGCCTCACCTGCATCCGCAAACCCCTGTGCTGCTGATGCACAATGGTATGGGGGGGACAGAAAGCGCACGCTTCTGGTTACCTGCCGGTCAGCCGCTATTTAGCGCCACCACCACACATGGTGCCTATCGCGCAGATGCCACACACGTGCGACATACCGGGCATGGTCAGACTACGGTCGGGACACTTGATAGCCCACCAGCAGAAGACGCCACAGGTCAACGTATCACAGCATTGCTGGCGCGCCTATTGGGCAGCGCCGAGTTTGACAGTGACATGAAAACCGCGATGTGGAAAAAGCTGGCGGTGAATGCGGTCATCAACCCGCTGACTGCCCTGCATGACATGAAAAATGGTGAAGTGCTGGACGAACAGTGGCAGCCACTGGTGCGCGCGCTGTGTGTGGAAACGGTGAACATTGCGCAGGCTGAAGGCGTCATGTTAACGGTGTCAGCGCTGGTCGCTCTGGTTAACGAGGTGGCCACACGCACTGCCGACAACTACTCGAGCATGCATCAGGATGTGCTACATCGTCGCCGGACAGAAATTGACGGCATTAACGGCTATCTCGCAACGCTGGCAAAAAAAAGAGGCATTGATGCACTGCATCATGCCTCTTTGACCGAACAAATCAGACAACTGGCGACAACCTAGTCGGCGTCCTGCTGCTCCTTTGCCAGTGGTTTCATATGAGGGAACAGGATCACGTCCTTAATCGTCGGGCTGTCGGTAAACAGCATCGCGAGACGATCGATACCAATGCCTTCACCCGCGGTTGGCGGCAGGCCGTATTCCAGTGCGCGGATATAGTCATCATCGAAGTGCATGGCTTCGTCGTCACCGGCATCTTTTTCCGCTACCTGCTTGGCAAAGCGCTCAGCCTGATCTTCCGGATCATTCAGCTCGCTGAAGCCGTTGGCAATTTCACGTCCACCCACAAAGAACTCAAAGCGGTCGGTGATAAACGGGTTATCGTCGTTACGACGCGCCAGTGGTGAGACTTCCCACGGATATTCTGTAATAAACGTTGGCTGCTCCAGCTTTTCTTCGGCACAGGCCTCAAAGATTTCACAGAGGTACTTACCGGCTCCCCAGATCCCGTCAACTTCAGGCTCTTTGATGTGCAGTTGCTTTGCCATCGCCTTGAGCTCATCAAGATGCGCTTCCGGATCTCGGATCGCCGCTTCATTTGCCTGTGGCCAGTATTTCAGAATCGCATCACCCATCGACAGACGATCGAATGGCTTTCCGAAGTCATACTGCTTTTCTTCGATAACCTCGCCGTCGGCATTACGCACGGTATTCACCAGTACAGTAGTCCCGAGAATGTCCTCAGCCAGTGTGCGCAGCATATCTTCGGTCAGGTTCATCAGATCGTTGTAATCTGCATACGCCTGATAGAACTCAAGCATTGTGAATTCCGGGTTATGACGCGTCGACAGGCCTTCATTTCTGAAGTTACGGTTGATTTCAAACACCCGCTCGAAACCGCCTACAACCAGGCGCTTCAGGTACAGCTCTGGCGCAATACGCAGGAACATATCGATGTCCATTGCATTGTGATGAGTCACAAACGGTTTGGCCGTCGCCCCGCCCGGGATCACCTGCAGCATCGGCGTTTCCACTTCCAGGTAGTCACGGGTAGTCAGATACTGACGGATACCGTTGATGATGCGACTGCGCACCAGAAACGTCTTACGGGTCTGCTCGCTGGTGATCAGGTCGACATAACGCTGGCGATATTTGGTTTCCTGATCACTTAAGCCATGGAATTTTTCTGGCAGCGGACGAAGTGCTTTGGTCAGCAGTTCGTACCTGGCCATATTGACATACAGGTCACCTTTTCCTGACTTATGCAGCGTACCTGAAACGCCAATGATGTCGCCAATGTCCAGTGCACCATAGCTGGCTTTGATTGCTTTCTGCGTGTCTTTGTCAGCGTAGGCCTGAATGCGCCCGGTCATATCCTGAAGCAGCAGAAACGGACCACGCTTAGCCATAATGCGACCGGCGATACTGACATGATGTCCGGCCTCTTCGAGCGCTTCCTTATCGTGCTCACCATACGCGTCCTGCAGTTCCTGCGCATAATTTTCGCGGCGAAATGAATTCGGGAAGCCATTGGCACGACAATTTTCACGGATCGCACTCAGTTTAGCGCGACGCTCGGCAATCAGTTTATTCTCTTCGTTTACTTGGTCAGTCATAACCTGTTCACTTAAATAAAAAAGTTAAAGTCCGGATTTCAGGCTGGCTTCGATAAACCGGTCCAGATCACCATCCAGTACCGCCTGCGTATTGCGGGTTTCGACGCCGGTGCGCAGATCTTTGATACGCGAATCATCCAGCACGTAAGATCGGATCTGGCTACCCCAGCCGATATCTGATTTATTGTCTTCCATGGCCTGTTTTTCGGCATGCTGCTTTTGCAGTTCCAGCTCGTACAGCTTCGCTTTAAGCTGCTTCATGGCCTGGTCTTTGTTCTTGTGCTGGGAACGATCGTTCTGGCACTGCACAACTACACCCGTGGGTTCGTGGGTAATACGCACCGCAGAGTCCGTCCGGTTTACGTGCTGACCGCCAGCCCCTGAAGCACGGTAGGTATCAATACGCAAATCTGCCGGATTAATTTCAATATCAATATCATCGTCAACTTCAGGATAAACAAACGCTGACGAAAACGACGTATGACGGCGGTTGCCCGAGTCAAACGGCGACTTTCTGACCAGGCGGTGCACGCCGGTTTCTGTGCGAAGCCAGCCGAATGCATACTCGCCTTCAATCCTTACCGTGGCACTTTTAATGCCGGCAACATCACCGTCAGACACTTCAATCAGCTCGGTTTTGAAGCCATGCGCCTCGCCCCAGCGCAGATACATACGCAGCAGCATATTAGCCCAGTCCTGCGCTTCTGTACCGCCAGACCCGGCCTGAATATCGATATAACAGTTACTGGCATCATTAGGGCCCGAGAACATGCGGCGGAACTCCAGCTTTTCCAGCTGCGCAGTCAGGCTTTCCAGTTCAGACTTTGCTTCCTCAAAGGTTTCTTCGTCTTCCGCTTCTACCGCCAGTTCCAGCAGCCCTTCAACGTCTTCAGCACCCTGTTCAAGGGTCTGGATGGTGTCGACGATCTGTTCCAGCGCTACCTTTTCTTTACCCAGCGCCTGCGCCCGCTCCGGTTCATTCCAGACATCGGGAGACTCAAGTTCGCGGTTTACTTCTTCGAGACGTTCTGACTTCTGATCGAAGTCAAAGATACCCCCTGAGCGCATCAGTGCGCTCGCGGATGTCTTGTATTGCATGTTTAACAGGATTTACTTCAAACATAGTCCGCTTTGATGATTAATGGATAAGACCGCGGATGGTAACGAATTTAGCCCATTTTTGATAGGTATTCGATGAGAAAAGTACTGGGTTTATTGGCATCCGGTCTTATTCGCTATTAACTGTCTCAAGCCTGACAGAAAGACAAAAAGCCTGAATTTGAACTTTTCATTTACCGCATCGATTGTTTACAGCAAGTAGAGAATCAAGCGCAATGCACTGTCAGATTTATTTACACCCACTTATTTGAAGAATAATTTTAACCATACAAATCAATAATCTCTTTATTTTGGCATAGCTATTGCCTAACTAAAATTATCTTAAGTAGGTTGGGTAGTAACATGAAAAAATATTTATTGTTAGTTATTGGTGTTTTGACAAGTTTCGTCTCTAACGCAGCATTTATCCCATTTGGCGTACAGAACGACGTCGATGTCGATACGGTGCTCAATACGTGGGGCTGGGAAATTGTTTACAGGAATGATTACGGTGCGGATGGATTTGGGGCTGGAACATCACTATCAGCGGTATTCTCAGGATTAGACTCAGATGATTACGTGATGTTTGCCGCTCTTCGCGATGGTTCCACAAAATTTGAGGTCCTTGGTGCCGGACTGTTCGGTCTTGTTACGAGTGTTACTGCAACGAATGCAACAAACCTGGTAAACGGGGTTAATTGGTATTACAACAGCTTATCAATGGGATTCGCGGGTGCGGGAGATCTCATCAGACAAAGCTCTGCCGATATAAATGGGCTCTCTGAAAGAGACCGTTTGAGCTGGCACACTACGTCAGCAAGTGGACGTAATGGTGGTATTGCACCAGACGCAATGTGGGGGGGATGGAGAGCAGGTAGCTACACCAGCCTCAACGGTTCAACTGAATGGGATAAGGTAGTACTTCGATATATTGGCGAATCTCGTGATGTTCCGGAGCCTGCGTCATGGGCCATGCTTGCTTTGGCACTTTTTTCATTTGGTTATCAGAGAAGAAAGTTTTTAAAATAACAAAGAGAGCATTACATTAGTAAAGTCGATCAGACTCTTACATCATTGAATAACCCGGCAAATGCCGGGTTATCTTTTATTACTTAACCGTTATCAGGTTGCGGAAATTTTGCTCGCCATCACCGCCGTGTCGCGACCAAGCGCCTTGAGCTGTTTAATGGTTTTTTCATCGGTAATAACCCCATTATCGTCCATCAGGCTGTCGACTTTCGCGACGGCGCGCTGAGCCGGCAGTACCATGGTACCCAGATTTTCCAGCAACATACGTAATACCACCAGCACACGCAGGCCGCCTAACCCGCCAGCCGAAGCAGCCATAATGCCGGCCACTTTTCCTTTGTATGCCTGCAGTGGTGTCTCACCGTCCGCTTTGCGTGACGCCCAGTCAATGGCATTTTTTAACAACGCCGGATAGCTGGAGTTGTATTCGGGCGACGCAATCAGAAAACCGTCATGGGCTATCAGCAGCTCTTTGAACGCCTGCGCGTTCTTGTGGATACCCTTCGCTGCCTCCTCATCTTCGTTGAAGATGGGCATCTCATAATCCGCCAGGTTGATTACGGTTACTTCGGCGCCAGCTTCCCGGGCTCCTTCTGCAGCAACCTCAAGAATAGCCTGGTTAAATGAGCCTTTGCGGGTACTTCCGGCAAACGCGAGCAGTTTCGTCATCGTCACTTCCTTCTTTTGTTTTCGTCGTTACGGTGCTTATACGAAAAAGGCAGTGAATTGCTCACTGCCTTTCTCATTATCACAGAGATGATTACATTTTTTCGAGCGTTTCAATGCCCAGCAGAGTCAGGCCCTGCTCAAGGGTACGGGACACCAGGGCAGACAGCGCAAGCCGGCTGTGTTTAACCTTATCTTCCGTACCGGGCTTGAGGATGGGACAGGCTTCATAGAAGCTCATAAATGCGCTGGCCACATCATACAGGTAGGTACACAGAACATGCGGTGTAGCGTCGCGGGATACGGTGCCAACCACCTCTTCAAATTGCATCAGCAGCACGGCCAGATGATGTTCCTGCTTTTCTGTCAGGGTAATATCGTGAGGCAATGTATCCAGGCCGATACCGGCTTTGCGGAACAGACTCTGCACGCGGGTAAACGCATACTGGAGATACGGCGCCGTATTGCCTTCGAAACTCAGCATGCTGTCCCAGTTAAACATGTAGTCGGTTGTCCGGTTTTTACTGAGATCGGCGTATTTCACCGCGCCAATACCGACTTTTCGGGCAACCTCTGACAGTTCCTCCTGACTGAGATCAGTGTCACGTTTGGCCATCAGACCGGCCGCACGCTCTACCGCTTCGTCAAGCAGCTCCACCAGCTTCACTGTGCCACCGGTACGGGTTTTAAACGGCTTTCCGTCACTGCCCAGCATCATGCCGAACGGACAGTGCTCATAGGTTTGTTCCGGCTTCATGAAGCCCGCTTTACGACCCACAATTTCAGTTTGTTTAAAATGGTAGGCCTGGCGCGCGTCAGTCAGAATCAGGGTACGATCCGCGTTCAGGGTGCCGGAGCGATAGCGCATGGCGGCTAAGTCGGTGGTCGAATAAAGATAGCCACCACCTGATTTTTGTACGATGTACACCGCCGGGTTGCCCTCTTTGTCAGCCAGCTCAGGAATAAACACCACCTGTGCGCCCTGATCCTCAACCGCAATGCCCTTCTCTTTCAGCTCAGACACCACATTTGCCAGGTCATCGTTATACGCTGACTCACCCATGATATCGTCACGGGTCAGGCTGACATTCAGTTTTTCATACACTTCTTCTGAGTGCTGAATAGAAATGTCGATAAACTTTTCCCACAGCGCCAGACACTGGGGATCGCCACCCTGCAGTTTTACTACGTAATCGCGCGCGCGATCGGCAAACCCGTCTTCTTCGTCGAAGCGCACCTTGGCTTCACGGTAAAACACTTCAAGATCGGACAACGCGGTTTCGGCGACTTCCTGCTCCAGTTTGTCAGACAGGTGCGCCAGCAGCATACCGAACTGGGTTCCCCAGTCACCCATGTGGTTCTGTCTTATCACCTTGTGACCGAGGAATTCGAGCACTTTAACCACGGCATCACCAATGATCGTGGTGCGCAGGTGGCCAACGTGCATTTCTTTCGCCAGATTGGGGGATGAATAATCGACCACCACCGTTTGTTGCGGCGCCTTCGCCACCCCAAGACGAGGATCATGGAGTGCCAGTTCACACTGGTTTGCCAGCCAGGCATCCGACAGATGAATGTTGATAAAACCGGGACCCGCAATCTCCAGCTTGTCAGCGACATCGGACAAATTCACGTTATCCAGGATGGTCTGAGCAATGTCACGCGGCTTTTGTTTCAGTTGCTTGGCCAGTGCCATCGCACCGTTAAACTGGTACTCACCAAATTCAGGACGGGCGCTGCGAGCGACCGGTACAGGGGCATTTTCTACGCCCATTTTCTCGAGCGCTTCACTGAAGCGATTAACTAGTAATGCATGTATGTTCATAGCGTCGTGTCTTAGTGTTCGCGTGTTTGCAAAAACTCAATATCAGGATAACGTTCCTGTGCGAGCTGCAGATTAACCATCGTTGGCGCGATGTAGGTCAGGTTGTCGCCACCATCCAGCGCCAGATTCTGCTCAGCCTTGCGGCGAAACTCATCCAGCTTTTTATCGTCTTTAGCATATACCCAGCGGGCGGTACTCACATTGACATGCTCATACAACGCATCGACATTGTATTCGGCTTTAAGCCGGGCCACCACAACGTCAAACTGCAGTACACCGACCGCGCCGACGATAAGGTCGTTGTTTGCAAGCGGGCGGAAAACCTGAACCGCGCCTTCTTCCGATAACTGAATAAGCCCTTTCAGCAACTGCTTCTGTTTCAGCGGATCTTTTAAGCGGATACGTTTAAACAACTCTGGCGCAAAGTTAGGAATACCGGTGAACCGGTAGCCTTCACCCGAGGTAAACGTGTCTCCAATCCGAATGGTACCGTGGTTATGTAACCCGATGATATCGCCGGCGTAGGCTTCCTCAAGCAAAGAACGATCACCCGCCAGGAAGGTCAGCGCGTCAGATATCCGAATATCCTTGCCAATGCGCGAGTGATGCATTTTCATGCCTTTCTCATATTTGCCGGAGACAATGCGGCAAAACGCAATACGGTCCCGGTGTTTGGGATCCATGTTGGCCTGAATCTTAAACACAAACCCGCTGAAGCCATTGTGATCAGCCTCAATGCGGCCATCTTCGGTTTCGCGGCCCTGCGGCGCAGGCGCCCACTCCACCAGACCATCCAGCATATGGTCGACACCAAAGTTGCCTAACGCTGTACCAAAATACACCGGCGTCAGTTGCCCGGTGATGAACAGTTCATGGTCAAACTCGTTCGATGCGCCCATCACCAGTTCCAGTTCATCACGTAACTGGCTGGCCAGGTCCTCACCGACCGCAGCATCCAGCTCAGGATTATCCAGCCCTTTGACGATGCGGACTTCCTGAATCGTATGACCCAGGCCGGTTTTATACAGAATCGTTTCATCACGATGGAGGTGATACACCCCTTTGAAGCTTTTACCACAGCCGATTGGCCAGGTGATCGGTGCACACAGAATATCCAGCTCGGTTTCCACTTCATCAAGCAGTTCCATAGGATCGCGGATATCCCGGTCGAGCTTGTTCATGAAGGTAATAATGGGCGTGTCACGCAAACGCGTCACTTCCATCAGCTTACGGGTACGGTCTTCTACCCCTTTCGCGGCATCAATCACCATCAGGCACGAGTCAACCGCGGTCAGCGTACGATACGTGTCTTCTGAAAAGTCTTCGTGTCCCGGTGTATCCAACAGGTTCACCAGGTTATCACGGTAGGGAAACTGCATCACCGAGGTGGTCACCGAGATACCACGTTCCTTTTCCATTTCCATCCAGTCTGACTTCGCATGCTGCCCCGATTTTTTACCTTTTACGGTACCGGCGGTCTGCAACGCACGACCGAACAACAGCACTTTCTCAGTGATGGTCGTTTTACCCGCATCCGGGTGGCTGATAATGGCGAAGGTACGCCGTTTGGCGATTTCCTCTGAATATGACATGCCGCGAAATTATCCTGGTGACTTCAAGGGCGCGAATTGTACCCGCTTAGGCCGCGAATTTGAATGCCTGCGACCGCTTTACACCTGAATTAAGTGCAGGCTTCGTAACAACCTGTTGAGACGATCGTCAGCGCCACTTCGCGCGCCGTTGGTAAAAGAAGGAAAATAAGCCCTGATAAAAAACGCTGACAGCCCTCTGCAAGGCCTCTGTTCGGTGGGAAATTAAATAAAGCACCGTCGCATAATACGGGCATCCTCTTTACCGCCATCAGCAAGAGGGTAATAATTTTTACGGATTTCTATGGTGTCGAACCCTGCGTTCTCATACAGGGTAATAGCCGCTGTATTGCCTGCCCTGACTTCCAGCCACAGGCTGCTCATCTGGTTTTCACGGCTTCGGGCAATAACAGCGTTTAACAGCTGGTTGCCGATGCCCTGACGGCGGTAATCCGGTGATACCGCGATATCCATCAGCGTCGCTTCGTCGGCGACTTCCAGCACCAGCGCATAGCCAGCCAGGGTGTTATCCTGACAGGCAGCCAGCCCGTAGTACGGCACGTGCAGACAGTCCGTGAAGGTTGTCCACGCCCACGGCTTTACATGTACCTGCTGATGAATGGCATAGGCGGCTTTAACGTCGTCCCCGGTCAGATCAGTACAGCGGATCATGTGCCGGATGTCGTCAGTAATACCCATAGCGCACGTTTTTGCGACGGCGTCATTTTTGCCGGCTCGCACGGCAACACCAGTCGCTGACCGTCTATATGTAAGCCACTACCTACAGCATAATCGTTGATGCTGCCGACGGTGCTGTAGCCAACAGCGCGCTCTATATCTTTGAAAATTTCAGCCTGCCTGGCGTCAGCAGAAAGTGGCATGACGATAGGTGTTGGCGGGTTGTCTGCTTTAGCGGGTTTGTCTGCGGTGGCGGTTTTATCACCAAGCTGTTTGCGCAGCGCAGCAAGATGCGCGGTCTTGTCCTGGACGGGTTTAGTGACCGTTGTGGCTGGCTCATTGGGTTGTGGTGAGGTACTTTGGCCCTGTGTATCCTGTCTGACCCAGACCGGGATACCCATTTCCTGAAGTACAGCATGTTGGAATTTCGACAGCAAACCTGAGACCTGAAAAGCGTGTTTGACTGAAGTGTATATGAATACCAGAGAGAATGGCAGGGGTGGAGGGACTCGAACCCCCAACCATCGGTTTTGGAGACCGCTGTTCTACCAATTCGAACTACACCCCTAATGCGCTCGGCATTATACGTATGCCGTTACAAAGGTAAAGGTTTTTTATCCATTTCAGCACCGTCTGATGAGTTTCTCGCCAGTGACGCTGCTTTTTTACACTACAGTACCACGGGCGGAGACAACGCCTGTGAAGCAGAAGCGTCAAGGGCGGACTGCCACAGTTCGTTGGTCAGAGCGACGATATCAGACTGCACCGCGAGCGCTCTGGTGACCTGGTGCAGGGGCAGTCCGGCCTGTTCAGCGTAGTAAAAACACAGGCGTTCCGATTGCCTCTCCGACAAGTCGTTGATCATCACACAGCTTGCCAAATCGAAAAAGCGGTTACCCATAGCCGAATATTCCCAATCAACGACAATATGATGCTGCTGGTCAATAATATGTCCGTAGGACAAATCATTGTGGCACAACACCAGGTCGTTGGTGGATGACTGCGATGCGCGTAACCTCGGCCTGAGCTGGTCAGCCTGTTTTACCAAAGCAGACGCTGCGTCAAGTCCGGCAACCTCGATATAATGCTCCCACCTTGCCTCAAGGTTTAACGGGCGGGCCGTGACCGGCTGGTTATGGATATGAGCCAACACACTCGCCAGTGTATAAACCACATCGGTTTCAACAGGGACGCACGCGGTGTTCACCCACACCTCAACCCACAGCCTGCCATCATCACTCAGCCATACCGGACGTGGTGCCATGCCGCGTCGGGCAAGCTGTTCCTGCAACACGAACTGGTGGAAGCGATCGATTCCGCTGAACGTATCTTCTCCAACCCACTTTACCGCGAATGCCTGCTGCGCATCATAAAGTTTGAACACACTGTTGACGGTACCTGAGGCCTGGGACTCCAGCGTGACCGGCTCCTGCAGATTAAGCCTGTCTTTGAGCAGCGTGATGATTGATCTCGGATCCATGGTCCTGTTTCCATTGTTGACGCCACCTTACGAAGCCATACACCGAAAACACCACATAGCAGGCAAAAAGGCACGCTGTCAGCACCAGTCCGGTCTGCCAGTACAGATAGACCGATGCGAGATTAATGAAAAACCAGTATAGCCAGTTTTCCAATACTTTATGCGCCACCATAAAGGTGGTCACCATACTTAGCAAGTGGATACTCGCATCCAGCTGTAAATGGTCGCTGCTAAACTGAGAGGCAGCAATACCCGATACGCCCCACGCCAGCAACAGCGCTAACGGCACAATCACACCGTGCCGTCGCCACGACCAGCTGACAATGCGTCGCGATGGCGTGTTTGTGTTCCCGTGCCACTGGAAGTAGCCATATACCGCCATGACCATATAAAACAGGTTAAGCGCGGACTGAAAAGGCAGGGTCACCTGCCAGAACAACCAGGTATACAATGCTGTACTGACAAAGGCACACAGCCAGCACCACGGATTTTCAATGGCCGCCAGCCAGACATAAGCTAACGCCAGCACGACTGCAGCCCACTCAGGCAAGGAGGTTGCCATTATCTGAGACCAGAATACTGACGTCAGCTCTGCCATCGTCGGTTATCCCTGTTGCATTTTGTCAAAGTTCAGAAACTTCGCGACAAAAACCGCCTGACCGACTTCTTCATGTGTTCGCTGCATCTCCTCGCCCAGGATACGCACGACGGTGGCATAGTCACCACTGACCTGAGTGCTGGTTGATGACGTCGACACCGTAATACCTTCATAGCAATGCAGACGCTCAATAAAGGTTTTTATCGGTCCGATGTACTGTTCGGTTAGCGGATAGAGCGATAATTCTGCCATCACATTCATGATGCTCTCCTAAAATTCATAGCGCACGGTGATGCCGGTCTGACGTCCGTCGCCTGTCTGATAGTACGGTTCGTCGAACGCATAGGCATCACGTGGATCATTACTGAACCCGCCAAACCCCCGGGTATAGTAGGTCCGATCAAAGGCATTACGGATCCAGAGCGTCGCAACCCAGTTTTCGTTAACCCACTCAAGCTGTGTATTCACCAGGGTCGCCGATGGCGCCATCACATTATGGCCGTCAGAGAACAGGTAGCGGTCTTTATAATCGACATCCAGTCGCCAGTACCAGTGGTCACTCAGCGCAAGCTCGCCGAACAGATTGGCAGTCACATTGGGCGCCTGAGCGGCATCGCGTTTCTGCACCTCGGTACCATCCGCTGCGGTATACCCTTCAAACGTGGCATCCAGATAGCCAATGGCCGCATTCAGTCGCAAGCTGTCGGTCGCCTGCCAGCTCAGCTCAAGCTCAGCCCCCTGGTTAATGCCGCGGTCCGCGTTGTCGATAATGTCGATGAACTCCACACTGCCATTGTCGCGGCTAAGCACATCAAAGTCGCTGACCTGCGTATCCGTCCTGTCCATGTAAAACAGCGCTGCCCGCATCATGAGATCAGGGCTGAACAGCGCGCCTTTGACACCCAGTTCATAGTTCCAGTTGTATTCTTCATCGAAGAATCGGCTCGCTTCGGAGACCCGCTGATCGGGGTTAAAACCTGCACCTTTATAACCTCGCGATACGCTGGCATACCACAGGCGGGCTGCAGTCTGATAGTTCACAGCAAACTTACCCCCAACCATCGTGGTGTCGCGGGAGCGGTCCAGACCGTTGTTGTCATCATAACGAAAGTCATAACTCTCCAGGCGCAATCCGGCATCAATGCTCAGGCGCTCGGTGAGTCGGGTTGTGGTAATTGCATAGGCAGCGCGGGTATCAGGGCGATAGGTACTGGCAAAGTCAGCCGGTGAATACGTGTACTGGCGCAGCAGATCTTCTTCGCTGGTTTTGTAAAGTGCACCGATGAGCCAGTCCATCTTCCCTCCAAACAGGGCCGACGCATCGTTACTGCTGAAGCGGATCTCACCAATCTGGGTTGATATATCACGATAGTACGCATCAAATGACGTGTAACCAAGCGGATGGAAACCGGTATAGGTCCAGTCTTCATCGTATCCATACCCAATCGAGTGCGCTGCATGGGAAGCAATGACGGTCAGATCACCGCCGTCCGTATGGGTAATCGTTTTCAGGCTGACGGCATGGATCCGGTGACGGTCAAAGCCCGGTTGATCGGACAGGGTCTCACGGGTGTTGTCGAGTGAGAAGGCGTCGTAGCCATTATCGATGTCGTAAAAGCGATAGTTAAGATAAAGCGTTGTGTTAGTGTCAGCCTGTCCCTTCACTGCCAGTCTGACAGCAGATTCATCCTGCCCGTTGGTGTCGTCACGATTCAGATAGCTATTGTGCATGAAGCCGTCACTTTGATTGTGCATAAACGCGACGCGGTAATCCCAGTTTTCAGTGACTGCGTCGCCATGTGCTCCCTCGAGCCTCACGCTGTTCTGTGTCGCTACCCGTCCCTCAAGGTAGCTGGGCCCCCCTTCACCGGGCGCGTAACTGCTTAACTTGATTGCGCCAGCCAGCGCCCCAGTACCGAACAGGGTAGCCTGAGGTCCGCGAAAGACTTCAAGCTGACGGGTGTCAAACATGAGCGCAGCGGCGGCCAGTCCGGAAAAGTCAAAGTCATCGACTAGAAAGCTCACGGACGGATTCACAGGCTCAGCAAACTGACTTCGCTCGCCAATGCCCCGGATCTGAATAAAGCGACCGCGTGATGCCCCTGTTGACACGTTCACATTGGGCGCAATACCAAGGGCACTGTCAATATGCGTTCCTTGTCTGGTCAGCAGGCGCGTTGTGTTAATGACCGTTGCACTGGCGCTAAGCTGGTCAAGTGCACTTTGACGGAAATCACCGGTGACGGTAATTTTCTCGATGTCGGAAGTATCGGTTTGTGCCTGTGTTGCCCGGGCCTGTGCAACGGCTCCCAGTGCAATGGCACACAGCGACAGAGTAAAAGGTGTTTTGTTCATGAGGATCTCTTGTTCTGTAAAGAAAAAAGATCCGGGATTACGGCAGGTGATAATACTGTCTTGTCAGAAACCATCCCTACGCCGGTATTATCCGGATCAGGTAAAAGGGTTCCCACAATGTGGATCTCAGCCGGAAAAGGCACCCCTTGGTAACACAGCGACGTGACGTAACGTCTGACTGTGTGAGCAGAAGTCTACCAGTAAGCTGAGTGAGGTCAAGCAACATTGCCAGACTGAAAAGAAAAACGCCCGCAGTTTGACAGGGCGGGCGTTTTCAGATGCGAATGACCAATTCGCGTCAATGTGGGGTAAAGTGTACGCTGCATTACCGCCACAAAACAGGACAGTTTCTGATTGTTTTGGGTGAGTTTTTGACTTGGCTTATCAAATTAACAAGACTGCTGTTATGCTTAACGTTAGCTACGCAGTGTAAGTCAGTTGCACGGGAAGGTGTGAATCAGTGCTGCAACACATCGAAAAACGACATGATCATATCTGGCCTGCGGTTTTGCGGGCGCTGTTAAGCCTGCGCAGAGATGTGGGCCTGGTGCAGCCTTGCGACCAGGACGCAATAACCTTTTTAGGTCATCGCGCTGATGCTGACTTAAACCCCGGAGAATGTCTTCGTCATATTGATGCGCTTGTCACCCATGCGCCAACCGACGTCATCGGGACATCACTTATTGGCTATCTCAACCTGAGCCGGATGGGCGGACTGGTGGTTGCCATGCTGAGTAGTGCAACCATTGATGATGCCATCGCGCTGCTGCAGGAACATGCCGATTATTTTTTTGATTACCAGTGCAATATTATTACCGAAGAGCAGAATGGCGAGCTTAACCTGTCCTGGCAAAGTCACTTGCCAGCGCTTGCTGCGTCACTTTACGTGTATGTGTTACTGGCGATTTTCCGCCACCTCGCCGGGCGTCAGTTTGATTATATCCGCGTCACCCTGCCATCCCCCGGGTACACTATCCTCGCGCCGATATCGAATGCGCAGATAATCCCGGGGACCCAGCCGTCACTGACCTTTTTGTCAAAATGGAATCATGCCCGTTCGTTTCAGCATAATCCAACGTTGCTGGCTGCAGTCAGGCAAACCCTGATGCCAACCGGTAAACAACCCTTACTGCGCCGCATGATGACGCTGTTCGAGTCAACCCGCCACCCCGCCCGTCTGCGCATTCAGCATGTCGCCGAAGCTCTCGGTCTGACAGAGTCAGCGCTGAGAAAGCAGCTAAAACAGGACGGTTTGTCTTTCAGCCTCAGCCTCAAGCGCTACGTGCATGAACTGGCATCGCAGCAACTGCTCGCGCAAATGAAAACAGATGATATCGCTGAACAGCTCGGGTTTGCCGATCGTCGTTCCTTTGACCGCAGTTTTAAGGAATTCACAGGGGTGAGCCCCGGACAGTTCCGGCAAATGGGCAACCGCATGCGCTTCCAGCGCGCAAATACCTCATTGGATAACATTGTCAGCTCACTTCCGCCGCTTCCTGAAACCGTCAGGGCAATACTGGCGCTGGATGACAAACAGATGCAGGTACCTGGTGTGGTAGCGCTGGTACAAAAAGATCCTATTTTCTATGCGCATCTCATGGGCAAAGCCAGCCGTGCCACATTCGGTAAGAAACCCGCCAGTCTGTCCGAGGCCATCAGCCGCAATATTGGACTGGCCAATATTAAACATCTGGCGGTGATGTACACCGCGCAACAGCAGTTGTCCCGACAAAGCCGGTTCGGTGATGTGAGTGAACTGACGGACGCCATGCTGTTATCAGAAAAAGTTTATCAGTTGCTGGTAAAAGAGGTGCCTGCGGATACCCGGCCTGAATGCGAACAACAGCTGGTATTATTTGGCCTGTTGTCGCTGTTACTGATTTTTCACACAGACAGCGTCTATGCCGACAGTGCATTGTATCACTGGCAGACCGAGCATGACTTTGCGGGTTTCCAACGACGACTGCATGCAGAAACCGGCATCTGCCTGTACGGCGCAACATCGCTGATGCTGTTAAAGTGGGGGTTTGCCGGCGACGTGAATAAACAGTTGTGGCAGCTTTGTGAACATGACGATCAGCAAACACAGCATGCGCTCTATCAGATCAAACTGAGTCATGATATTGCCATGACGCTGCTCTTTCCGAAAGCTGACGAGCCCGGTCGACAACAATGGTGTCAGCACGTGGAAAACGACGCACTTAGCCAGCAAATCATGGCACTACTGGCTAAGTGGCAATCGCAATGACCGGCGCAGCGGCTATTTATCTTCCAGAATAAGATTCAGTTTGCGAATTTCGTCTTCGGTTTGCTGAACCAGACTCTCCAGTGTTTTTCCGTGTGCGACCGGCTGACGGGTAACCGGATCGACTTTCACAAAAACAATATCATCGGCCAGACAGATAGTCTTCTTGGTCGCTTTGTTGCGAACCAGACAGGTGACAGTGATCGACGTGCGGCCAACCGCTTTCGTCTCAAGTCCGAATTCAACAATGTCTCCCTGCATTGCAGGAGATTCAAAGGTGATTTCGCCAATATGCTTGGTCACCAGACAATTGGTTTCCAGCTGGCAAATTGCATAAATGGCAGACTCTTCATCAATCCATTCCAGTGCTCTTCCACCAAACAAAGAATTGGCATAATTCAGGTCATTGGGCATGACCAGACGGCGGGAAAGAAAACGCATTCGTATTCCTTATGGTTAGTCGTTACTATTGTTGGCCAATTATAACGGATTTGGATACAAATGGCGTATAGCGAGGTTGTGGACTGGGTTCTGGCTGGTCTGGCACCGCCACGAGAAGCACTGCACCGGCAAATGTTGCTTATCAGTGGCGACATGACAGCGTGCGTGTCACGTATTGAAAAGGTTGTCAATGCACTGCCTGACGACTGTGATACAGGCTGGCTGGGTTTCGACGACGCCCTGCCGGGGACGGTAGTGCCGATCTCCCAATATAAAGCGTTGCTCGGACGGGAATTTGACGTGGTGGTATACAACGGCTTTTTGCCATTACGCCCGAGTGCGTTACTGGCGCTGGCCGGCACGCTTCGACGCGGCGGCCGGATGGTTGTACTGTGCCCTCCGCTGGCTGCCTGGCCGGGCGAACCGGCAACACTCGATACACACTTCGTTTCCTACGGTTTTTCACTAAAACAAAGCACCTTTCTGCGCCGTCTGACAACGATACTGAGATCACGAGTCGGTAACGACATCGCGCTATGGACGCATGACACACTGACACTTCCCTATTGTACTGCCACTGCCGCGACACATGAGGCAGTGCCGCCGTTTGCAACCGATGATCAGTATCTGGCTTACCAGACCCTGGTTCCGATACTGGGTGACGCTCATTTTGCGGTGCTGCTAACCGCACCACGGGGACGAGGAAAATCAGCGTTACTCGGAATGGTAGCGGCGCTGCTGACGAAACAGGGCCACAACGTTAGCCTGACAAGCCCATTAAGGAAAAACTGTGAACGCGTCGCTTCTCACTATACTCTCGCATGTGACGTCAGTGACATCGGGTCTCATAAGGGCAAACTTACCTGGTATGCGCCAGATAATCCTGCCCTGCAGAACGCATCCGACACCATTCTGATGATTGATGAGGCTGCCAGCCTTCCTCTTCCCTTACTAAAACGCCTTATTGCCGGTAGGACGCGGGTGATACTCAGCACCACAACAATGGGCTATGAGGGCAGCGGCCAGGGTTTCCTGCATCGATTCAGGCCATGGCTCGCGGCACGGCTGCCAGTCACGTCGCTGTCATTAACGTCGCCGATCCGCTATGCACAACACGATCCAATCGACCGGCTTCTGGAGACGGCACTGTTGATCACAGGAACGGACTTTACTGCCGAAAACACCGTTCAGAATGCAAAGCTTACCTGGCATATGCTGTCGTTCTCAGCGCTACCAGAGCCCGTCTACCGGCAGGTCATACAGCTGTTATCGCTGGCGCACTATCAAACCACACCAGACGATATTCTGAGAATAACGGATGCACCAGACGCACAATTGTTAATTGGAATGCATGACTACCAGGTTGTCGTTGCCTGCGTCATTAACACAGAGGGTGGCGAACGACTCGGCAAGGTCGCATCAGATATTGCCTGCGGACGACGCCGTGTTAAAGGACACCTGGGTGCACAGCGCATCACTTTGTTCAGTACCCATGCTGATACTGCAACACTGACTTACTGGCGTGTTAACCGTATTGCTGTCTCTCCCGCCTGTCAGCAGCAGGGCATTGGTACACAGGCACTGAAAAAGCTCTGCGAGTTCGGATTGGAAAGCCGTATTGATGCGATTCTCAGTTCATTTGGCGCAACCGACCGACTGCTGCATTTTTGGCTGAATAACGGCTATTCACGACTCAATACCGGGCTTAAACCAGACAAAGCAAGTGGTGAGCGCAGTGCGTTAGTCGGTTACCCGCTGAGTCATCGTGCGCAGGACATGTGGACGGAACTGACAATGCTGGGCGAACTTGATGAGTACTGGGCAACATGGGATGAACCTGCCTTTACCCGTTACCTCACTGCCGGACTGAAGGACATTGCACAGCGCAGGCTTGAACAGTTCGCCGCCGGAACACGAAGTTACGACCAGTTAAGGTTTGCCTGGCGTTACTTTCTTTCCACCTACCCCACTACAGAAGAAATGCGAGCGTTGCCGTTGACGACTTATCGCACCTTATCAGCACTCACCAATGAATTAAAACTGTCAGGCAAAGCACAGACACTGCAGCAATTAAAAGACTGGGTTCAGAAGTCTCTGATTAGCGCTCAATAAGACGAAAGAGGGCAATAAAAAAGCCTCCCGAAGGAGGCTTTTGATTAGATTTGGATGCCGCGATTTTTCGCTTTTTCCTTGATGTACGGTTCCCATGCCACCGCATTACGGCGCACAGCGCGATCTTTCTTCGCTTCCTGTACATGACGGTACGCTTCTTTGAAGTTGCCGGCATAGAAATTCGCTTCCATCAGAGAGAAGTGAATTGTACCAACATCTTCGGCACCGCGGTCAAGCGCAGCCTGAAGCGCTTTAATAGCACCTTTATAATCTTCGGCTACCAGAAGCAGAGTACCTTGCTTGCGATAATGATCAGGATCTGAAGACTTCGCCGCAGCTTTACCGTAAAAGTTTGCTGCAGTTTTGTAGTTCTTCGCCTGATGGTACGCATTCGCAATACTCGCCATCATTTCTGCATTGTCTTCAAGCAGACCTGATTCTACGTGCTTCTCAAGTACCTTGGCTGCACGCCATGGCATGCCATTGGTTGCATACAGCTGACTGAAGTTTTTAATTTCATTTGCCTTTTCAAGGAAGCCCTGGCTATACGCCAGTTCAAACGTTGATAAGGCTTTTTTGTAATCTTCAACCAGCATGTAGAACAGACCAAGCTGGGTCCACCAACGGCCCGTTTCGGGGAAATGGGTGACCAGTTCCTCAGCAACCTTTACCGTCTCAGGATACATCTTACGCTCATAGTAAGACGTCAGCTTAAGTACATACGGGTTTTTATCAGGCTTGTTCGCTGCCATGTTGAGCGCGATAGCTTTATCAGCCGGCTCAATAATTTTTGGCAACTGCTTGGACTCGTAATAAGCCTGAGCCAGACGGGTATAAATAGTGGCGTCTTCCTTACAGGTAAACTCCATCCATTTTTTATACCACTCAATAGCATCCAGGTACTTCTCTTCCTGCATACTCAAATCAGCAATCAGCTTCAGTGTCCCGGCATGCTCAGTATCGTTAAGTACCTTAGGCTGTACGGCTTCTTTAAGATAACCCAGTGCTTTCATGCCATCACCCTCACGGGCAGCAAGCAGGTTACCAATAAACCGGCCTACATAGGCTTTATCGAAGTCATCCGAAGGATCGATATCGTAGAGGATCTCTAACGCTTCATCGACCTTGTCTTCATTATACGCTTCGAATGCGCGCTGAACTTTCTTACCTGTACGCTCGCCAACAAGCTGTGTTTTGCCCTTCTCATAGCCAGGGCACTGGACCGCCGCGACCTGGGCCATGGCTGGCGCTGACAGCGCCGCACCAAGTCCCATCACCAAAGCAATCGCTGAAAGTTTGAACGTTTTCATCATCACTGCTCCAGTTTAAAGTCTAGCTGTACAAACATGTTGGGTTGTCTGACTGCTTTACCGTCAACAATTTTAGGCTTGTATTTCCACTTACGAAGCGCACGACGCGCTTCACGGTCAAATACTCGCTTAGGTTCAGCATCGATGATTTCAATATCCTCAACACCGCCTACTTCGTTGATAGTAAACTGCAGTCTTACCCAACCTTCCAGACCGTCTCGGGCCGCTTCTGGCGGATATTTTGGATCGATACGTACGATAGGCGTTGCCTCACCGTCGCGTTCCATCGCGCCAACCGCACCAATGTTCACGCCCACACCACCGGTATCAACCTGTGGAATGGCCATGCTGAAGCCACTGGCATCAGGTTCGGCGGCTTCCGGCTCAACAGGCTGCATTTTCGGCGGCTGCTGAGGCGGAGGCGGAGGTGGAGGCGGCGTACGGGTACGTGTTTGCGTGTCCGTATCCGGCTCCTGCATTACGATATCGATAACAGGCGCTTCAGGCACCTCGTCTGCCGGTCTTGAGGAGTTCTCAATCAGCTTCGCCATCAAGACGAACAAGGCAAACGCGACGCCGGCACCTAACAATATAGATACGATAAAACGTGCCATCTTAACCCCTTGCTGCTACCGAAACGCGATTAACGCCAGCTGCTTTAACCTGATCCATGATTTCAACAACCAGACCATGCTTCGCTTTCACGTCGGCCTGGATAATCACGTAATCGGTAGGCTGCTCGGTCAGCAGTCGCTCTATATTAGCTCTAACGCTGTCCGGAGATACTTCACGTTTATCCAGCCATACATTGCCATCTTCGGTGATGGCAATGAAAATGTTGGCATTCTTGTGAAGGACCGCCTGGCTCGCATCTGGCTTATTAACTTCAATCCCCGCTTCCTTAACGAAAACGGTGGTAACGATAAAGAAGATAAGCATGATGAACACGATGTCGAGCATCGGGGTCATATCAATCTGCGCGTCTTCTTCCTCGGTTCTGACTTTTCGAGCCATAATCTCTCTCTCTAATGATGTGGCAGGCTATCAACTAGCCCTTCTCTTGCCAGCTTCACCTTCGCTTCGAGACGTGAACTGATAAACAGTCCGGACAGGGCCGCAACCATTCCCGCCATTGTCGGGATTGTTGCCATAGAGATACCAGCTGCCATCAGACGGGCATTACTGGTTCCCTGTGTTGCCATTGTCTCGAAAACACTAATCATACCGGTTACTGTTCCCAACAGTCCGATTAACGGACACATTGCGATCAGCGTGCGAATGATCAGCATTCTTGCGTTAAGGTCATCTGACGCCTGAGAAATCCACGCATCACGGATTCTATGCGCATACCATGAAGTGGTATCTGCCCGCGCGTCCCAATTCTGAATAATGTTTTGCTTCACCTTTGGGAAGACGGACGTTAAATACCAATAACGCTCAATCATTAACATCCACATGAGAAAGAGCGCGGCAGCAACGAAGTAAAGTACGTCACCGCCGGTAGCGATAAAGTCCCTGACCGATTCGAATAATCCAATCAGGTAATTCATATTACGCTTTCTCCGACTCTGAGTGCGCTGCGACGATACCCGCAGTTTGCTCATCGAGAATGTGGATGATGGACTTGCTACGTGACGCCACGATGCTGTGTGTCAGGATTAGCGGCAGAGCTGCAATAATACCCTGAGCTGTTGTCACAAGTGCCATAGAGATACTTCCTGCCATCATACGAGGGTCACCAGTACCGAACAGTGTGATGGTTTGGAAGGTCGCGATCATACCGAGTACTGTACCCAACAGACCAAGCAGTGGGGCAATAGCGGCAAAGATTTTGATTACGTTGATACCACTCTCGATAGACGGCAGTTCGCGCAGAATTGCTTCGTCCAGTTTCAGCTCGAGGTTTTCAGCATCAGCGCTTTTGTTTTCCTGGTACACTTTCAGGATACGACCCAGAGCATTGCCTTCAGACGGGTTGCCCGGATTCTTAAGCTGCGCACGAATTTTGCTGCCAGCCAGTGTCAGTGTAATCAGCTTGTAAAGACCAATCAGCAGACCTACGCCAAGCATCAGCGTGATGGTGTAACCAACATAACCACCCGCGTGATAACGCTCAGACCACGTCGCTTTTTGCTTCAGCAGACCCAGGATAGCGCCCTGTGAAGGGTCAGTGTAGAAAGCAACCATGCCAGATTGCGCTTCGAACAGCTCTTCAGCAGTCGCAACCAGGTGACCGTCAGGCTGACGACCCAGAGGCTGTACAACCTTGTTTTCTGAGTCATAGGTCAGGTAACCGTCTTTACCGATCAGGTTGAACGTACCAACACGCACAACTTCCTGTTCAGACGTACCACCATCAAGGTTAACTACCTGAGTAGAGAAGCGTACTACTTCACCACCTTCAGTCATTTCTTTCTGCAGTGCGAACCACAGGTCTTCCAGTTCTTTAATGTTTGGCAGCCCTTTAGACTCTTCAGACATTTCAGCCAGGAAGTCACCACGGCCAGGATACTGAGCACTTACAATAGACGTAGAAACACGACCGTATGCTTCAGATGCTGCCTGACGAACCACACCGAACATTTCACCCAGTGTACCGGTTGCCTGGTCCAGCTCCGCTGCTTTCTCATTCAGCGTTGTTTCGTTTTGAGAGAACTGGTTCTGAAGACGGTCACCGCGGTCCTGCTCTGCTTTCAGGTCTGCCTGCGCTTTACGCAGCAGTGCCTGTTTGTCAGCACGGGCAGAACGGAATTCAGCTTCACGCTGTTCGTTGATGCGAGCTTCAGATACGCGATTCTTCTGAACCTGCTCTAACAGATCCTGCAGGCTCTTTGCTTCCTGAGCCTGCGCTCCGGTTGCTACTACCGCCAGTGTTGCAGCGGCTAAAAGAGATTTGAATACTGGTTTCATCTACACTTACTCCGCTGCATTAATTGGTAGTTTAATCAGGTCGGCAGGAATAACGTTATTCGCCATTTTCACTGCGTCAACAACTGATGCCAGGTACTCATCACCCAGCTCTTCCCATGCACGGGTATCATTGTTCCACACCCAGGCTGCGCTCTGATCCAGAGACAATGCCAGCAGTGCAGTACGGCCGAGGTTAAAGAAGTCTACAGTAACTTCAGTACCGCCAGCGTTGATCGTACCCTGATAAGAGTTGATCTTCGTGCCATACTCAACTTCAACCAGATACGCTTCAATAACCTGACGGAACTGTTCAGAAACAGTAACGTTCGAGTTAGACATCAGGTCGCGCAGACGCTCTACACGCTCCAGACGCTCTTCCAGGTGAATTGGACGATCCAGCTTGATGAACTGTTCCAGCGCATCAATCATGCGGAACATCAGTGGCACAATGCCCTGCTTGGTTTGTTCAATGCTGTCGATCTGGCGCTGAAGAGAATCAATGCTACGCTGCTGGTCTGCTACCAGGCTAGCAATATAGTCGTTGTAGACCTTCAGGTTTTCTGTTTCATCGACTACCTGACGGTACTCAACCAGAAGTTCCTGAGACTGCTCGAACAGTGCGTCGATCTTTTCCTGAGTTTTCGCTGCAGCAGCATGAATCTTCGCTTCTTCTTGATGAAGTTTGTCAAGCGTATCTGCAGAGACTGCGCTACCTGTTAGTGCGAACGCACCCATAACAGTAGAAGCAATAAGAGTTCTCTTGCTCATATTGGACATAGTTCCCAACCAATTTTCTTATTTGAATCCTCGCCGACATGAAACAACGGGCAAGGGGCGTAATGTATTCTTTAGACAGATATAGCGGACTTACGGAGCACCTTCGGCAACCGCTATTCAGCCACAATAGTCACACGTTTACCTTATCTGAGTCAAGATTCACATAGACAAGTGTACACCATACGACCAATTCATCGGGTGCATACGTATTCAGACTGGTTTTAGACCATTTTAGCAAGGAAAGCTATCGATCGCGCCAGCCGGTGGGATAATTACCCGGTTTTATCGGATAAGTACATCAAATGCGATCGTCATTCTGGACGCCCCGCTCTCTATGGGATTCGTGCCATGCCATGTGTAGGAAGGAAACAGAACCAGTTTCCCTGGCACAGGTTTTACCTCCATTTCTGGCGAAATATCAGCAGCATGGTTTAACCACGGCATGCCAAAATGCAGCCAGCCGGGTTTTTGTGTTTGTTCCTCAACGCAGTCAGGTACGACCAGATAAATGACACCACTCAAATGCGCTTTTGAGTGGTAGTGACTATTGTGATAGCCCTGCCCGTTTAACAGGACGGACCAGGAGCCGGTAAAATAAATGTCGCCCGGATGTTCTTCCGGCAGGCCCGTTCGCTCTCTCAGTCCGGTTGAGTCATCATTCAGGTATTCTCGCACCTTGTCGCGAATAAACGCTTCAACCCACTCAAGGGCAGGCGTTTGCGCCGGAAACAAATGCCCACGGGTCTGGCTTCCGCCATTAACACTCTGATTCAGCGGCGCGTGCTTTGCGGTGTGAAGGACTTTGGCTTCGCTGACAACGTCATCCAGACTGTATGCTAATCTGTCGGTTTCAAGCTGGAATTCACGGATAAGATGGCGTTCCAGCGTCGGCGCATGCTGAAGACGACGACAGGTGTTTAACGTCGCTTTGGCGATATTTTGTTCGCGCAGCGCCATCGGCTGGTGTAGTAACTCTGTCAGCAGCAACTCGGCATCAGCGTAGCGTCCGACACCGATGAGCGCATTGGCTTTCTCGATAACCACATCAGGGCCTGGTTGCGTTACTGTTTCCAGCATCGCATACGCATCCAGCGCGGCGTTATAGTCTCCGTTTAAGGTAAGCAGTTTTGACCTGAAGTAAGCGTATGCAGCCTTATCAATGTGCGCCTGATGTTTTTCGAGTAGTTCAAGCGCGCTGTCGTAGTATGTTGCCTGCATTAGCAGATTCAGCAGTACAAACAGCGACCGAGGATACGCCTGGCGCTGTTCAACCATTTCTACAACAGAGTCGCCATAACCGTCAGTTTCACCAAGCTCCCAGTTGATATTGTGGTAATTAATGTGGCTGTCAAAATACTGTGGATTAAGTGACATCGCCGCTTTGAAGTATTCGCGCGCAGTGCTCAAATCCCCCATATCGGAATATGCATTGCCCAGGTTATGCTTAATCGCAAAATGTGTTATCGCGTTGTCCAGCCTGGCTAATATTGCAATCGCGTCTTTCGGACGCCCCATCAGACGAAGCGTGATGGCTTTGTCCATTAACAGCGTGTTGCTTGTTGCTTTATTTAATGCTTCGTCAGTGACCGTCAATGCTTCACGGTAGAACTGGCGCTCCCTTAGCCAGTCAGCGCACTGTTTCATTACAGTATCGGATAACGTGTTATCCGTGCAGATTCGTTGCAGCAACGTTGCATGTGCACTGTGCTTACCGTGTTGTAACAACACCGATACCACGCCATGATCTGCTCCTGTGAGCGAGGTTAATTTTGCTGAGAGTTGAGCGGCCTTATTAAGCCCTGCCATGACCTGCCCTGACTTAGACGTTACTGCGACAAGATCATTTAACATGCCAGTGGTTCCATGGCGCTTTTCAAAGCAGTCCGACAGGCGCGCGAACGCGTCGGTTAACTTTCCGCTGTTAACCTGACAATGAAACGCCATCCGAATGGCATCTTCCGAATACTTAACGTTTTCAGGCAACGCAGACAATGCGTGTAATGCGTCGGTCCAGGCATGTTGCTGATAGAGAGAAAAACAGTGTTGCAGTGACATAGGAAATTCATTTACCTGCGCACGCAGGTATCAACATTATTACTGGGCACTATATCAGTGTCGACAGAAAAGCTTCAAGGTTGTGCAGTGTAAGCGGGCGGTTTATTTGATGTGGTGACTAGTCCTGATATAAGTTGACACTTATTTCAGTTTAAAGCGCCCGGTGAACTTCATCGGGCGTTTTGTATTTTAGGGCCAGATGCGGCCTTTTCTCATTATAAATCGCGACAGACTCAGCAACCATAATTGTAGCCTGGTCTATATTCTCAGGTTTGATGAGTAACAGTTCATTTTTAAGTATGCCATTTACCCTTTCTGCTTTAGCGTTCTGGTAACAGTCATACCCATCGGTCATTGAACACCTGACGCCATGCTTTTCATGCAATGACTGGTAGTAACCTGAGCAGTACTGTACGCCTCTGTCAGAATGATGAATCAGCGCTGCTTTTGACTTCCGTTGCTTTAACGCCGACTGGTAT
>NZ_JBFNPK010000008.1:0-157652 GCF_040812025.1 Alteromonas nitratireducens
GATCTTAACGATCTGTGTTTCTGTGTATCGGGACTTTTTCATCAGGAGTTCTCCTTCTTGGCTCAGTGTACGCCGAAGAACTCTAAAAAGGTATGTCACTAGTTTAGGGGAGGTTTACATTATGATGGCAGTAACTTAACGGTTATTGATCCACGAACATAGACTGATGAGAAGGTGACCACGGCGGAATGAGTAAGGTAGGCACTGTTCACTGAAAGGTGAATAATCCACGGATACCAGCATGACAACCGACGACATTACTGCCTCATCCGGTGCGTAAGCTCATTTTAACTGGGCATTGAAAGAACTGATTATGGACCGAAATAATGTCAGGGAAACACTCGGTTATTATTGACAAAGGGAGTCATACCAACGCTAAGCTTTGGGGCGCAGGCACGGGGCTATAATCGCGAAGCGGCCCCGTGTATGCGTCCCAACGAACGAAGTGAGTGACAATAGCGTTTTGTTAAGTGCTCGCTGCAATAGACTTTTCATTTTGTATGTTATTGATATGTTTTGACTTAAAGATTTAAAACGTTATTCGATTGAGTACCTCATCAAAGCAACTCCCGCCTTTTGCACGCAGCTTCCATAAACTATGAGTTTCACCATTACTTAAATTAGTTCGTCTTTCAACTCCTGAAATAAATGCTTTTTTACTCTCAACTAACCATTTGAACGCTAGGTCGTATTTGTAGTCATCGGATACAAGAGATAAATATACAAACTTATCACTATCGTTCAGGCCAAGATTTGATGGCGTACGCGGCTCACTTTTTAAGCAGTTAATTAAGCTCGATTTAGCATTTTGGCTTTGGACATCCCTCCAACCTTTGAAGTTGACAGAGAGCGCAATTACTAATTGGTACTTTTCGCTATTTTCAAATAGGTCTTCGTAAAACTCTTTTTCGCTTATTTGAGTGGTTAGGCCTAAAATGTCAGAGTTTACATATACAAGAATCAACAAAGAAACCAGAATACCCAACAGCTTTGGCCCACCTATTGTCAGTTTCTTCATTTTTAATTACGACTCAAATTAATTAGCTTGAACGGCACTTAACTTCCCACTAAGGGGCGATAACGCATGGGCTAAAATTAGGAACGAAGTGACGCAGCCCATGTGTTAGCGTCCCAGCGAGCGAAGCGAGAGCCTTGAGTGGTTTGTTAGGCGCTTACAGCATCTCTATTAAGAGTAATGATCATTGTTTCATTACATTCATAGTCTTCTCGCCTTTTAAGCAATTCTTCACAAAAGTGCGTTGGCAATTCAAAAGTATACGTTTGTGAGTCTAATTTTCTTGAATCTCTGTCGTAATACTCGAAGCTTATCGATGACTTACCAGCAGATACAATGATGTTAGAAAGTTCTTGGGAAGAGTCATAAGGCACTTCTACGAATTTTATCGGGCACTGAATGCCTGAATTGCCATGGACCAGCATAGGAGAAGCTCTTCTAATATCATCCCAGCTTTTACCTTTTAAAGTATGATCTTCAGAATAGCAGAGCCACTTAAGTTCCCAAATCTGGTTATTACTATGAAGCTTCAATTTGAAATCCGATAACGTTCCTGATTTAGAACCTTCGTTTATTACTGTAACTGGAACATAAACGCAGAACGAGTTTCTCAGATAATAAATGACCAACCTATTATCGATATAGGCTTTTAACTTAGCATTTGAGTTACTAAGTATGTATCCGAGCAATGTTCCCAAAAGTGTTCCAATAACACCTAATATTCCGGCAATTATCGTTGTATCCATAACACGTCCTTGTAAATTGACCTGGCGCCTAACACCCGCATAACGGGCAAAAACACGTGGGCTACAATATCAAGCGAAGCGCCGGGGAGCCCACGTGTTTTTGTCCCTGGCGAGCGCAGCGAGTGTTAATGCGCTTGTTAGTTGCCAGTTGTCCTTAACCACATATTTAATATGTGCCAGATAATAAACAGGATGCCACCCATTACTAAAAATCTGAACTGCCACTTTGAATGCCGATTTTGAGCAGCTTGGTTTGAAGCATACGCTTGCCTAATACCTTGAGACGCAGCAGAAATATAGGCAGGGTTATTTCCAATCTCTTCATGCTCACCTCGCTCTACTTTGAGGAGGTCGATATTCGCGACAGTGTTAGAATTGTCATACTGGACTGTCCTGCAGCCGCAAAAGAAACTAAGAGCCCAACAAAGTACAGCAATACCAAGAGGAATAAGAGAATATTCTAACTCCATTTCCTTCGTTACCTGCGTGCTAAATGCAATTGCTGAAGCTGCGACAGCTAATAGAAAGTAAATATATTTATGCTGCGATGTTACCAACTGATTGTGCAGCATTCTTACGTTATCATCGGACATTGCAAATTCCTTTTGGCAACTAACATCTTAATAGATCCCAAAACGGTGTGATACACCACACCAATTTGGTGTATTTAACTTTTGTATTAAGTTCAGATTACGCGACAAGGCAATCAAACGAAAGAGAAAATCTACTGCTGTGCACTTTGCAGTAGAATTAAAAACACCAAAACGCCTGTTAGGTGAAAATGTCGTTTTTATGTACGCAGAGATGAGATAAGCGGGGCGTTTTTTCGCTATTTCTATATTTTTTCCCCACAACGAAAAACGGCGAACCATCCTGGTTCGCCGTTTCCCGAAAGAACTTAAACTTAATTAGTTAATAATTAAGCTAATGCGCCTTTAGCCGCTTCGACTAGTGCGCTGAATGCTGCTTTGTCATGTACTGCGATGTCAGAAAGGATCTTACGATCGATTTCAACAGACGCTTTCTTCAGACCGTTGATGAAACGGCTGTATGACATACCATTTTGACGTGCCGCAGCGTTGATACGTGCAATCCACAGTTGACGGAATTGACGCTTGCGCTGACGACGGTCACGGTAAGCATATTGACCAGCTTTAGTTACAGCCTGTACTGCTACGCGATAAACACGTGAACGTGCACCGTAGTAACCTTTTGCCTGCTTGAGGACTTTTTTGTGACGAGCACGTGCAATTGTGCCGCGTTTTACTCTAGCCATTATTCAGTCTCCTTCAAGTCTTATACGTATGGCAGCATGCGCTGAACCAGTTTGGTATCAGAATCATGCACCAGTTTCTTGCCACGCAGATGGCGTTTACGCTTAGAACTCTTCTTGGTCAGAATGTGACGCAAGTGAGACTGTTTGCTTTTAAAGCGGCCAGAACCAGTTTTCTTAAAACGCTTGGCGGCACCGCTTACAGATTTCATTTTAGGCATTGCTAAAACTCCGCATTGTTTAAATATCGACCCTTCGGATGTGCAGTTCCTTTGGTCGGTTAATGTTTGCAGCAGGGTGATTCAGGGTGCAGATTCCTGAATACTTTAGACCGCTACTACTTCTTGCTTGGGGCCAGCACCATGATCATCTGACGACCCTCTACCCGTTTAGGGAAAGACTCGCAGCTGGCAACGTCTTCCAAATCACCTTTAATGCGATTCAGCAGATCGATACCAATTTCCTGGTGTGCCATTTCACGTCCGCGAAAACGAATCGTGACTTTGGCTTTATCACCCCCTTCCAGAAAGCGACGCAGGTTGCGCAGTTTGACCTGGTAATCGCCTTCATCAGTGCCAGGGCGGAATTTAACCTCCTTGACCTGAATTTGCTTCTGCTTTTTCTTCTGCTCTTTCTGAGCTTTACTTTTTTCAAAGAGGAATTTGCCATAGTCCATAACTTTACAGACTGGCGGCTCGGCATTTGGACTAATTTCTACTAAATCCAGATTGGCGTCTTCGGCTGCCGACATCGCTTCGTCCAACGTTACGATACCGACCTGTTCGCCGTCTTTACCAATTAATCGAACTTCTCTGGCCTTAATTTCATCGTTAATGCGGGCTTTGTCGCCCTGAGCCTGTTTGTTAGCGCCTTTAATGTGCTATTCCTCCAAAAATTCTTGTCGTTTGCCTGCACCACCCTGTCATCACGTCAGGTGCAGGCCCCGTTGGTGGCAACCATTATGTTGCCACACAGAAAGTGCCGTTGTTACTTAATGACTTTGTCGGCCACTTCCTGGCCAGCCATCGCGATAAAGTCATCCAGGTGCATTTTGCCCAGATCATCGCCGCGACGTGAACGTACAGCCACCTCGCCAGCTTCCATTTCTTTATCACCAACAACAAGCATATACGGAACACGCTTAAGTGTGTGCTCGCGGATTTTAAAGCCTATCTTCTCATTTCTCAAGTCAGACTTCGCTCTAAAGCCTAATTCATTGAGTTTTTCTACACAAGAACGGGCATAGTCAGCCTGATTGTCGGTAATATTCATCACCACCACCTGCTGTGGTGCCAGCCATAACGGGAAGAAACCGGCATATTCTTCGGTCAGAATACCGATGAAGCGCTCCAGCGACCCTAGTACCGCACGGTGAATCATGACCGGTACGCGGCGCTCGCCATCTTCGGCCACATAGCTTGAGCCAAGGCGGCCAGGCATAGAGAAGTCCGCCTGCACGGTGCCGCACTGCCATGCACGATCAAGACAATCGTACAGGGTAAACTCAATTTTCGGGCCGTAGAACGCGCCCTCACCCGGCAGATACTGGAATTCAATGCCTTTGCTGTCCAGTGCATCGGCCAGGGCTTTTTCGGCTTTATCCCAAATTTCATCACTGCCAACGCGCTTTTCAGGGCGGGTAGACAATTTCACCGCAATTTTTTCAAAGCCAAAGGTTTTGTAAGCGTCGTAAATCATATCAATACACTTACACACCTCTTCCATGATCTGCTCTTCGGTACAGAAGATATGCGCATCGTCCTGGGTAAACCCGCGAACACGCATCAGACCATGCAGCGCACCTGACGGCTCATTACGGTGACAGCAGCCAAACTCGGCCATCCGCAGCGGCAGGTCGCGGTACGACTTCAGCCCCTGATTGAAAATCTGCACGTGACCCGGGCAGTTCATCGGCTTAATGGCATATTCACGCTTTTCAGATTCGGTCGTGAACATGTTTTCGGCGTATTTGTCCCAGTGGCCGGATTTTTCCCACAGCACACGGTCCATCATCAGCGGACCTTTCACTTCGTCGTACTCGTATTTACGCAGCATCTGACGAACAAACTTTTCCAGCTCGGTGTAAATGCTCCAGCCATCGTTATGCCAGAACACCATACCCGGCGCTTCTTCCTGCCAGTGGAACAGATCCAGCGCCTTACCAATTTTACGGTGGTCACGCTTTTCTGCTTCTTCCAGACGCTGCAGGTACGCTTTGAGCTGCTTCTTGTCAGCCCAGGCGGTACCATAAATACGCTGCAGCATTTTATTGTCGCTGTCGCCACGCCAGTACGCGCCCGCCACTTTCATCAGTTTGAAATGATGGCAGAATTTCATATTCGGCACGTGCGGACCACGGCACATGTCCACGTATTCTTCGTGGTGATACAGACCTGGACGGTCGCTCTTGTCGATATTCTCGTCAAGAATTTCCATTTTGTAGGTTTCACCACGCGCTTCAAACGCATCACGGGCTTCCTGCCAGCTGACTTTCTTCTTAATCACGTCGTAGTCGGTTTTTGCCAGCTCCAGCATGCGCTTTTCCAGCTTCTGTAAGTCTTCCTGGCTGAGACTGTGGTCCATATCAACGTCGTAATAAAAGCCGTTATCGATAACCGGACCAATGGCCATTTTGGTGTTTGGCCATAATTGCTTTATCGCATGGCCCAACAGGTGTGCGCAGCTGTGACGGATAATTTCCAGACCTTCGTCATCGCGGGCAGTGATAATTTGTAGCTGGGCGTCTTGCTCAATCAGATCAACCGCGTCAACCAGTTCACCATTTACCTTTCCGGCAATGGTGGCTTTCGCCAGGCCCGGGCCGATGTCATTGGCAACATCCATTACAGAAACGGCATTATCGAAAGCGCGCTGGCTTCCGTCAGGAAGAGTAATTACAGGCATGTTCTTTCCTTTACAGTGGTGACGCCTACTCTGCGCCACTTGTTCGTTTTTTAGCGTGAAAAATAAAAAAACACCGCAAGGGTGTTACGAAAGTCAGGGCAATACCAGTGCCCTGGATGTTTGCGATTATAACGGCTTGTCAGTCACATGCAACGCTGGCGGCAGGAAATAAGGCACGGCATAATTTAATGTTCATGAAACAGGCAAAACCCACAATCATTAACCATACTCATGAAAAATCAGCAACCACGATGACACGCGCCATGTGGCACTTTATCAGCGAACGGATCTCTACCGCGCTGGATACGCCGTTTATCGTCCAGCATCGTACTGCCGCCGCGGGTGGCGACACGCATCAAAGCTTCGTGATACGTGACGAGCGCCGTCGTTTTTTTGTCAAAATTCATCCACTCAATGGCGAGCGCCCGCTGGAGGCTGAAGCCGACGGGCTGCGCGCGCTGGCCGCTGTCGACGGCGTCACGGTACCCGAGGTGATCACCGCCGGCGATATCTCCGTTGACGGCGTCGCGCACGAGTATCTGGTGCTCAGCCACCTTCGGTTTACCGCACAAACCAGCGACGCTGATTTTGCCCTCGGTAAAATGATCGCCACACTGCACAACGCCACCGGTTACGATACCTACGGCTGGCACCGTGACAACTACATCGGAGCCACCCCACAAATCAATGCGCAATCTCATGACTGGGCGTCTTTTTTCGCCCACCAGCGGATTGAAGCTATGCTGCACCGGCTGCATGATGCCGGCTACAGCATGGATGATCCTCAGACTGTTGTGGATGCCGTAAAGCAGCGTCTGGCCGGCCATCATCCCGCGCCTTCGCTGCTGCACGGCGATCTGTGGTCGGGTAATGCCGGGGTAACCAGCAGAGGGCCGGTTATTTTTGACCCGGCCGTATATATCGGCGATGCCGAAACGGATCTGGCTATGACCGACCTGTTCGGCGGCTTTTCACCCGCGTTTTACGAAGGCTATTCGTCACTTCGCCCGGTGGCGCCCGATTACCGGATGCGTAAACCGGTTTATCAGTTGTATCATATACTCAATCACGCAGTATTATTTGGCGGTAGCTACCTGACGCAGGCGGCGTCGCTTATCGCTGAAATAAAAAAGTAGATTGAGGTCACTATGTCAGAGTCTTCTCCGGTAGCACTGGTTACCGGCGCGGCGAAGCGCATTGGCGCTACCATTGTCCGCCACCTTCATGCCAACGGTTATCGCGTTATCATTCACTGCAATCAGTCAGTGGACGATGCACAGCAGCTTGCTGATGCGCTTAATACCATACGCCCGCACTCTGCCAGTGTGATCCAGGGCAACCTGTGTGACGACAACGCCGTTGCCGATGTGGCGAACCAGGCAATGTCGGTGTGTGGCAGGCTTGATGTGCTGGTGAATAACGCCTCGGCGTTTTACCCCACGCCGGTCGGCGACATTAGCCTGTCTGACTGGGATGCGCTGGTGGGCAGCAACGCCAAAGGGCCATTGTTTCTTAGCCAGGCGTTGGTACCCGCTCTGCGCGAACGCGGCGGCAACATTGTGAACATTGTCGATATGCATATCGACCGCCCGCTCCCCTCGCATTCGGTTTACTGTATGGCGAAGTCGGCCCTGGCCACCATGACCCAAGCGCTGGCGGTGGATTTGGCCCCTGATATCCGGGTCAACGGTATTGGTCCGGGTGCTATTCTGTGGCCTGAGCGCACCCTGTCCGACGACGAGCAGCAGGCCATGCTCAATACCATCCCGCTGCGACGTCTGGGTACGCCCGACGATATCGCCTCCACGCTGGGGTTCCTAATCAATGCACCCTACATAACCGGTCAGATCATTTATGTGGACGGTGGCAGAAGTGTTAATGCAAATACCGTGGCGTAGCATTATCGGCGGCCTGCTCATTGCTGGCAGTCTGACCGGCTGTAGTGGCGGCGATCCGCTGCGCGACGCCACAGAAGAATACCGTGACCGGCTAAGCCGGGTACTGGATGTGCCCTTACCCGACCTGCCAGAAACCGGCTCGCTGGCCTACCCTGACGCTCAGGCCCTGCAGGTTGCGATCGCGCCTGTCAGTGTTAATTTACGTGATTTTTATGCGCTTAAAGACTGCGCCCTGTATACTCTGATTGCCGAGCGCAACACCTCCACCGGCAAAGTGCAGCAGCCGTCTCAGCGGCTGGTTTACGAAGCGGCATTTATCCGCGCGGCTGATGACTGCATTCACACACTCAACAGTAGCAACCCTGCACTGTCTGCACGCCTGGCCGACATTCAGCAACAAAAACTCACCCAGTATGAGCGGGTCTGGGCCACGCTTATTCAGCGCAGTGAAGCCTTGCACTACGCATTTGCGCTGCCAAACGGCCTGTTAAAACAGGAAGAAAACCGCGACGCGGGCGCCGCGGTGGTCGCCCTTCATTACCTCGACAAACGCCATCAGCCTGGTGAAGTCACGTCTGCCGAGCTGGAGGAAGCCCTACAGCAAAGTGCATCAGCCCGCCTGCCGGCCAAGCTCTGGCTGACACAGCAATACCTGACCAACGCGCTGACAACACTCACCCCAGCGCTGTCGGCGGCGCTGGATAACATTGCCTGTCCGGAGGGACGCGCGCCTGAACAGGCAAAAATTTTACGAAACGTGTTCTATTTGTTTTTTATCCGGCAGATCCAGCCGGTTGGCAGTGTACTTAACGACTATCACTATCAGCTTGACGGGGTATTCTCCCGCTGGCAGACAACGCCGGCGTTATCGCCGGTATTCAGAGACTATCTGACCCGCTATGCCACAGACGGCTTTAATGCCTACCAGTCGGCGATGCGGGAGCATGTGGCCTTGTGGCAGGCTTTTTTAGGCCGGTGTAATTTGTCGCCGCAGGCGCCGTCGGCGTCGTAACAACGCTCAGGCGATATCCGGGCGGTCGTAATGCAGCAGTTGTCTGCCGCGCACCGCCGCATTGATCACCCGAATCATTTCCGGTTTCACCAGCGGCTTGGCAAGGAAGAAGTGCATGCCTGCCCGCTCTGCAGCAAGACGATCAGCATCCGACGTGTTCGCGGTCAGTGCAGCAATCACGGTACCGGCGTGCACCAGCCCCTGCACCACCAGCTGACGTGAGGCCTCAATGCCATCCAGCTCCGGCATCACGACATCCATCAATATTAAATCATACAGTTTTGCCTGCGCGGCCTTAAGTGCCTCAACCCCGTTGACGGCGACATCGGCAGACAGATTAAGCTGTTCAAGCATTGCCAGCACCACGTAGCGGTTCACCTCGTTGTCATCGACTACCAGTACGGACAAGCTCCGCGCGGCAGCAGGATCATCAATGTCAGTGGAAACCGGTTCGTTATCCTGCATCTGCTCTGACGTATCCAGCGGCACCACAATATCGAAACAACTGCCTTCGCCCGGCCGGGATGACACTTCAATTTCACCGTCCAGCCGATCGACAATCTCCTTCACAATGGCCATGCCCAGGCCGGTACCCAGTTTATGGGCATCAACGCGCTTGTCACCCTGAATAAAGGGTTCGAACAACGAAGACAGTGTCTGCTCGGTCATGCCGGTCCCGGTATCAGATACCGTGATGAGCAGGTTGGTTTTATCGCGAAAGGTTTTCAGCAGTGCCACCAGGGTAATGCTTCCCTGATCGGTAAACTTAATCGCATTGGTCAGCAGGTTTGCTACAACCTGTTGCAAACGCGTGGCATCAGAATAAAGCGGCTGGCGGGTGTCAACGCGAATATCGGTATGCAGTGACAGGCCCTTTTCTTGCGCCAGTGGCGCGAACTGGCTTACCAGGTCGTCAAACAGTCTGTCGGGTTCAAACCGGGTTTTATTCAGTGAAAAACTGTCGCTGGCCACTTTGGTGTAATCAAGCACTTCGTTAATCAGACGCTGCAGTAAATCAGAGCTTCGTAACGCCAGTGACAGCTTCTTCTGTCGTTCCTCGGGGCGTGACTCATCTTCCAGTGACTGCAGCATGCCCATTACACCATTTAACGGGGTGCGCAATTCGTGACTGATTTTCCCCAACAGACGGCTTCTGTCTTCCAGCGCCTGCTCGGCAATTTTGCGCTGGCGAATCGCTTCGCGCCGTGCACTCACCTCGTCATTCACATCCTGGATCGTGCCAAATAAGCGAACACACTGGCCATCCTGTATCTCAGCGGTGCCGTGGGTTTTAATCCAGCGACATTCGCCCTGCGCAGTCACCAGTTGAAGTTCTTCTTCCCATGACTGGCCAGACTCTATCGCACGTTGTACAACAAGGCTGATGCGCTCGCGCGATTTCCCCTCTTTATAAAATTCGATAGCCTGATGAATAGCCGGATCAAACGCTTCATCCACCTGGTGAATTTTTTTCGTCTGCGACGACCAGGTGATACTGCCGGAAGGAATATCGTACTCCCAGGTGCCAATGTTGGCAGCCGTTTCCAGCTGTGACAGCAACGATTCCTGCTTTTTCAAACGCAGAAACTGCTGTTCTCTGACCATCGCCACACCAAACCATTCAGCCAGCAGTTGCAGGTTTTCGTTGGTCACTACCGCGCTGTCGTCGCATGCCAGCACACGGTTACCGAAAAACAACATCGCGCCGGTCAGCTCACTGTTGTGGTATACCGGCAGGCAGATAATAACCGGACAGGTGCTAAAAGCCGCAAATACATCACAGTCGGGGTTTCCTTTTGCGTTGCTGACAGCCTGCCCGGTGTGCTCACTCAGCCGGGCTTTCCAGCCGGCAACCTTTTGTTCCGACATTCCGGACAGCACCGCAACAGGTACATTATCACCACACTGGCCCTGCAGCAGCGCACGCTGCTGGTCAAAACGCACCAGCATACCGGACGACAGCCCCAGTTCCCGGCACCCAAGCGCCAGTAACGCAGAAAACTGTCCGCCGGCACACTGCGTGTGTGAAGTGGTAATTGCATGAAACTCGCGAAGGAAAAGCATAAGCGTCCGGCAGAGCGTACTCGTAAATTAACGTGATTAAAGCTTAGCCGCTACAGGTAATTTGAAAATTAGACAAAAGGTTAAAGTAGACGAAAGTGTAAGTCAGGCAACATCACTCATGGCGCTGGCAGCCTGAACGCGGTCGCGGCCTTTCTCTTTTGCCAGATACAGGGCGTCATCAGCTTGCCGGAGCAACATGCTGATGTCGCCTTTTTCGCAGGCCTTGGCATGACACACGGCCACACCCGCACTGATAGTGACCCGATCGTTTAACACGCCTTCATGCGCAAGACCCAGCTCGCGAATGGTCGTTACCATTAGTTCGGCCACCTTAATAGCGCCTTTTTCGTCCGTCTCAGGCAGCAGAATAACAAACTCTTCACCGCCAAACCGGATACACAAATCGCTGGTCCTATGGGTACAGGTTTGCAGGGTTTCGGCCACCTTGCGCAGACATTTGTCGCCTTCCAGGTGTCCCTTGGTATCGTTGTAATGCTTGAAAAAATCGATATCGATAACAATTGCAGCCAGAAACGCGTTGTATCGCGCCAGGCCGCCGACCAGCTGTGGCACTTCGGATGCCAGATAAATGCGATTATGCAGCCCGGTCAGCTGATCGCGAATAGTCATACTTTCCAGTAGTTCCATACGCAATTTACTTTGCAGGTGGTGATTGACACGATGTTGCAGCGTCGAGGCGGTGACCGGTTTTAACAAGAAATCTGACGCGCCCGCCTCCCAGCAATGGTCTTCGGTTTCCGGGTCAATCGAAGAGGTGACAAACAGCACGGGGACGTCTTCCAGTCGTTCCTCGGCTTTGAGTTCCTGACACACCGTGATGCCGCTCTTGCCCGGCAGGTTCATGTCCATCAGAATAAGATCTGGCAGATGCGCCCGGCAATACGCCAGCGCCTCCTCGCCACTGGTCACCACAGCGCACTGCACCATGTCTGATAACAGGGTGCTTAATAGCGCCTGACTGACCGGATCATCGTCAACAATGAGGACCAGGCACTCGGCCAATGGTTTTACGTCTAGCTTTATCATAATTTCGGTAGCGCTTGCTTATATCGTCTGCATCCCAGATCCAAAAAATACACAGCCGTTACAGATTATCGCGACCGTCACTGTACGGGAAGTAGACTTTTGATTAAGCTAACGTATCACATATGAGCTCAGTGTCACTATGATTTCGTTACTGTTACATGCAAGGAATCGCTGATTGAACGCAAACAACTTAAGCAATAATGACGCTGTCTGGGACAAAGCCGCCCTGCTTCAGCGCATTGGTGGTAGTGAGGCACTTGTTACCACACTGGCCAACCTGTTTCTTAACCAGGCGCCCGGGCTGATGGCTGAGTTGCATAGCGCACTCGCGGCCTGTGACGCCGAGGCGATTCGCCAACACAGCCACAAGCTAAAAGGCAGCGCAGGTGATCTTGCCCTCACACAGCTTGCCCGGGTTGCCGCTAAAATTGAGGGTCTGGCCCGTGTCAACGCGCCACAGGAGGCCCAGGCATGTGAATCGGCACTGGCTGCGGCAATGGAAGGCGCTACCAGCGCCCTCACACAGCATATCAATACGCCCTGACGCGGCATCCCAGCCGTTATCGGCTTGCTGCGTCAACCATACTCAGGTAATGCTGTTTCTGTGCATCACTTAAGAAGCTGCCGGTAAACCCGTTTTTCACCAGCCGTGTCAGCTGGTCGCGGGTTAATCCTAAGGCGGCGTCCAGCGCCACAAAATTTTCGGTCAGGTTACCGCCAAAGTAGCTGGGATCATCCGAATTAACGGTAACCAGCAAACCTTTGTCCAGCAGCGACAGAATATTGTGCGCCGCCATATCATCAATCACGCACAGTTTAAGGTTGCTCAGCGGGCACACGGTCAGTGGCACTTGGGTTTTAGCCAGGTGCGCCAGCAGCTCGGGATCCTGCTCAGACTGCACGCCATGGTCAATACGATCGACGTCCAGCAGCCGTAATGCCTGCCAGATATACTCAGCAGGTCCTTCCTCTCCCGCGTGGGCGACGCGCCGGAATCCTAATGCTTTGGCAATGCCAAACACCCGCTCAAACTTTTCCGGTGGGTTACCCACTTCGGCACTGTCCAGTCCAACTGCGGTGATGTGCTGATACCAGGGACGCGCCTGCTCCAGCGTATTTATCGCATCCTCTTCGCTGTGATCGCGAAGAAAACACATGATCAGCCGCCAGGTCATCCCCCACTTTTCTTCTGCCTCATTCAGTGCGCGCAGAAAACCAGACATAAAGACATCAAAGCCGATGCCCCGATGCGTGTGGGTTTGCGGGTCGAACATAATTTCCGTGTGGACAATATGCTGCGCATGGCAATCGTTCAGATAATCCATCATCAAAAGATAAAAGTCCTGTTCGTCCCGAAGTACCTCTGCGCCCTGGTAATACAGGTTAAGAAAGCTCTGAAGGTCCTCAAACTGATACGCGCGGGCAATCTCCTCAACACTCTCATACGGCAGCATCAGGCCATGCTTTTGTGCCAGCGACCACATACGTGACGGGGTCAGGGTGCCTTCAATATGAAGGTGTAGTTCCGCTTTGGGTAAGACTTTTATCAGTTCGGATACGGCCATGCATCGGCTCCTGTGCTGCAGACATTTAATGCGTCTCATTGATGGATATCGCGCTACGTGGTTAAATCCAGACCTGGTTACCGCAACGACTCGCTGACAAAACAGACTGCACGGTGAAAAAACAGTCGCTTGCAGCAACAACCAGACGGGTCAGCGCGTGTGTTATCAACATGACATAAAATCAAAAATAAATCATCCCGAGAACCCGCTATGCTCAGCTTACTGGAACGTGTGTTTAAACTAGAGGCGCATCAGACCTCTGTGAAAAAAGAGGTCATGGCAGGCCTGACGACCTTCGCTGCCATGTCGTACATTCTGATTGTAAACCCTGAAATTCTGGGCCTGAGCGGCATGCCGGTAGCGGGACTTATTACGGTGACGGCACTGTCGGCCTGTATTGGTACCCTGCTGATGGCCGCCTTTACTAACTACCCTATCGCGCTGGCGCCCGGCATGGGGCTGAATGCCTTTTTTGCTTTTACCATCTGTCTGGCCCGCGACGTCCCGTGGCAGGGTGCACTGGGTATTGTCTTCTGGAACGGTGTGCTGTTTCTGCTGCTGACATTAACCGGGATCCGCCGGCATATTGCCGAAGCCATCCCACGCGCCCTGAAAATTGGTGTGCAGTGTGGTATCGGCCTGTTTATTGCGTTTATCGGGCTGAAAAATGCCGGACTGGTGGTGGACAATCCCGCCACCTTTGTGAGCCTGGGCGACCTGTCAGAGCCTGCTATCCTGCTTGCCCTGTTCGGAGTGCTGCTGACCCTGATCCTCTACATTCAGCGTGTTCCCGGCGCAATTCTGCTGTCTATCCTGGCACTGACCCTGATTGGCCTGGTCATTCCCACCGACTCAGGCCCACTGACGCCGGTGCCCGACGCCATTGTCGGTCTGCCGGAATCTATCAGCCCAACCTTCATGGCAATGGATATCTTCTACCCGCTCACCCACTTTTCACAAACCTGGGATCTGGTGTTTGCCCTGATGTTCGTTAACATGTTTGACACCATCGGCACCCTGATTGGCGTGTCACGCCGTGCCAATCTGCTGACACCAGCAGGCAAGCTACCGAAAATGGGCAGTGCCATGACCGCCGATGCTGCTGCCAGTGTGGCCGGTGCGGTACTGGGAACCTCGCCGGTGACCAGTTATGTTGAATCTGCAGCCGGTGTGTCAAGCGGCGGCCGTACCGGGCTGACCGCGATTACCGTTGCCGGTTGTTTTTTGCTTGCGTTGTTTTTCACGCCGCTGATGAAAGTGATCCCACTGATGGCAACCACACCGGCGTTGCTGGTCGTCGGCATTCTGATGATGGAGAGTATCCGGCAACTGGATTTTGATGATATTGGCGCGCTGGCCACGGCATCGGTTGCACTTATCGCCATGCCGCTGACATTCAGCATCAGTGAAGGCATTGCGCTGGGTTTTATCACTTACACGGGGATCATGCTGGGCACCGGCCGCCATCGTGAAGTCAGTCTGCTGACCTATATCCTGGCTGCCGTCTTTTTGCTGCGCTATGTGTTCGATCTGAAATAAGTTAACAATGAAAGGCGCCGATGAGATCGGCGCCGGTCAGCGCCTGATCACTCAAGCCCTTCGTAAGAAAACGTGACAGCTTTATCGCCGATAAAACCAATTTTGATGTGTGTGGCTTTTTCGTCGCCCCAGATACACGCCAGCGTGCCAAGCGTTTTACTGCAATTGTCCGCGCTGCCAATAATGGCTTCAACTTCCGCCTGGCTCATGCCCGCTTCCAGCTTTTCGTAATTTTCTATATTTAGTTTTGAGCAGCCTGCCAGTAACAGTACGGCTGCGCCAATAAGGATTTTACGCATAGTTATCACCTTTATTGTTTGTTATCGATTATGACTGTATAGCACAATAGGTCGCTTTCACCGAATCCGGTACGCTAAGACCACAACCAGCCAGAATGCTCTGAATTAACTGGTAGGTTGCCTCATCGTAATCGGCTTTGCGCATTTTGCCACCATGCAGCAGCGAAATCTGCGCAGCGAAGTTGGCGTAATGTTCCGTACTGGCCCAAATCTGATAAAGCAGGAACTCAGGGTTAACCGGCGTCATTTTGCCAGCATCAATCCAGCTCTGGATCAGCGACGTCCGCCCTTTCATCCATGCCACATGCTCGTCATTAAAGTAACGGGACAGATTAGGTGCCCCACTTAAAATTTCCATGGCAAATAACCGCGATGCGGTTGGCTGTGTGCGTGATAACGTCATCTTCTCGGCAATATAGCGGCTAAGCACGTCAGCCGGATCATCCTGCGGTGTGGCCTGTTCAAACTGAGACGTCCATAAATTAAGAATATTGTCGAACACCGCACTGTACAGTGCCTGTTTGGATTTAAAATAATACAGCAGGTTGGTTTTTGGGATCCCTGCCATGTCGGCAATCTGCTGTACTGAAGCCCCTTTAAAACCAAATCGGGCAAACGCCTGTTCTGCGGCTTCGAGGATTTTACGTCGGTTTCGCGCACCGATACGCGCGTCGTTATCGCTTTTGCTGCTCATTGCTGTGATTACCGTCAGTGACGACTGACTGCTTATTCTGTAATGTCGGCATAGTGTGCCATAGCAGGGCAAACTGGCAAGTGTTATCCGCTTTGACACTTACCATAAGGAAGGCCAGCTTACTGCTGCATATGATTTTGATGGCGCAACTGGCGTTTTTGCCGGTACATCGACGAGTCAGCCAGCTCAACCCACTGCTGTGCACTTTGAATAGCGGGCGTCCACACACTCTGCCCCACCGAAAACTTCACCGGTACGTCAACATTGTCGCCACCTGTCACGCTGACACCGGCATTAAGCAGACGCTCTTCAAACAGCTTCGCGGCGGTGTCACCCGCGTCATGCAGTAACACCAGAAATTCATCGCCACCGTATCGACCGAAGCAATCTGACTCGCGCAGCAGCGCACCTATAACCTGACAAAAGCGTCGCAACGCATCATCGCCGGTGCGATGACCGTAATCATCATTGATGGCCTTAAATTCGTTGAGATCGATAAACAATAAGGTGGACTGGAGATTGTCTCTGCGCAGACGCTTAATTTCCTGGTCTACCTGATACAGCATTTCGCGTCGGTTAAGGATCCCGGTCAGACCGTCCGTGCGCGACATCAGTTCGAGTTTCTTGTTGGCATTAAGCAGCGCGTAATACATGCACTTGTCATCGGTCACATCATCTGCCGTGCCCACCACGTACAGCGGTTTACCGTTGTCGCTGTATACCGTCATGCCTCGATCGTGAATATAACGCATGACACCCGCATCATTTAAAATACGGTATTCCAAATCCCACTGGACCCGCTCTTTGCTCCGATAGATCTCACTGACCCGACTTTTATCCTCTTCGTGGATGTAATTCAGAAATTTCAGCGGATAATTAAGCAGTTCCGTCCGGCTACCGCCCCAGATAAGGCGGTAACCGTCGTTCATGTAGATCATTTTTCTGAGCTCCGGGTCGGCAACCCAGACGAACGTGCGGACCGAAAACGAAGACACAATTTGCTGAAACAGGGTTTCGGTATCATGCAGCTTTGACTCACAGCGCTTCTTTTCATCAATGTCCTCAACCACTGAAATAAAATACCGGGGCTGCCCGGACAAGTCGCGCACCAGTGACACGGTTAACTTTCCCCATACCAGCCGGCCGCTTGAGTGCATGTACTGCTTTTCCATGCTGTAGCTGTCGCGTTTACCCGCTATCAGTTCTTTTGCGAAGGCGACATCTTTATGAACGTGGGCATCGGCGGTGAGTTGCTGGAAGGTAAAGGTACTGAGTAGCTCAGCCGGATAACCTAAAAAATGGCAAAGGCTGCTATTGACGCGAATAAAGCGCCCGTCTAGGGCCACGTGTGCCATACCCACGGCACAATGGTAAAAAGAGGCGTGATACACGTCATGAGACAGCGTATCTGAACGTAGGTCGTCCATGAAAAGTGGTAACTCGTTCTGCGTTATTATTTTTTAATGTGTAAAGAATAAAACGTAGTCGATCACGGCCACTTTCGCGAACAAATCTTGTTAAAAAGAACGTGAAAAACGTGGTTGAAAAAGAATGAGTCGGGATGAAATAAGATGGTGCGTCTACCCTGACTCGAACAGGGGACCTCTACCATGTCAAGGTAGCGCTCTAACCAACTGAGCTATAGACGCAAACAACATGAGTTGTCGTTCAGACGGCGCGTATAATAGCGACGCCGTCTCTGTGGTGCAAGCAGATTTTTCATCATCACGATTTGTTTGCTTGTCTGTTAACCAATTTCATCGTGTTCGGAGAGTCAGGCCACCGATGCAGGCTTGTGCAAGGCAAACGGCAACGGCTTAATATGTTCAATAAATGACGGCTGCTGAGCCATCGACATGAAGTAATCGCCCAGCCTGTCGGATTCACTTAATACCGCCTGCCAGTATTTTATCCGGGTTGGCGCATCCATGGTTTCAAAATCTTTACGATCAGGAATTTTGCCATACGGCAAATTGGCAACAAACTCTGAGGATGGCACCAGCATCACGGTGTTGTAGTAATTCTCATAATGCGGCAGGCGATTTTTCAGGTGTTTGTCGAACCAGCCCGGTATCGCAAACGGGTAAAAATGCGGATACAGCACAAGCCCCGGCTCTGGTCCAAATTTCACGTCAAAGTGGTAATCCACAATACCACCGTCGCGGTAGGTCGTCTCCGGCGCCCCAATAATATGCCGGACACTTTGTAACACCATAGGAATAGAGCCTGACGCCAGCAGCGACGTGGAGATACTGTTGTGGCCCAGTTCATAATACTCAGTAGGAATATTGTACGGATCGTCAATGCTAATTTTCGCGTGCGGCGCTGAAAACACGCAGCGGGTGTAGAAACGTCGCAAGTGCCGACGACCCAGCGAGTTTGCCGCCGCGCTCATTGCCAGTCCGGTTAGCTGAGACAGACTGTTATCGCTTTTCACCGGTCCATGGCAGCGTGCCACAATAAAGTGCGCTTTAAAAAGCTCATTGGTGATCAGGTCGAGTTTGCCCTGCTCACCCAGCATATGGCGGATGAGTGCCCTCGCCTTACCGGTGATTTCCCGCGCGGTCGGTTTGTCAGAATACTCGGTGTGCGAATAGTGATCGGCCAGCCGGTTAATTGCAGCCAGCGGATCGCGCTGTACCGCGCAGGCCGCCCTGAACGCGCCCGCAGACGAACCAATAATGTGCAGTGGCGTACCGCGCTGCCTCAGCCACTCAGGGAACAGCACGCGATCAAGCCCGGCCAGTACAAACCACTTAGGTCCGCCTGAGGCACCCAGAAAATATTTGAAATGGCGGGGAAGAAATCCCTCTTTTTTAATTACGCTCATGGCGCCGGGGCCAGCGTATATGTCTAGCGGTGCCAAAGCACGTCCTCACTTTCCGTTCACTGTCAGGTAATGTACCAGTCCGTCCCCCGATTACAATGACTTCTGCTGATATCCGTCCATTGGTACAGGTTATGGCATGGGCGTTGAGTCCAGCACCTGCTCCAGTTTATCCATTGCAGACAGCAACGCCTGCTTTTCAGCATCATCCAGCACGGCCAGCAACCGGTCCTGCCACGCCTGGGCGAGTGGCATGATGCGCTGGTACAGCAACTGCCCTTCCCCGGTTAACGCAATACGGTATGCCCGCTTATCTTCACTGGTCTGTTTGCGCGCAATAAGGTCGCGATGAAGCAGTGACTGCACGGCACGCGACACTTTTACTTTGTCCATGCCAGTGCACTGAGCTATCTGCTGGGCACTGAGGTCCGGCTGATCGGCAAGCGTGGCAAGAATGCGCCATTGGGGAATACTGAGGTCGAAGCGTTCGCGGTATACCGACGATACCGCCTGACTCATTTTACCTGCCAGTCTGACCGTACGGTACGGCACAAATTCTTCCAGTTTCAGCGTAGTGCGTGCAGTCATATCACTCCTTTAAGCGTGGGGTAAAGATTCATTGACAGCAGGATGTAGCGTGCTTTTCACATAACACTATACCGTGCAGGGTTTCGGCATTATAGTTTCAAATGAAACTAATTGCACAGGTAAGGTAAAGGATATGAGTGATACCGCATCGCTGTCATACCTGACAGGCTTTGATAACGAACATGAAACCGAAGCGCTGCCTGGCGCACTGCCAAAAGGCCAGTTCAGCCCGCAGCGATGCCCGTATGATCTGTATTGCGAGCAGTTCAGCAGCACGGCCTTTACCGCGCCACGACATAAAAACCGCCGCAGCTGGACCTACCGTATTCGTCCGTCGATTACGATGGGCGACTACACGCCACTGGCCCACCCGCTATTAAAAACGGCGCCGCTGAAAAATACCCCGTGTCCGCCCAATGTGATGCGCTGGGATCCCCTCGACATTCCAACCGAAAGCACCGACTTCATCGACGGTCTGGTGACCATAGCCGCGAACGGCGATGCTGCCACCCAATGCGGTATTGGCATTCACGTTTATCGTGCCAACCGCGATATGGGCAACCGCTTCTTTTGTTCGTCTGACGGTGAATGGCTGCTGGTACCGCAACAGGGTGAACTGCTTGCCAAAACCGAATTTGGTCACCTGGCGGTGAAGCCGGGCGAAATTATGGTGATCCCCCGTGGCGTTAAATTTTCTGTCACACCGGTAGACGGGCCTGTGCGGGGCTACATTTGCGAAAACTACGGCGCTCCGCTGGAGTTGCCTGAGCGTGGCCCGGTGGGTGCCAACGGCTATGCCAACGATCGCGATTTTCAGTATCCGGTAGCGGCATATGAAGACGTTGAGGGCGATTTTGTGCTGGTCAATAAATTCTGTGGCGAGCTGTACGAAGCGCCACTGGATCACTCTGTGCTGGATGTGGTTGCCTGGACTGGGAACTCGGCGCCGTACAAATATGATCTGTCCCGCTTTAACGTTATTAATTCAGTCAGCTTCGACCACCCGGATCCGTCTATCTTTACCGTACTGACCTCGCCGTCCGACTCGGCAGGCGTTGCCAACGTTGATTTTGTTATCTTTCCGCCGCGCTGGATGGTGGCAGAAAACACCTTCCGTCCACCCTGGTATCACCGCAATATCATGAGCGAGTTCATGGGGCTGATTGAAGGTGTTTATGATGCCAAGGAAAAAGGCTTCGTGCCGGGCGGAATGAGCCTGCACAACTGCATGACACCACATGGTCCGGAAGCGGAGGTGTTTGAAAAAGCCTCCACCGTTGAACTTGCACCGCAAAAGTACGAGAACACACTGGCCTTTATGTTTGAGTCCCGTTACGTCATCGCGCCCACGCAGTACGCGCTCGACACGCCATTGCGTCAGCGTGATTACCTGGATTGCTGGAAAGGGCTGAAAAAACACTTTACCGGTAAAAAGTAACCGGTCCTGACGGGCGGGCATTGACAAGTGTAGCGAAAAGTGAACACTTTCAGCGCCCGCCTGACAACAAAATATTCATTTAAATTCAAGCCCTTAAATTTTTTACGCTGCCCGTCACACCAGCATTACCTGTCTCCATCAATATTTCTTTACACCTTTTACAGCGTTTCGTGTTAGCGGGTTGTAAACGCCCTGTTGATTAGGCTTTATCGCCTTTTTAAAATCACCGGCAGACTGATAACCAATAAGAGACAGATGTCATGGCAGATTTATTTGATAACCCGATTGGGCTCGATGGCTTTGAGTTCCTGGAATTTACCGCGCCGGAGAAAGGGATCCTGGAACCCATCTTTGAGGCAATGGGTTTTACCAAAGTAGCACGCCATAAGTCGAAAGACGTTGAACTGTGGCGTCAGGGTGACATTAACCTGCTGAGCAACTACGAGAAAAACTGTCACGCCGAATTTTATGCCGACGAGCACGGCCCGTCTGCCTGCGGCATGGCGTTTCGCGTGAAAGACGCGCAGAAAGCCTATAAAGAAGTGCTTGAGCGCGGTGCACAGCCCATGGACACCTACACAGGTCCGATGGAACTGAAACTGCCGGCTATCAAAGGCATCGGCGGTGCAATGCTGTATCTGATTGACCGCTATGAAGGTGAAAATACCATTTATGACATCGACTTCAACTGGATTGAAGGTGTTGATCGTCACCCCATCGGCTGTGGATTCCACACGCTGGACCACCTGACCCACAACGTTTACCGTGGACGCATGAACTACTGGGCGAATTACTACGAGAAGCTGTTCAACTTCAGAGAAATTCGCTACTTCGACATCAAAGGTGAATACACCGGCCTGTTGTCAAAAGCCATGACCGCTCCTGACGGCAAAATCCGTATTCCTCTGAATGAAGAAGCCGTTGGCGGCGGTGGCCAGATTGAAGAGTTCCTGATGAAGTATAACGGTGAAGGTATTCAGCACATCGCATTTGCGTGTGATGATCTGATCAGCTGCCTGGACAAGCTGCGTGATCGCGGCATGAAGTTCATGACGGCGCCACCAGAAACCTATTATGAAATGCTGGAAGAGCGTCTGCCTGGCCACGGAGAGCCGGTTGATGAGCTGAAATCACGCGGCATTCTGCTTGATGGCACAACAGAAGGCGGCCAGCCGCGTCTGTTACTGCAAATTTTCTCAGAAACCGTATTTGGGCCGGTATTCTTTGAATTTATTCAGCGCAAGCAGGACGAAGGCTTCGGTGAAGGTAACTTTAAAGCGCTGTTTGAATCTATCGAGCGCGACCAGGTTAAACGTGGCGCACTGAAAACAAGCTGACAGACACTGTAATGATAAAAAGCCCGGTATCAACCGGGCTTTTTTATTTCTCCGCTGTTTCATACAGCGCACAACAGGCGCCGGCAACATCGCGTATGGCACAGTATCGCCCGTCACCAAACTGACGCACGTTGCCCAGCATCTCGCCGCCCTGCTTCACTACCGCGTTCAGCGCGACGTCAAGATTGTCCACGGCAAAATACATCAGCCATACCGGCGGTAGCGCGCTGTTAGGCCCTGCAGCGTGACATATACCACCAACCACCTTACCGTCGCTGTCTTTCATAACATAGTCATTGTAGCCGTTCATCGGCACTGCCTCGCGCTGCCAGCCGCAGACCTGCGCGTAAAACTCACACAGACTATCCGCATCCGCTACGCTGATATCACACCATGCACTTATTCCCATTCGCTATTGTCCTGTTAATTTTTTTAAAAGAGTATAGACATTGCCTGTGGAAAATGTTGAGGGTATCTGCTTATTTATCCACTGCGCATTGTTTGCACAAAATTTATTATTTATTACAAACAATAACTTACAGTTAACTCCCAAACTACTTAACAAACTTATCCACAGATTACGTGGATAACACAATGGCGCATTTGCGCAGTAAATGATTTAATAACCGTAGCCTTCTCAGACAACGAGCGACCGCGTTTATGCCAAAACAGACACTGGAACTGCTGCCACAGGAATTCACCATACACAGTTTTGATGTTGACGATGACATCCCTGCTGAGGTGCTGGCCAGTCCTTTGTATTTTCTTGGTAAAACGCCGGATGAACTGTCCATCGTCGTGCCGTCAGACATCGCGCTTACCTCTCTCGATTCAGACACAGGATGGCGGGCTATGGAAATTATTGGCCCCCTGCATCTGTCGATGGTCGGCATCATGGCGCAGATAGGCAAAGTGCTGGCAGATGCCAAAGTCGCGATTTTTGTGGTATCAACCTTTGATACGGACTTTTTCCTTTTAAAAAACAATAAGCTCGATGATGCAGTGAACGCACTGCGGGCCGCGGGCTATACCATCAGATAATTGCTGACTGCATGACAGGACTCTCACACATTCGCAGCGCGGTGCCCACGGTATACAGTAAAAAGCTCGCGATTACGGCGCCGGTGAATGGTAAAACAACGTCACTGAGCAGCGTAGACAATCCACTTTATGCGGCAGGCGCGTGGGGACCCGGTCATGCGGTAGTGACTGCCTCGAGTCAGGTCATCACCCCGCTTGCTGGTGTCATCGCGCTCACCGATCCGCTCGACTACGCCGTTATAGTAAATGCAGAGAACGGTGTCAGAATGAAAATCAAACTGGGAGACAATACCGGCTCACTGCTGGGTGAAAAGTGTTTTTTCAACGTAAAAAAAGGCGATGCTGCAGGCAGGAACGCCCCGCTTATGACCTTTTCCCCTGCCTGGCTTAAACAGCAGCATGTTGAGCCGGTCTGCCTCGTCACTCTGTTAAATGCGGATAAAGCCCGGGCCGTGGTGCCCACTGACCGGTCTCAGGTTACCGCCGGTGAAGATGTGCTTTTCACCCTGTACGTATAAGGCACCTGACCATGCGTCTGTTTACGCTGCGTTCAGTTTTGCATTCGTTTCAGATAGACTTGCCAGCACGATGTAATGAGGTATCACACACATGACAACCACTCTGTATGGTATTGCGAACTGCGATACGGTGAAAAAAGCAAAAAAATGGCTGGCCGCCAATAACATTAATTATGTTTTTCATGACTTCAGAAAGGACGGTCTGGATAAAGCCTGGCTGGACGCTGTCGCCGAACAGGTCGACTGGAGTGTACTGCTGAATAAGCGTGGAACCACATTCAGACAGCTTCCCGACGAAGATAAACAGGACATCGATAAAGACAAAGCCCTGGCTCTGATGCTGGCCCATCCGGCCATGATAAAACGCCCGGTGCTGCTGCATAACGACACCTGCCAGGTTGGCTTTTCAGAGGCGGTATATCAGGATGTGTTCGCCAATGAATGACGTCATTGCGCTGACAAAAGCGCTCATCAACCGCCCGTCTGTGACACCTATCGATGCTGGCTGTCAGGACATGATGAAAGCGCATCTGGAAAAGCTTGGGTTTACTAATGAAACCATGGTGTTTGAAGACACCACGAACCTGTGGTCACGGCGTAACACCGACGGTCCGGTACTCTGCTTTGCCGGCCATACCGATGTCGTGCCTAGCGGCCCTGAAAATGCCTGGAAAACACCGCCGTTTACCGCCACCGAGGTAGATGGGTACCTGCACGGGCGCGGCGCAGCCGACATGAAGGGCAGTCTGGCCGCCATGTTAGTTGCCGTGGAGCGCTTCGTCACCGATTACCCTGCGCACAAAGGCAGCATTGCCTTTCTTATTACCAGTGACGAAGAGGGCCCGTTTATCAACGGGACAACACGGGTTATTGATACTTTGGAGGCGCGCAACGAGAAAATCACCTGGTGTGTGGTCGGCGAGCCTTCCAGCACAAATGAAGTGGGCGATATTGTCAAAAACGGACGCCGTGGCTCACTGACCGGCGATCTGGTGATAAAGGGGATCCAGGGCCATGTTGCCTATCCGCATCTGGCCAAAAACCCGGTGCATGAAGCCGCCGCCGCGCTGCATGAACTGGCACACACTCACTGGGATGACGGCAATGCGTTTTTCCCGCCCACCAGTTTCCAGATATCCAACATTCATGCCGGGACCGGCGCTGGCAATGTCATTCCCGGTTTACTTGAGGTCTGTTTTAACTTCCGTTTCTCTACCGAGGTCACCGATCAGGAGCTCATTCGTCGGGTAACCACCGTACTGGACGCCCACGAACTGGATTACGACATTAAATGGACATTCAACGGTCAGCCTTTCCTGACCGACTCCGGTGCCCTGCTGGATGCCGTGCAGCAGGCAATCAGTACCGTCACCGGTAAGCCCACAACACTGTCAACGGCCGGGGGAACCTCTGATGGCCGCTTTATCGCGCCGACCGGCGCAGAAGTTGTCGAACTTGGCCCGGTAAACGCTACGATCCACAAGATTGACGAGTGTGTGAAGATGGATGACTTAACCAGGCTGACCGACATGTACTATCACATTATGGTGAACCTGCTGACATGACAGGCGCTGATGCACTGACCAGAGAATGGCTGAGCGCGGATCCGTCGTGGCTGGCCGATGCCGGCGACGGACACCGGCTTCATCATGACGTGGTGGGCCCCTTCGTTGCCATGCAGCAGGCCGCCCGCGAAGACGGTATCGATTGTCAGATTGTCAGTGGCTACCGCAGTGTTGAGCGTCAGCTGTCGATATGGAACCGCAAATGGCACGGCGCCCTGCCACTGTATGATCAGCATGGCGAAAAACTCGATACCGCTGCGCTGTCAGACAGTGAAAAACTGCACGCAATCCTGATGTATTCGGCCTTGCCCGGTGCCAGTCGCCATCACTGGGGCACCGACCTTGACGTTTATGACAAACAGCGGGTGCAGGACTGGTCAGGCAATTTTTCACTGGTCAACGACGAGTACCTTGGCGACGGCCCCTGTGCCGTATTGTCACAGTGGCTTGATGATCATGCAGCGGATTACGGCTTTTCCCGCCCCTATGCGCAGTATCAGGGCGGCGTTGCACCCGAACTGTGGCATCTCAGCCATCGACAGACCGCACAGCCCTTTGAGGCCGCACTGAGAGCCGATGCCTTAAAAACCTTTCTTTCCGGCGCGGACGTTGCCGGAAAAACGACCATTCTGGCAGCGTTCGACACGCTGTTCACCCGCTATGTACTTAATCAGGGGACATTATGACAACCGGATGGATCATCGCCATTGTGCTGCTGGTGCTGGGCATCGTCGTGGGTAATTTACTGTTGCTGAAACACAGTGCCAGACTGAAAATAAACACCCGAAGAAAAGACGGCTCAACGGTCAAAGACAACAACGTCAACTTTGACGACGAAGACGACTGGAAGTAACACAGCGGGGTAATACCCTGGTCACGCCAGGCCAGACTGACGTCAGATAATCAGAGGGTGTGCAACCCGCGATTTACTTCCGTCTGAGGCATGGATGCCGAAGCCGAGCCCCCATGGATGGGTGCACGGCGTGAAGTAAAGCGCGGGTTGCACACCCTTGCTGCGTCCGTCAGGCAAGTCGAACAGCGGTGCCGCTGATACTGACCATCAGCATGCTGCCTTTTTCGCCAATCACCTGATAGTCGATATCTATGCCCACAACGGCATTGGCGCCCATGTGCAGCGCCTCCTGCTCCAGTTCACTGAAGGCCATTTTCCGGGCCTTGGTCAGCTCATCTTCGTATGAGCCGGAACGGCCGCCAACGATATCCCGGATGGAGGCGAACAAATCTTTAAACAGATTGGCCCCCATGACAGCTTCACCAATCACAATACCGTGATAAGCCTCAATAGTTTTACCTTCCACGCTGGGTGTTGTTGTCAGGATCATGGTAATTCCTTTTTCTCGTCAGGTTGTAGCAGCGCTGCGAGCTGACTACACCGCGTCGTCGCATCCTGCTCAGAATAGGGGATGGCCGGTTGCCTGCCCCATACCGGGTGTGGCCACGCCACATCATTTTTATAGCGCGCAACGTGATGCACGTGCAACTGTGACACCACGTTGCCTAATGCTGCCACATTCATTTTGTCGGGCCCGAACACCTGCTGCATGACCCGGCTGACGTGCAGAGACTCCTGCCACAGCTGTTGCTGATCGGTCTCGCTGAGTTCGGTGAACTCGATGACATTGTCGCGGCGCGGTACCAGAATAAGCCACGGAAACTGGCTGTCATTCATCAACAGCACCCGGCACAGTGGTAGGTCGGCCACCTTCAGCGTGTCGCCCTGCAGGCGTTCATCCAGCTTAAACATCAAGATCACTCAGGGTGGTCGGAACCACGGTCAGCAGTGCACGCTGACCCAGTGCAACGTTGGCGTTTGGAAACACAATCGCCTCACCATCCTGCTGCGCAACATACTCTGCACCAGACTCACTGGCCAGCACCGTCCCTTTATCATAATCCGTAAAGTTAGGGGTATCGTCGGCGAAATGCAGTTTAAAATCGTCTTTATGACGATTTATTACCTGATAAACCCGATAAATATCCAGGCTGTCCAGGTCAACATCAGGGGCAAAGTCCGGCTCACTGATAAGCCGCGTGATCGCCTCCCGCGCATCAGCAAACCGGCTCATGTCGTTTTGCCCGAACGGGCGCACTTTACCCAGCTCAACGGTAAACGCATGCGCACCGTGAGTATGTGAAGAATAGTAACTGAATGTCGTTGTCGGGCTTTCAGACAGCAGGATTGTTTTTACCCCGCAGGCAGCCAGAAACGCCAGTTGGCCTCGACTGTGACGACGTTCATGCAAATAGGGATACACTGCAAACTTCTCATTTTTTGAGGCGCGGATTGCGGTATGTAAGTCGTAATGATAACGCCGGCTGCCTGGGCCTGCATCGGCAAAAAACGTGGTTATGGCCTCCTCCAGCTGCTTCGCACGCCGGCGCTCGTCATTCACCAGGCCCTCACCCGCGGAATGTGCGCCACTGAAAAGGCGGTTCATGTTCTCTTCGACAAAGCGCTCACCAATGTCCATGGCGGGCAGATTACCGAACAAAAACAGTACAGAATGCGCCAGTGTCAGTGTGCCGGTCAGAATGGCTCTGACCAGATCGTCACAGATTTCTATCGGCGCGGTCTCGTTGCCGTGCACACCACAGGACAGCACAATAAATTTGTCGGCCGTTGCGCCGACAGGATCAAACCGGATGATACCAGGCGCTATTACGTTTACCCGCGTGTCGTTACTTAATGTGAATGGTGGCAGCGAGGTCACAGCGTCAGGCTGTCGTCTGGATAACTGCAGAAATTCGCCATGCTCGGTCAGTAAAGCTGTCATCAAAAATCCCGTTTGCTGAAAATGACGCTAGTCTACCGAGAGCGCACGAGAAATGCCAAAAAAGCGCGAAAATTCAGGCGCTCGCCTGGCGCCTTGGAGAACTTCCAATAATCAGATCGCTATTGGCCAGGGCAATAAACTCTTTTATCGGCACGGCGCGTGAGAACAGATACCCCTGCCCTGTTTTAATGCCGATATCGCGCAAAATATGTAATTGCTCGAGGGTCTCAATACCTTCCGCCAGCACATCACAGTTCTTGGCCTGACCGATAATACGTGCAGCCTCGATAATCGCCCGGTTCACCGGATTGTCATCCAGCGCCATCACAAAGGTTTTGTCTATCTTCAGGGCATTAATATCGAGATCACGAATGTAGGCAAGGTTGGAATAGCCTTTACCAAAATCATCCACTGATATGCTGACGTTCATCGCCCTGAGCTGCTGTAGCTGCTTTTTGACCATCAGCGAATTCGACAACGCCACGTCTTCTGTCAGTTCCAGTTCCAGTCGGTGCAGCGGAATGCTGTAGCTCTTGCTGAGTAATACCAGCGTGGGGATCAGCTGACTGTCGTATAGCTGTGTAGGCGAGATGTTGACGGACAGGTTCATCGACTTGCCACTGACATCCAGTTCAGCGAGGCTACGGAAGGCCTGCTCGAAGGTCCAGTAGGCCAGTTCGTTCATCATGTTGTACGACTCTGCCGCCTCAATCAGCGGCCCCGGGAACAGCACACCGTCGAGCGGGTGATTCCACCGCAGCAGACACTCTGCCCCCACCACATCGAGTGTCATCAGGTCAACTTTGGGCTGAAAATACAGTTCCAGTTCACCCTGGGTCAGTGCACGCGTCAAGTCCGCTTTCAGCGCCAGACTGCGACCGGTATTAGCCTTGTCGTCAGTGCTCAGGTAATAAAAGTTCTGGTATTTGTTTTCTTTCGCCTGCTTGAGCGCGGCTTCTGCACGCGAGACGAACGCCGTCAAGTCAGTATTTTTACATTTGCCGCCAACAACACCCACATTGAAGTCGGCAATAAAGGCATGCGACCCGTAGTGCATGGGCGTTTTGAAATGCTCGACAAGCCGCTCGAACATCCGCTGCATCTGCATCTGGGTGCGCCGGCCGGGGAATATCAGGCCAAAGACATCGCCACTGATGCGTCCCAGCTCAACCTCTTCTTCAAACAAGCGTGAAATACGGTTGGCAATTTCCAGCAGAAACTGGTCGCCAACTTCAATGCCCAGACTGCTGGTCACATCAGAAAAGCGCACAATATCAACCAGCATCAGAGACAGGTGCGAATGCTGCCGCGCATGCCGTTCGACATTATCGATAAACGCGTAACGATTCGGAATAGTGGCCAGAGACAGGTGTCGGCGGCGTTGATTTACCATCATCAGGTAATACTGCTAGCGGGTTATAATTATAATTTCTGATATAAAAACACGATGGATCAATCTGTGCAACTACTCATTGGTATAAGACGGCACACTTGACGGAACATTGTGCAGCTATCAGGAGGGCTGGCTCGCCTAAACGTATGCCAGTGCATAAGCAAACGCCCTCACAGGAGGGCGTTTTCATCGAGGTTTATACATCCACCCTGCACGGGCTGAGTTTCCAGATACGTTCCACGTAATCGCCGATAGAACGGTCAGACGTGAACTTACCCATCTTGGCGGTATTGATAATGGCCATTCTGGCCCAGCGGGCCTTATCCCGGTAAGCGTCGTCTACTTTTTTCTGCGCGTCAGAGTACGCGCGGAAATCAGCCAGTACCATGTAGGCGTCGCCCTGATCGAGCAGACTCTGTTTGATGGACACCAGCGCACCGGGCTTACCCGGTGTAAAGTAGTCGGTTTCCAGCCAGTCGAGCACGGCTTTAATTTCAGGGTCACGATAGTAATAATCGTAAGGGTTGTATCCCGCTTTACGCAGCGCATCGACCTCTTCGACCGTCATACCGAAAATGAAAATATTGTCGTCGCCGACTTCTTCAGCAATCTCGATATTCGCACCGTCGAGGGTACCTACGGTAATTGCACCGTTCAGCGCCAGTTTCATATTACCGGTACCGGACGCCTCTTTACCTGCAGTACTGATTTGTTCAGAAACGTCAGAGGCCGGGATCATTTTTTCAGCCAGTGACACCCGGTAGTTGGGCAGAAATACCACTTTCAGCTTGCTGTTAACACGCGCATCGTTGTTAATCTTCTCTGCCACTTTGTTGATGGCATAAATGATATCTTTTGCCAGTTTGTAACCGGGCGCCGCTTTTGCACCAAAAATGAATACCCGTGGATGCATGTCATAATCCGGGTTTTCCAGCAAGCGACGGTACAACGCCATAATATGCAGCAGGTTCAGGTGCTGGCGCTTGTATTCGTGCAGACGTTTGATTTGCACATCAAAAATCGCATTCACGTCCACATCAATGCCTGTTGATGCTTTAATTTCAGCTGCCAGACGCTGTTTGTTTTCCAGCTTCACCTGCATAAACTGCTTCTGGAACGTCTTATTGTCGGCATGTTTCACCAGGCCTTCCAGTTTACTCAGATGCAGCGGCCAGTCCTTACCCACCTTTTTATCAATCAATGCAGACAGGGCCGGATTACAGGCTTTCAGCCAGCGGCGCGGCGTAATGCCGTTGGTCACATTGGTCAGCTTGCCTGGCCACAACTGGTCAAATTCAGGGAACAGATTCTGTTTAACCAGACGCGAATGAATTTCAGCTACGCCGTTCACAGCAAACGAGCCAATCACCGACAGGTGGCCCATGCGCACCATTTTTTCATTGCCTTCCTCAATAATCGACAGTCGGGCTTTGATCTGGTTATCTCCCGGCCACTTCTTATCAACTACCGCCATAAACCGATGATTAATCTCGTAAATGATTTCAAGATGGCGTGGCAGGATCTTTTCAATCATACGCGCAGGCCACTTTTCCAGCGCCTCAGGCAACAGGGTGTGGTTGGTGTAGGCAAATACCCGCGTACAAATACCCCAGGCCTCGTCCCAGTCAAGCTCGGCACGGTCTACCAGAATGCGCATCAGTTCAGGAATGGCAATGGCCGGATGGGTGTCGTTCAGCTGGATCACCACCTGGTCGGCAAACCGGCTCCAGTCATCACCGTGCGCGCGCTTATAGCGGCGGATAATGTCTTTTAGTGAACACGAGCAGAAGAAATACTGCTGGATCAGGCGTAATTCCTTGCCCGCTTCGGTCTCATCATTCGGATAAAGCACCTTGGAAATGGTTTCAGCCTGCACGTTTTCACGCTGTGCATCCACGTAACCGCCGGCATTAAATACGTCCCAGTTAAAATAATCAGACGATTCACTTTGCCACAGACGCAGCACGTTGACCGTTTTACCCTCGTAACCGACCACCGGGATATCCCACGGCACGCCTTTCACGATGGAGCCCGGGTGCCACTCTTTCTGGATGCGGCCGTTTTCACCGTATTTGGTCTCAACATAACCATATAGCGACACTTCCTGAATAGATTCCGGACGGCAAATCTCCCAGGGGTTGCCATAATCACGCCAGCTGTCAGGACGCTCTATCTGTGCGCCGCTCTTTATTTCCTGACGGAACAGACCATGTTCGTAATGGATCCCGTAACCAATGGCGGGAAGCTCCATGGTGGCCAGTGAATCAATAAAGCACGCCGCCAGACGGCCAAGACCACCATTACCCAGCGCCATGTCCGGCTCTTCTTCCATGATATCGGTCAGCTCAACGCCAAGCTCTTTGAGCGCGCTGCTGGCAACATCAAACAGCCCCAGGTTATGCATATTATTGGACAGCAGTCGTCCCATCAGAAACTCTGCCGAGAAATAGTGTACGGCCCGGGTGTCATTCAGATAATGGGCTTTTTGTGTTTTACGCAGTCCTTCCAGTACCTGCTCCTGAATCGCTGCGCAGGTCGCTTTCCACCACGCATGATTGTTGGCTTTGTTTTCGTCTGTACCGAGGGTGCAGTGAAGGTGTCTGACGACAGCGGATTTGAAGTCGTTTTTAGTCAGCGCCAGGGTCGACGCACTGGCGGTAGATGTAGCATTCATTTGCAGTCTCACTCTGTCTGTTCAGGGTGCGGGCCCTGAGGCCCGCCAATTCGTAATAAAATTACAAATAAACCACGAGATATGACCGCAATATAGCAGTGTTTTTTTAATGCGTTTGTAATAATTTTGTTAAATTACATCATTTTCCGATGAAATCGTATGCAAAACACCAGCATTTAACATTATATTTACATAATCATTGAAAAAACGTGTCGTTATTTAATGATTTTTGCCACCAGCTGTTCAGCTTCTCTCACCAAATCCTGTAAGTGAGTTTCACCTTTAAAGCTTTCTGCATAGATTTTATACACCGATTCGGTGCCCGATGGACGTGCTGCGAACCAGCCGTTCTCAGTTGACACCTTCACGCCACCAATCGCGGCATTGTTTCCTGGTGCATGGGTCTGCACCTGGGAAATAGCCTCACCTGCCAGGGTTTTGCTGGTGACCACAGACGCATCCAGCCCGGCCAGTTTTTGTTTTTCCTCATGACTCGCTGCCACATCATTACGGGTATACACCGGTTCACCGAATTGCGCAGTCAGGGCGTCGTAATGTTCACCCGGATCTTTGCCTGTGACGGCAGTAATTTCAGCAGCCAGCAGGCACATGATGAAGCCATCTTTATCGGTCGCCCAGGTTTCGCCGTTACGCTGAAGGAAAATACCACCGGCACTCTCCTCGCCGGCAAATCCAATACGACGCGATGTCAGACCGTCAACAAACCACTTAAAGCCCACCGGCATTTCTGCCAGTTCGCGGCCCAGGTGCGCAGCGACGCGATCAATCATGCTGCTTGAGACCAGCGTTTTGCCAATTTTTAAGTCTGACGGCCACTGTGTTCTGTGCTGATACAGGTAATGAATAGCCACCGCCAGATAATGGTTCGGGTTCATCAGCCCCTTGCTTTTGCACACAATACCATGACGGTCAAAATCCGGATCGTTACCAAACGCAAGATCAAAGCGGTCGCGCATGTCAATCAGTCCCGCCATGGCATAGGGCGAGGAACAGTCCATGCGCAACTTACCGTCTTTGTCGCGGCGCATGAAACCAAACTGCGGATCGGTGTCTTCGTTGACTACCGTAATGTTTAAGCCATAGTGCTCAGCAATCACATCCCAGTAACCTACGCCAGCGCCACCCAGCGGGTCGGTACCCAGTTTGAGGCCGGCTTTGCTGATGGCCTGCATGTCCACCACCTGTTCCAGTTCCTCAATATAGGGCATCATAAAATCGGTAAGTGAAACACGTTCAGACTGCATGGCGTCGCGCAGCGGAAGACGACGGACACCTTCATTACCCTGCGCAATCAACGCATTGGCACGAGTCTGGATTTGTGCCGTCACGTCTGTATCCGCAGGGCCGCCGTTAGGCGGGTTGTATTTAAAGCCACCGTCAGACGGCGGGTTATGCGACGGCGTAATCACCACACCATCGGCCAGCGAGCCCGGATTGTTGCGGTTGTGCCGGATAATGGTACGGGAGATCACCGGCGTTGGCGTGTAGCCACGGCTGGCATTATCCGCACGCTGCAACACCACATTCACGCCATTGGCGGTGAGCACTTCTATTGCGGTGTTCATGGCCGGCTCAGACAGCGCATGGGTGTCTTTACCAATAAACAATGGTCCCGTGTAACCCTGCTGCTCACGGTATTCAGCCAGCGCCTGACAAATCGCCGCGATATGCATGTCATTAAACGTCGCGTTAGACGCCGTACCGCGGTGGCCCGACGTGCCAAAACTCACCGCTTCGGATGGTGTTGCCGGGTCAGGACGATAGCTGTAATACTGACTGATCAGTGATGCTACATTGATCAGTTGCGCTTTGTCGGCCGGTTGACCTGCCTGTGGATGTAATGCCATGGAAACTCCCTTACCTTAACCACCGGCACATCAGTACCGGCGGAGTGAATCAGTTGTCCGGCGCAAACCTCGCCAGCACGTCGTTAATCATTGCTTCTTCATAACCAAGCCGCTGCATAACCTGGCTGATCATGGTCATTTTCTTTGCGGTATTGTTGTTGGTTACTACCCAGTACGGACTATCCGGGATGGGCTTAGGGTTTGTGCTGCTGCCATTTTCCAGCAACGCCGCTTTGGTTTGAGCAAAATAGGTCCGGTTTTTACCCCGGATACTTTCTACCTCTGCAAACGACTCACCGTGGATCGCATGCAGTACTCCCAGAATATACAAAAACTGATCAACGCGCTTGGTCAGCGAAGCCAGACGCTGCGGGCTGACCATGTCCAGCAGGTCATTCTCGCTCACTGACGACGCCTGAGTCGCCGTGTTAGTCACCGGTGCCGATTCGCCTTTTTCTGCTGCAGCAGAAGATGCTGGGGCGACCTCTGGTGCGGTCGATGCAGCAACAGCCGGTGCCGGCGTTGACCCGGCGCCATCCCCCAGTAAAAGTCGACGCAATATATCTGATGCGCTCTCGCCGATATGTTTGGTCTGAGCGGCGATAAAGGCGTACAAATCATCATCAATATCAATACTTTTCATAACTACTTCCTTTTTTCGACGACCCATTATAGACAACCGGCGCCGCTATGGCAGCACTTAATCCGGGCAAATTTTCGGGTCTTCGCGGTTTGACGTACGTCGATCCTATACTTGAGTATCAGTCGTATCACCCAGTACACGCCGTTTATTGATAGACTCTTAGAAAGTGACGGTCTGATAGACGCCCGCCTGATGATGGGCCGGCCCAAAACGTAATAAGGATTGGCAACCATGAAAACTGAGTTTCATGCTGTGCTGCGCGCGCTGTCTTCGCGTGTTATTGGCAAACAGGAGCAGATAAAGCTGGCAATGACCTGCCTGCTTGCTAATGGCCACCTGCTGATTGAAGATTTGCCCGGAATGGGAAAAACGACGCTGTCACATGCGCTGGCCCGCGTATTCGGGATGGACTTTTCGCGCGTCCAGTTTACCTCTGATTTATTGCCGTCGGACATGCTGGGGGTGAACATTTTTGACAGCGTACAAAAACAGTTCAGCTTCCGGCCCGGCCCTATTTTTAACCAGCTGGTTCTGGCCGATGAAATTAACCGGGCCAGTCCGAAAACCCAGAGTGCTCTGCTTGAGGCAATGGAGGAAAAACAGGTCAGTATTGACGGTGTGACCTACCCATTGCCCTCCCCGTTTTTTGTCATCGGTACGCAGAACCCTGGCTATCAGTCAGGTACTTACCCGTTACCCGAGTCGCAGCTCGATCGCTTTCTGATGCGCATTTCCCTTGGCTACCCCGACTGGGACGCTGAGAAGAGCATGTTGCAAAGCAGCGACGTCCATGATGACAACAGCATGGTGGCTCTGATGACACCGGAAACACTCAAAGAACACCAGCTCGCGGTAGGTAAGGTACACGCCGGTGATGATGTGCTGCATTACATTTTGCGTCTGGTCACCCGCAGTCGCGAAGACGATCACTACCCCAATCCGTTATCTCCGCGTGCTACCAAGGCGATATTGCAGTCGGCTCGGGCCTGGGCCTATCTGCAGGACCGGGATTACGTGGTACCCGAGGACGTGCAGTTTATCTTTACCGCAGTGGCCGAACACCGTCTTCGCGCCTCGCGCAGCGACCAGAAAGACCCGGTAGTGCTGAGCAAGGTACTGCTGGACGAGGTTGATCCACTTGCCGCATGAGAGGCCTGAAATCACTTAAACAGCGCTACGACACCCGCTGGCAACGCTGGTTAAACAAACGTATTCCGCCTGCCGCGACACAGGCGCTGGACATGCGTTCGGTGTTTATTTTTCCCACCCTGTTTGGCTGGGGCTATCTCATCATGTGTGTCTGCGTATTTCTGCTGGGAACCAATTATCAGAACAACCTGATGCTGTTTTTGTGTTATTTCCTCACCGCGATCATGTTGATCAACCTGTTTTTGTCGTATCAGAACTTTGCTGCGCTGCAGATACAGGCTCATCCGGTCGCACCAGTCTATGCCGGACAGCCGGCCACGCTGAGCCTGACCCTGAGCGCACAAACGGATCATCAGGTTCATGGCCTGGTGCATGCGCGCTGGTGGCAAAGTCCGTCCAGTGTCAGTACTGACGCTGACACCAGCCCGATAACCCTGAGTCTGCCGCACTATACCGAACGTCGCGGCATCTTCAGTCTGCCGCGGGTAACCCTGTGGAGTGATTATCCGCTCGGTCTTTACCGCTGCTGGACGCACCTGGATCTAAAGCAGCAACTGGTGGTGTATCCTTCTCCCCTTCCGGGCCCGCTTAGCCTCGACAGGCTGACCGATGAAGGGGACAAAGAAACCGACCAGCGCGGACATGACGACTTTTACGCCCTGCAGGATTATACCGATGGCGAACCGCTACACCGGGTTGCCTGGAAGCACGTTGCCAAAGGCGGCAACTGGGTGACAAAAACATTCAGCCAGCATCAGAGTGAAACCGGTTACCTGACATTTCCTCCGGGTACAGAGCGGGAACTGGCGTTAAGCCAGCTAACCACGCAGGTTGATGACCTAAGTGAGAAGTCAGTGACCTTCGGACTCCGGCTTCCGGGCGAGGAGATCCCGCCCGGTTCCGGACCAGCACATCGCGCGCGCTGTCTCAGAGCGCTCGCGGCATACCCTGGGGGACCCGGCGTATGAGCCCGCCCCGCCTGCCCATTGCCGGTCATAAGGCCAGCCTCTGCATCGCGATCCTCTTCGCGTTGCTGTCACTCAGTCTGATGACTCCGCTGTTGCTGTGGGTCCTGCTGCTGGCAGGCTGCGCAGTGCTGGTCAGGGTGGCGCTTTTCTGCGGCTGGTATCAGTCGGCGCCGAGCGTGCGTACCGTCAATCTTCTCGCGGTGCTGTGCGCGCTCGCCCTGGCCTGGTTCAGTACGGGACTGGGCCTGCTGCTGTCGATGATTAATCTGCTGGTCATGGCCTGTGCACTCAAGCTTATGATGATGAGCCGGCGGCAGGACTTTTTGCAGTTATTCACGGCCATGCTGTTTCTGATTGGCTGCGGCTTCATTTTTGCGCAATCCTACGCCAGTTTGTTTTTTTACTTTGCCCTGCTGGGTCTCGCGCTGCTCTCGTTATACAGCGCGTTTGCCCCGTCGGTGTCGCTGGTCGCCGCCTCCCGTGCGCTCGGCGTGATGTTTGCGCAGGCTGCCCCCATCGCGATCCTGCTCTTTCTTATCATGCCGCAGCTATCACCCTTGTGGAAAATGCCGACCGCCCGGTCATCATCCACGGGCCTGTCTGATCAGGTGACACCGGGGGACATTGCCAGTCTCAGCCAGTCGGATGAACTGGCGTTCACCGTGACCTTTACAGACAGCACGCCACCACCGGCACAGCGCTACTGGCGGGCACTCACATTAGAGGCCTTTGACGGCAGAACCTGGTCTGTCAGTGACGCGCGCCGTGACCTGATGCGTGAACAGCAAAAACTGGGAAAAGCGTTCTCACCGGATTTATCCGGCCCGTCCGTTTCCTATGAAGTGATTGCTGAACCGACCGGGCAGCGCTGGCTCTACGCCATCGACATTGCAGAACCCGCAGACCGGCGCAGTGAAACAGCAATCTGGCGTGCGTTTAATTATCAGATCCTGGCCCGTGAGCCACTGATGAGTAAGCGCGCCTATCAGCTGCGCTCGTTTCCTGACGCGCGGCTGGATCAGGGTCATCTGCGTTTTGATAAACTACTGAATGCACAAATACCACAAAGCGGCAGCCCTCGCACACGTGAACTGGTCAGCCGGCTGCGACAGCAATGGCCGGATGATCGCCAGTTCGCCGACGCGCTGATGCGCTATTTTGCAACGAATCCGTTCCGCTACACGCTCAACCCTGCCCCCATGCCCGTTGAACCTACCGATACCTTTCTGTTTGAGGAACAAGCCGGCTTTTGCAGTCATTACGCCAGTGCCATGGCCTTCGCGCTGAGACTGGCTGGCATTCCTGCACGACTGGTCACCGGCTATCACGGCGGCGAGGCTATCGCGCCATCGGTATACACCATCCGCCAGTATGATGCCCATGCGTGGGTTGAAGCATGGATAGACAATCAGGGCTGGGTGCGGTTTGACCCAACCAGTGTGGTTGCGCCAGACAGACTGACACTGGGCTTACAACAGGCACTTGAGGCGTCAGGTGAATCACTCACAGGGAGTGCGTTTGATGGCCTTTATCAGTTTGCCAGCTTCAGACAGTTCCGGCTTTTCATGGCCAATCTGGATTATCTGTGGAGCAAATGGATACTGGGCTTTGATGCCAGTGCCCAGCAAAGCCTGTTTGAACTGCTTCTGGGCAAGTTTACCCCGTTAAAGCTGTCGTTACTGCTGCTCGGCGTGGTGCTTTTGATCGTGCTGCTGTTGCTGTTTTACTTCCTGCCCTTGTGGCGCCGGTCTGACATACCTGCCGATGTCGCCCATTATCAGCGTGCGGTCGCACTGGTGACAGCGGCGACCAGTGTTAAGCGCGGCACACGAGGACCTGCTGAGTATCTGGCAGACGTTGGCCCTCAGCTTCCCGATAGCGCCAGACAAACATTTGCGCGCATTACCCACGCATTTATCGCCGCCCGCTACCAGCCAGACGGTGCGCGTCAGGCGAGCTTATCGCGCGCTGATATCCGGCATTTACGGCGGGCGCTCAATAGCAGGTAATATACCACTGGCAAATAAAACAGCCGCCAACGGACATAAAAAAACCCGCCATAAGGCGGGTTTTTCAAACACAAGAAGAAAACTTACTTCTTCGCTTTACGTGCTTTTGCTTCTTCAATGACTTTTTCAGCAACGTTCTGCGGACACGCAGCATAGTGGCTGAATTCCATTGAGAACTGACCACGACCAGAGGTCATAGTACGCAGGTGACCGATGTAGCCGAACATCTCTGACAGCGGTACGTCAGCTTTGATGCGAACGCCAGTTGCACCCGCTTCCTGGTCTTTGATCATACCACGACGACGGTTCAGGTCACCGATAACGTCACCAACGTGATCTTCCGGCGTGAATACGTCAACTTTCATGATTGGCTCAAGAAGCTGAGGACCTGCTTTTGGCATTGACTGACGGTATGCACCTTTCGCAGCAATTTCAAACGCAATCGCTGATGAGTCAACCGCGTGGTATGAACCGTCGAACAGTTCAACTTCAACGTCAAGTACCGGGTAACCAGCCAGTGGACCTTCCTGCATCATGCTTGCGAAGCCTTTTTCGATAGCAGGGAAGAATTCCTTAGGAACGTTACCACCAACAACCGTAGACTCAAACTTGAAGCCAGAGTTAGTTTCGCCCGGACGAATGCGGTAATCGATCTTACCGAACTGACCAGAACCACCAGACTGCTTCTTATGCGTGTAGCTGTCTTCTACCGGAGTAGTGATAGTTTCACGGTATGCAACCTGAGGCTGACCTACTTCCAGTTCAACGCCGTAGGTACGCTTCAGAATGTCTACTTTGATGTCCAGGTGCAGCTCACCCATACCTTTCAGGATGGTTTCGCCAGACTCTTCATCTGTTTCAACCTGGAACGACGGATCTTCCGCAACCAGTTTACCGATAGCGATACTCATCTTCTCGTTAGCGCCTTTGTCTTTCGGCTTAACGGCAATTGAGATTACCGGCTCTGGGAAGATCATCGGCTCAAGCGTACATTCGTGGTTTGGATCACACAGGGTGTGACCAGTCTGTACGTTCTTCATACCAACAACGGCCAGAATGTCACCAGCGTGAGCACTTGACAGCTCAGTACGGTCATTCGCGTGCATCTCAACCATACGGCCGATACGCTCAGTTTTACCGGTTGCACTGTTAAGAATGGTATCACCCTTCTTCAGCTTACCAGAGTAAATACGGATAAACGTCAGTGCTCCGAAGCGGTCATCCATGATTTTGAATGCCAGCGCACGGAAAGGCTCATCAACCGATACGGTCGCCACTTTACCAGTAGGCTCACCAGTTTCCGGATCAGTCAGGTCCTGAGGATCAACTTCGGTTGGGTTAGGCAGGTAATCAACAACCGCGTCCAGTACCAGCTGAACACCTTTGTTTTTAAATGCAGAACCACAGTAAGTCGGGAAGAACGTCATATCACGGGTACCCTTACGGATACAACGCTTGATGTCTTCGACAGACGGCTCTTCACCATCCATGTACGCCATCATCAGGTCGTCGTCCATTTCAACAGCAGATTCAATCAGCTGTTCACGGTACTCAGCGGCCTTCTCTTTCATGTCTTCCGGGATATCAACCACTTCGTAGTTCTCAGGCAGGCCTGAGTCGTCCCAGATGTACGCTTTTTGTTCAAGTACGTCTACAACGCCTTTGAAGTCATCTTCGATGCCGATTGGCAGCGTCATGACCAGCGGGTTTGCGCCCAGCACTTTCTTAATCTGACCAACAACGCGATAGAAGTCTGCACCCATACGGTCCAGCTTGTTAACGAAGATAACACGTGCAACTTCTGATTCGTTAGCATAACGCCAGTTGGTTTCTGACTGAGGCTCAACACCGCCAGAACCACAGAATACGCCGATACCGCCGTCCAGTACTTTCAGTGAACGGTAAACTTCAACAGTGAAGTCAACGTGTCCTGGAGTATCGATGATGTTCAGACGATGGTCTTTCCAGAAACAAGTTGTTGCTGCTGACTGGATAGTAATACCACGCTCAGCTTCCTGTTCCATGAAGTCAGTTGTTGACTCACCATCGTGTACTTCACCGGTCTTGTGGATTTTACCGGTTAGCTTAAGAATACGTTCAGTTGTGGTGGTTTTGCCCGCGTCTACGTGGGCGAAAATACCAATATTTCTATATTGAGATAAGTCTGCCATTAGTTCACTTTCGTTGGTTCGGTGTAAAAAAACGGCGGGATTATAAAGGATCTTGCTACCAGATTTACACCCTTTTCCGCAGAAAGTATGAAACTCATTCTGCTTATATTACCAAGAAAACCACATTCATCTTTAATATCAGCAACTTAGCAAACTTTAAGAATTTGGAGAATTTTTACCCTGCCGCGACGGCGTTAACGACGGATAACACACACCGTCACTTCATCGCGGTCGTGATAAAGGTGTCGCGCAGAGACTGTGAATACATCAGATAATGCACTCAAACGCTGCGTCAGCGTGGTCAGTGCCGTTGTCACCGTTTCGTAACGGCGTTTCATCGGCAGCTTGAGGTTAAATATGGCGTGCTCGGTCCAGCGTTTACACAGCCAGTCGCCCATTAAAGTGGCAACGCGGTCAGGTTGTTCAATCATGTCACAGACCAGCAGGTCAACATGGCCTTGCTGAGGCCGGTAGGTGAAACCATCATGCGAAAAATGGGCAACCTGCCCCGTCTGCATCAGCGCATCGTCAATCGCACCGTTATCAACCGCCTCGACAAACATGCCGCGCTGTACGAGCTGATACGTCCAGCCGCCGGGACACGCCCCAAGGTCAACCGCGCGCGCGCCCGCACGGCATACCCGCGCACGACTGTCGTCATCGAGCATGGTCAGCAGCGCTTCTTCCAGCTTCAGCGTCGACCGGCTTGGCGCATCTGAGGGAAACTTAAGCCGGCAAATCCCCATCGGAAACGGACTGGCGCAGCGCGGATGCGAGTAGCCGACGATACAGGTATCAAAATCACTGAAGAAAACATGCAGCCGGCGGCGTTTTTCATCGGGTTTCGTGGTCAGCAGCCCGGCCTTGCGCAACGACTGGCGCAGTGGCACCACAAACTTCCGGCAAAATTTGGCCAGCGCTTTACCAGCTTCGGTATCCGGGTATTCAACCACCACGTCACCCGCTTTATCTGCCGGGGCGATGTCCTGCAGCGCCTCAACCACCGGCGTAATACGATCCTGTCGGTCAAGGTTATTAAGTGTCGTCAGTACGACGACCAGCTGGCGCGAAAAAATGGTGTCGCTGACCGGCCATTTCGCCACTGTACCGGCTTGCGCTTCATCATACAGGTGAAACATTACATAGCCTTGTCCGGGTACGGATTCAGGGTAACCAAACACCTGCTGTTCGGCGGTCAGGGTACTCAGTTCATTGGCGGTGTCGTTTTCGTACCCGGCACGACAATATGCCAGCAGGCCGCTCATTGGTCAGTTCCTTTGGCCAGCGCCGTGATAAGGCAGCCCCATCCCAGCATGAAGCACAGACCACCGAGCGGTGTCACAGGACCGAACACACTCAGCGACGTCAGTGTCAGCGCGTAGAGACTACCACTGAACAGGACAGTGCCGGCAACAAAAAACCACCCTGCACGTCTGAGCCAGGGATAACGGGCATGATTGCTCATCGCAGGCAATAGCAGGATAGCCAGCGCATGGTACATCTGATAACGCACACCGGTTTCGAATACGCTGATAGCCTGTGCATCCAGCACGGCCTTAAGACCATGGGAGGCGAAGGCGCCGAGTATGACGCTCAGCAGCGCGCTCACCGCGCCGATAATTGTTAAAGTTTTCATGATGACAGGTTTCCGTTAATAAACGCGGCGGATAACTGTGCCGCAGCGATAATGTGTTCCTGCTGCGAATGACCACTCGACTTTCTCGGCTTGAAGCTGTGATCGCCATCGGCAAGAAAATCGACACTGACGTTCGGCCCCAGCGTATAGGTTGCAATATCAGCACAGTTGCCGAATGTATCGCGCTCGCCCTGAATAATACGCACCGGCACGGTTAGCTCCGGTAAGTGAGCAACCCTCGTCTTTTCTGGTTTTCCTGGCGGGTGAAACGGATAGCCATAAGCCAGCGCTCCCCGGCATTCGATGTTGTTAGCGACCAGCGTGGCGATACGACCGCCCATCGATTTACCGCCAATGAAAAGCGGGAGCGGTGGCAAGGTGGCGGTCAGGTGTGCAGCCAGTTCGGTAAAGTGCGCCATCAGTTTGTCGCCCTTGTCAGGTGGACGGCGCTTTCCCGTGGCCTGGCTGGTCTGCATATAGGGAAAATTAAACAACACAACCTCTATGTGCTCAGCCACCAGCGCCGCCGCCAGGCTTTGCATAAAGTCGTGCTCCTTGCCCGCACCGGCACCGTGTGCCAGCAATAGTCGCGCAACAGGCGCCGCTGCGGTTATCTGCTGATAATCAAACATCGTCCTGCTCCTCTTCTACCAGCGCCATGATCCAGTCGCGGAATGCGGTGATCTTACCGAGATCGGCCCGTGACTCATCACACACCAGATAAAACGCATCGCGACTTTCAACTTTTTCCTCAAATGGCATAACCAGTCGGCCGGCATCAATTTCCGGCCTCGCCAGGACAGTATTTCCCAGCGCAATCCCCTGCCCCAGGGCAGCAGCCTGCAGAACCAGCATCGAGTGACTGAAGACCGGTCCCTGATTAACATTCACTCCCTGGACACCCACCTGCTTCAGCCAGTTTTTCCATGCAGAGCGGCTGAGATCGTGCAGCAATACGTGGTGACGCAGATCATCCAGTGACATCAGTGGTTTGGGCCCACTAAGCAAGGCTGGCGAGCACAGTGGCGTAAGAAATTCACGGTGCAGCTTGTCGGCTTTGAGTCCGCTCCAGCGACCCCGACCATAATAAATGGCCACGTCGACGTCGTCGTCCAGGAAGCCTTCATCAAAATCTACGGCTTTAATTCTTACGTCAATGTCGGGCTCGGCCAGGCTGAACTGACTGATGCGCGGCACCAGCCACTGACTTGCGAAACTCGGTGGCATCGCCACCGTTATTGCCCCTTTGCTGCCTTTTGCCAGTAATCGCTCGGTGGCTTCCTGCAGACTTTTAAAAATGTCTTTCAGCTCCAGAAAATAAGCCTGCCCTTCCTCAGTCAGCAACAGGGTGCGATTGCGCCGAATAAACAGCTTCATGGATAAGAATTCTTCCAGCGCCTTGATTTGATGGCTTACCGCAGCCTGTGTCACAAAAAGTTCATCGGCAGCGCGTGTGAAGCTCAGATGCCGGGCCGCAGCCTCAAAGGCTTTCAGCGCATTCAGCGGAGGGAGTCGACGGTGCATAGCGGAGTCTCAGAGTGATTTAGGCGGATACGATTTTAGCATTAGTTTTTCTAATTAAAAACCCATACTTTTACTCGTTTTTAAACTTCACAGCAGTTGTTTATCATTTAACCGCAATAAGGGAACAGACTTAATCGTCAGTGACTTATGCATCATATTTTTGTCATTTTTGTTAACAGCGTTAACAAGTGACACCCAACTTTTTAATTATTTTTATTAGGTGTGAAAATGAAAAAATTACTGTTATCCAGCGTCTCTGTTATGGCCTTTGTCACTGCAGCAAGTCAGGCCGCTGAACTGCCGGTTACTGCCGATGAAATGACCCTGTCTGCCACTGCCCAACAGCAACTGGCAAGCCAGATGATTGTACCAGAAATTGATATGAATGCGCTGGTTAAAGCGCAAACGCTGAGTGTACTGAGTGAAGAAAGTCTGCGTGTACTGGGTAAGAGCCTGTACGCACTGAATGAAGAAGGTGATAGCGTAACCACCCCCGCCGTCGCGGAATAATCAACACGCCACACCTGATACACACGCCGGCGTCCGGTTCTCACGGGCGCCGACCTGTGCCATCACACCTCAGGTATTGCTGGTATCCAGTTCAGCAAAGCCTTTCACCAGCTCGTCCAGCGCTTTCATCTGCGCCAGATAAGGTTCCAGCTTTGCCAGTGGCAACGCACACGGACCGTCACATAATGCCTGATCAGGATCAGGGTGTGCCTCAATAAATAATCCGGCCAGTCCCAGCGCCATACCACTTCTCGCCAGTTGTGCAGCCTGCGCCCGACGGCCATCAGCCGACGATGCTCTGCCTCCCGGCATTTGCAGTGCGTGAGTTGCGTCAAAAATCACCGGTGCATAGGTTTTCATGGCGTCCATACCCAGCATGTCAACCACCAGGTTGTTGTAACCAAAACAACTGCCACGCTCGCAAAGGATCACCTTGTCATTACCGGCTTCACTAAACTTGGTGAGGATATGACGCATTTCATGGGGCGCAAGAAATTGTGGTTTTTTAACGTTAATTACCGCGCCTGTCTTCGCCATTGCGACCACCAGATCGGTCTGGCGCGCCAGGAACGCCGGTAGCTGGATCACATCAACCACCTCGGCGACCGGCGCAGCCTGATGAGGCTCATGCACATCGGTGATCAGGGGTATGTTGAACGTGCGCTTGATTTCTTCGAATATTTTAAGGCCCTCATCCATACCGGGACCACGGTAAGAATGCACGGACGAACGGTTTGCTTTATCAAACGAAGCCTTAAACACATACGGAATGTCGAGCTTCTGCGTCACTGTCACGTAATGCTCTGCGATACGCATGGCGAGGTCGCGGGATTCCAGTACGTTCATTCCGCCAAATAATACGAAAGGCAAGCGGTTACCGACACTGACGTCGCCAACCTTAATGATTGAATCTGATGTAGACATGGTTATCCGTTATTAGATTAATGAAGAAAAGGCACAACCTTGGAATAGGCTACTGACGCGGTAAAGCCAAGTACGGCCAGTGCACCGATAAACGCAGCCCACTGTCCTGCGCCTGTTTTGGCCCATTTAAACGCTGCCAGCCCAAGTACCACATAGCCGACCAGACCGAGTAGTTTTACGGCCAGCCAGGCATGACTGAGCGGGAAAACCTCAAAGGTTGTAATAACCCAGATTGCAGACAACAGCAGCACCGTATTCACAATGTGGGGAAGGATCTTGAGCCACTTTTTCTCCAGCGCCGCCGGGTTCGCCCGGGACCAGAGAAAGCGCAGCATAAATAACACAATACTCAGCGCAACCGCGGTAACGTGAAGGTGCTTAGCCAGCATATACATAATGATTCGTCCTATTCCTGATTTTTATATTTGTTGTGAGTGGCCATCAGCGCATCGAGGTGTTGAACGGCAACGTCAACCAGCGCAGGATCGAACCGTTTTCCTTTGCGCTCACCGAGTACCGACACCACGTCGGCGCCCTCAGAAAGCAGTGTGTCAATGGCATCAACCAGCGCAGTGATACGGCTTTCCAGGGAGATGTCTGTCCCTTTCAGTCCCTGCGGGTAGCCTTGACCATCCCAGCGTTCATGATGTTGCCTGGCCAGTGTCGCAGCCAGTTGGATAGTAGGCTGCTCTGAGTCTTTCAGAATTTGATAGCCAAATTCCGCATGCTGACGAATTGCGAATTTCTCATCGTCTGTCAGCGGCTCCAGCTTGTTTTTCAGCACGTCCGGTATTTTTGAATTACCAATATCATGCAATGGAATGGCTAAACGTAACTGCCGACGGCGCTCCTCCGGCATGCCCTGCGCGGTGGCAATCACCTCCGCCAGCTCGACCATACGGGTGATATGCCGGTTGCCGGCACCCGAGGCGTCCATCACACTACCCAGACGCTCAATAATTTCACGTTGGGTCGACTCAACTTCGCTGGTTTTGAGCACGTTATCAAACGCCAGCTGCACACTGTCGGAGAACCGGCGAACGAGGTGTTTATCACTCTCGCCAATACGACGGGGCAACCCTGACAGATACAGCAGTGAGCCTTTTCTGGATTTACTGTTACAGTACGCGACCACATGGTCTTCGGCGTAGACGATATCCTGATCGGTCAGGGCGCGCTGACACAACTCATACTCTTCCCGCGATACCGCCTCGCGCAGCGGCAGCCCCTCTTTCTGGGCATATTCACCGTTGCCGGCAAAGACATACAGCTCTTCAGGATCAGTGGCATTGAGCGGCCGCGGCACGGCAACCGCGGTGGTAATGTAAGCCGCATCTTTGGAGCAGCCGAGAATAGACGACAGCTGCTGGATGATGCCCTGCATGAACTTCTCAAGTGAGCGTGATGAAAACAAATCGACCGAGGCATCAAGGATTTTTTCCAGCCCGGCACGGTTTTCTTCAATCACGATGATGTCACGGTATGAACGCAGCGCCGCAATAATCACAGTAAACAGCTTCTGCGCTGTGAGTTCGGTTTTCGACTTATAGTCGTTGATATCGTAATTGATGATGACGTCTTTCTCAGGTGCCTGACCCGGCTGTCCGGTGCGCAGAATAATGCGGGTAAAGTGATTATCCAGGTCGTTACGTACGTAATCGGCAACTTTCAGACCTGCATCATCAGATTCCATCACCACGTCCAGCAGCACCACGGCTATGTCGTTGTGCTCACGAAAACAGGCTCTCGCCTCTTCACCGCTATAGGCACTGACAAACTCCAGTGTTTTGCCGTTAAGCGAAAAGTCCGACAACGCCAGCTTGGTTACCGCATGCACTTCAGGCTCATCGTCAACAATCAGTATCTTCCATGACCCAAGGTGTTCACTCGGCTCTTCATCTACATCATCTGCAAACAGTAAATCGTCATTCATTTGCCGAAGCCTTTTATTATAGGAATGGTTTTGACTATGAAATACTACTGCACGTGCAATTAATCGCAAGCTTTGCAGAAACCCAGCGACACCCGGTCATGCCCGGCGAAATCTTTGAGCGTGGTTACACCGGTGTAGCCGTTTGCCGTGAACAGGGCGCGAATTGCCTCGCCTTGTGCAAAGCCGTGCTCCAGCAACAGACTGCCTCCGTCGTTAAGGTACCCTTTTGCCTGCGGAATAAGGTAGCGGATATCATCCAGACCGTCTTCACCGGAAATCAGCGCAGATAAGGGCTCAAAGCGCACATCCCCCTGCTTCAGATAAACGCTGCTGTGTTCAACATAGGGTGGGTTCGACACAATCATGTCGTATGAATCGTTTAGGGCATCAAACCAGTGACTGTGCACAAAACGCGCATTACTGATGTGATTACGCTGGGCGTTATGCTGTGCCAGCTTCACTGCCTCTTCCACCACATCCACGCCCGTCACCTCAAGTTCGGGTCGTTCGGCAGCAATGGCGAGCGCAACCGCGCCGGTCCCTATGCCCAGATCACACACACGCCGGGCGGTTGCAGGAAGTCTCTCAAGCGCGGCTTCAACCAGCAGCTCGGTTTCCGGTCTGGGAATGAGGGTGGAGGGTGACGTTGCCAGCGATAACGTCCAGAAATCACGCTGACCGGTCAGATACGCCACCGGTGTACCGGTCTTGCGTTGCGCAATAAGGTCGCAGAACGTCTGCTGCTGAGCGGCTGTCAGGACATGTTCAGGCCAGGTGAACAAAAAGCTCGCTGGTTTATCCAGCACGTGACACAACAACACCCGGCAGTCCAGTGCAGGACTTTCCTGGCCAGATAACTCGGCGGTGCCCCACGCGAGCGCGTCATCGACACGCACGGGGGTTATTCGTCCGCCAGCGAGGCCAGCAGATCGGCCTGATGTTCCTGCAGGATCGGATCAATCAGCTGCGCAAGATCGCCCTCAATCACTTCATCCAGACGATAGAGCGTCAGGTTGATACGGTGGTCCGTGACCCGCCCCTGTGGGAAGTTGTAGGTGCGGATCCGCTCTGAGCGGTCACCGCTTCCGACCAGTGATTTACGCGTACTGGCTTCCTCTTTCTGGCGCTTTTCTTCTTCAATCTGATTCAGTCGCGCCTGGAGCACCGACATCGCCTTTGCACGGTTCTTGTGCTGCGAACGTTCATCCTGACATTCCACCACCAGCCCGGTCGGCAAGTGGGTAATACGAATAGCCGAGTCGGTTTTGTTAACGTGCTGCCCGCCCGCGCCGGATGCCCGGAATGTGTCTATGCGAAGGTCTGCCGGATTAATCTCAATTGCCTCTGACTCGGGAATTTCAGGCAGCACCGCCACGGTGCAGGCAGAGGTATGAATACGCCCCTGAGATTCGGTTTCGGGGACACGCTGAACACGATGGCCGCCCGATTCAAATTTCATCACACCGTAAACACCGTCGCCACTGAGGTTGGCAATCACTTCTTTAAACCCGCCATGCTCACCTTCGCTGGCACTCACGACATCCACTTTCCAGCCGCGCGATTCCGCGTAACGGGAATACATTCTGAATAAGTCACCGGCAAAGATAGCGGCTTCGTCACCACCGGCACCGGCGCGAATTTCAAGGAAACAGTTGTGATCATCGTTGGGATCTTTAGGCAACAACAGCACCTGAAGCTCGGTTTCAAGACGCGCCATGTCGTCTTTTGCCGCCTTGATCTCCTCCTGCGCCATCTCACGCATTTCGGCGTCATCCTCCTGCAGCATCTCCTGTGCAGAGGCAAGGTTCTCCTGCGCCTGAGAGTAGGCATTAAAGCCTTTTACCACGTCTTCCAGCTGACTGAATTCTTTTGACAAACTGCGAAAACGTTCCTGGTCGCCGATCACCTGAGGATCGCCAAGCAGCGCCTGTACTTCTTCAAACCGTTCAACCAGATTTTCAAGTTTTCTGATCACCGACTCTTTCATAATTCTTTGTTTACCTTATTTTTCTCAGCACTGTTGTCTGAGGCGGGGCTCGATACCTGAGACTCCCCGGATAGTGAAAATGCCGCGCGCAGCCAGTCCGTCAGCGCTGCGTTGTCCTGCGCTGCCGCTTCTCTCAGTGCCCGTGTAGGCGCATGCAACATGGCATTCGTAAGTTTATATGCAAGTTCGTCGATAACGTCCTCGGGGGCTTTGCCTTCATTGAGCTGATGTTTGGCCCGCAGGGCGAGTTCGTCACGCAGCTGCATGCCACGCTGCCGGTATTCCCGCACCAGATCCACCGACTGTTGTGCCTGCCGCCAGGCAAGAAAATCGTCGACCTGGGCAGCAATCAGCTTTTCTGCTTCCTCGGCGGCCTGCTCGCGGTTGGCGAGGTTTTTCTCAACGATATGCTGCAGATCATCCACGGTGTACAGGTAAGCGTCGCCGAGTTCGTTAACCTCGGCCTCGATATCGCGCGGGACCGCTAAATCAACCAGAAACATGGGCAGGTTTTTACGCTGCTTAAGCGCCTTTTCAACCATGCCCTTACCGATAAGCGGAAGCTGGCTGGCGGTTGAACTGATGACAATGTCAAAGTCATGCAGGTGCTGTGGAAGCTGTGACAGGGTTAATACGTCCGCATCAAGCGTGGCCGCAAGGGCTTCGGCACGCTGTACCGTCCGGTTTGCCACCGCCAGGCGTTTAACTCCCTGCTCTTTAAGGTGCTGTGCCACCAGCTCGATAGTTTCTCCGGCTCCCACCAGCAGCACCGAACGCTTGGGTAATTCGGCAAAAATATGTCGCGCAAGCTGAACCGCAGCATACGCCACAGAAACCGCGTTCGCACCGATTTCAGTTTCACTGCGGACCCGCTTGGCTACCGCGAAGGTATGCTGGAACAGTTTTTCAAACTCAGTGCCCACGGTGCCGGAGCGCTTTGCGTCTGAAAAGGCCTGTTTGACCTGCCCTAGGATCTGAGGCTCCCCCAGAATCAGCGAGTCGAGGCCGCTGGCAACACGCATGATGTGTCTGACCGCGTCCTGCTGACTGAAAACATAACTATTTTGGGTTATTTCATCATTCATTACCTGATGAAACGATGACAACCAGGTCAGTAGATCGTCAGCACCATCACCCTCGGTGTTGACGTAAATTTCGGTGCGATTGCAGGTAGACACAATGACCGACTCGGCCACCCCATCGAGTGCTTTTAGCGACGACAGTGCCTCCACCAGAGAGTCTGGTGTAAAGGCCACTTTTTCGCGAAGTGCAACCGGTGCGGTTTTATGGTTAATCCCGAGGGCGAGTAAAGTCATGCATATCTGTGCTGGCAACGTCGGAGCGGCATTGTACGAAAAAGCCAAAATGATTGAAAGTGTTCACGAATCTGTGTTCCCATTAGCAAACGATAAAAACCGATACCGACTGTATGCGCCTTCACCTGATTATTCTTGCTTTTTTGCTGTTCATTCTGGCGGGGTGTACTGCCTTACCCAAAGGCCCGGATCAGCGCGTTGACCTGCCGGTTCAGCTCGCCAGACTCGAGCGGCTTGAGCACTGGTCCCTGTCAGGCAAAATGGCGGTTCGCAACGGTAAAGAGGCGGTAAGTGCCTCGTTAAACTGGAAAACCGATGGCAGTGATTTCGGTTTTCGATTAACCAATATGCTGGGGATCACCCTGGCAGATTTAGACGTAAACCAGGACGGCGCAGTGCTCGAAGCGGATGGTGAGCGTTATGAGGATACCGACCCAAACCGACTGATAGCTTCGGTAACCGGCCTTGATATTCCTCTCTCGCGACTGCTCAGCTGGATCAAAGGATTACCCCGGCAGGACGATCAGTACGTGCTCAATGAGGCTGGCCTGGTCAGCACCCTGTCACCACGCTGCGCCGATTGTGATGGCTGGCAGGTTGACTACGACAATTACGGGAATGCCGGCAGCGATATCTGGCTTCCCCATACCATTACCCTGCGGCAAACTACCGCACAAGCGATGTTAATTAAGATTCGAATTTACGAATGGACACTTCCCTGACTACCAATAGCAATACGTGGTGGCCGAGTCCGGCCAAACTGAACCTTTTCCTGCATATTACCGGTCGCCGTGCTGATGGCTATCATCAGCTTCAGTCGCTGTTCCAGATGCTGGATACCGGAGACCAGCTGACGTTTGATATTACCCATGACGGTATTATTCGGCTCGACACGGAGATTGACGGCGTTGCCCACGACGACAACCTGATTGTGCGTGCGGCCAGACTGCTTCAACACCACACGCAGTGTCCGCTGGGCGCCCGCATTCAGTTGGATAAACAGCTTCCCATGGGCGGTGGTATTGGCGGTGGCTCGTCCAATGCGGCCACGACGCTGGTTGCCCTGAATCACTTGTGGCAGTGCGGTCTCAACGAAGATGAACTGGCCGAACTGGGCCTGACGCTTGGCGCGGATGTACCGATTTTTGTTCGCGGGCGAACCGCTTTTGCCGCAGGCGTGGGCGAAGAGATTACCCCGGTCAGCCAGCCTGAACGATGGTTTTTGGTGGTCAACCCCGGGGTTCATGTCAGTACCGGCGAGATTTTTTCACTGCCAGCACTGCCCAGGAATACGCCTGAGATTGACTGGCAGGCGTATTCGTTTGAGAAAACCCACAATGATTGTGAGCAAATTGTCTGTGATCGCTATCCGGAAGTTGCAAAATTATTACAGTGGTTGGTACACTACGCACCGTCGCGGATGACGGGCACAGGCGCGTGCGTTTTCGCCATTTTTTCTGACAAGAACAAAGCCAGCCAGGTTCAGGCCACGTTGCCCGCCGACTGGCACAGTTTTGTTGCGAAAGGGGTGAATGTATCGCCATTACAACAAAAACTACAAGATGTGAACGCTTTCCCGGACAGTAACTGACAGAAAAATTGGGGTATAGCCAAGTTGGTAAGGCAGCGGGTTTTGATCCCGCCATTCGTTGGTTCGAGTCCAGCTACCCCAGCCACCTCTTTTATCAATGCACTGAGGAAACACTTGTGCCAGATATGAAGCTCTTTGCAGGTAACGCCGTCCCAGAACTTGCCCAGAAAGTTGCCGACCGTCTCTACACCAAGCTGGGTAACGCCAGTGTTGGTCGTTTCAGCGACGGTGAAATCAGCGTAGAAATTCATGAAAACGTCCGTGGCTCGGACGTTTTTATTATCCAGTCTACGTGTGCGCCTACCAATGACAACCTGATGGAACTGATTGTGATGATCGACGCGCTGCGTCGTGCATCGGCAGGACGTATCACCGCGGTCATGCCGTACTTTGGCTATGCCCGTCAGGACCGTCGCGTACGCTCTGCCCGCGTGCCTATTACTGCCAAGGTAGTTGCAGACTTCCTGTCGAATGTGGGCGTTGACCGCGTTCTGACCATCGACCTGCACGCTGAGCAGATCCAGGGCTTCTTCGATGTACCGGTAGACAATGCATTTGGTACACCGATTTTGCTGGCCGACATGATGCGTCGCGACTTTGCAGATCCGGTAGTGGTATCGCCTGATATCGGCGGTGTGGTGCGTGCTCGCGCTACCGCTAAACTGCTTAACGATGCCGACCTGGCGATTATCGACAAGCGCCGTCCGAAAGCCAACGTGGCACAGGTTATGAACATTATCGGTGACGTCAAAGAACGCGACTGTATTATTGTTGACGACATGATTGACACCGGCGGTACGCTGGCGAAAGCAGCCGAAGCACTGAAAAGCCATGGTGCAAGAAATGTATACGCCTATGCGACCCACGCTATTTTCTCTGGCAATGCGGCGAAAAACCTGGCCGACTCAGTCATCGATGAAATTATCGTGACTGACTCGATTCCGCTGAGCGATGAAATGAAAAAGCTCAAAAAGGTCAAGCAGCTGACACTGTCAGAAATGCTGGCAGAGACCATTCGTCGCATCAGCAACGAAGAGTCTATCTCAGCCATGTTTGACTATTAAGTCGCGCACGGCACACCACAAAAGGGCAGCATCACGCTGCCTTTTTTTATGCCCGTGATTCAGTCTTCATTCATTTACAGTCTGTATATTTGGCCTTATGCTGGTTTTTAGCAACTAACAAGGAATGCAACTATGCAAAATAAACATGCAATGCTGATGGCTTTATTGCTGATGACAGGTGCCGTTTCAGGCTGTTCGGATGAGGACAAGGCGTCATCAAACGCCGCACCTGAGCAGGACGTTCAGACCGAACAGGCACAAACCCAGCCAGAATCTGCGCCGGAAACTGCAGCGCCAGCCGAGGCAGAAGGCACTGTCACGACCGCCCTACCCCGCAATATGGATCCGGATATGAAACCCAAACAACTTGACCTCAATGCCGCGGTCACCCTTAAAGGCACGATTACCTTTAAAGATTTGGAAGGCGGGTTTTACGCACTTATCACTGAATCCGGCCAGCGTTTTGCGTTACAGGGGCTGGAAGAAAAGTACCGTCAGCATGGTCTGGTTGTGAGCGTGACGGGTAAGTCGATGCCTGACATGAAGACCATCACCCAGTTCGGTATTCCGTTTAAGGTAGAAACAGTAGAAATCCTGGACGACACCATGGTTCGTCCTGAAGGTGAGGAAATGTAACCCGCGTTTCCGCGGGCGTCTCCTGCTTCAGATTGTTTTTTGCATACGCCGTCGTTTCGACGGCGTTTTGCGAAACCAGTAAAAATAAAGACCTGTCAGCGACAACCACAGAGGGCTCAAGCCCAGTACGGCCCACACAATTTTACTCGGCAGCCCGGCAAAATAACCGAAGTGCAGCTTTCTGAACATATCCACAAAAACCGGCCAGCCCCCGGCCTCTCTGACATCGATTACGGACAGTACCGCACCTGAACTACGATCATAGGTGACAACGGATGAGTACTCGCTGGACAGGTAGGGTTTTCCGGGCACATCACCGAATACATTAATTTGTGCTTCTTCATCATACGGAAATGTCAGATAGGTTGGTCTGTGACCCTTGATAATATCTGCTGTGCCATTTACCAGCTTGTCAAAATCCAGTGAAGGATGATAAATCGCCCGGTCAACATAACGGTGTTCGCCTCCATGCTCGATAACATCATGAACAACCTCCGACGCATTCCAATACCCCCCCGTGAAGGCAAGTAAAAGTAATACCGGTGACGAAAAAATACCAATCAATTTATGGATGTCACTGTAAAGCACCCGTTTGGCAGCATGGATACGCAGCGTAAACAGCTTTTTCCAGAACTGACGATGAATGACAATACCGGTCACTCCCAGAAGCAGCAGCATAATGGAAAAAATGAAACCCAGTAATGTGCCTGCGACCCCGAGCAAAAACGTATAATGCAGAGACAGTAACCAGTCGGTAACATCATGCGTAACCGGCACCGGATCAGACAATATGGTGCCCTGATACTGATCAACATACAGCTTGTACCACTCGCCTGTCGCTTTATGAATAAGGTAAGCGGCATCGCTTCGCGATTTATTGTCAAACAGCTCCCAACTGCCGAGCACAAATGCATCATGAGCGGTTTCAACGCGTTCAATCAGCGTATTCAGGTTTACCCGCTGGCTGTCGTCACCCGCGTTAACCTGCATATGCGACGGCATCAGCCAGGTATCCAGTTCGGTTTTAAATACCAGAATACTGCCGGTTACCGAAATCACAATAAGCGGTATACAGGCTATCAAAGCCAGGGTTGAATGCCATTTAAACAGTGTGCGGCGCATTGTAAACTCCTTTAGTCATACGCTGCGCAGCCGGACGGCTGCGCATACTCACTTACACGGTTTAAAGCGACCAGCTTGCGCTGAGCATGTAGCTGGCTGGCGCACCATAGAATCCCTGTGCCCAGTACAAACTGTTGATGTATTTTTCATCCGTGACATTGTTAATATTCAATGCCACAGACACGTTGTCACTGATGCGGTACCTGGCCATCAGATCAATCAGTGCATAGGCCCCCTGCTCGGTAATAATAGGCGCGCCGGCATTTGCAAAACCATCCGCAACGGTGCCCTGAAGGCGTGATATGGCAGACTGCCAGCGCATATTGACCCCGACAGACAGCTTGTCGAACTGCTCAGGCGTGTAAGTTGCCGCCAGTTTGAACAGCCGCTCGGGGGTATAGTCGGCAACCAGATCATCGCCATCAATGGTGAAATCGGTATAGCCGATACTGGTCTGCAAACCAGGCAGCAGTTCGCCGGCAATATCTATTTCATAACCACTGGACGAGATACCTTCGGCACCAATGTAGCGCTGTTGCTCTGGCGACAGACCAGCGGTAGCGGGATCGGGCATTGCCAGGTTTTTCTGGACGATATCGAAATAGGCAACGGTAGCAATCAGGCGATCGTCATACCACTGACTTTTCACTCCGACTTCTTTGCTTGCGCCGGTAATCGGTGCAAGCGGGTTGTTATTGATATCCAGCTCAGTTTGAGACAGAAAGGTTTCTGTGTAGCTTGCATATGCTGACACATTGTCGGTTAACGCATAAACAATACCTGCATAGGGAATAAACTCATTATCTGAGGCATCCTGCGCAACATCGTAAGATACGCCGGTCCTCTGCCAGTCATTTTGTCTGCCTCCGACGGTCAGATGCAGATCGTCAGACAGACTGAAGCGTGCAGTGAAGTACACTGCCTGCTGCTCGGTGTCGACATCGGCGCCGGTTTGACCGTCAGCAAAAGTCGGCAGAGGCGTATTACCGTCCCAGGTCTCAAGAGGGGGCATTGCAGGAAAGCCGTTCCCTGTCGTAAAGTCATACAGCGATAAATCCTCAAATGTCATTGACGCATGATTAACGCCAATAACAAACTCATGACTGCGCCCGAATAAATTAAAATCGCCGGTCAGATAGACATCAAACAAATCGGTCTGTTCGTCATGATCATACTCGCTGCCGTACCCCGTCAGCCCCAGACCTGTCTCGCTGTCGGGCGTACCATAGACATAAAACAGCTCTGAATCTTCATCGGTTTTCTTGTGCGAGTAGGTCGCGCGTAAATACCAGCTATTATCAAAAACATGATCCAGTTCAACCAGCGTATTCTGACGCCTTACATTCCAGTAAGCCCAGTCAGCAGAGGTTGATGTAGACACGTCAAAATCAGTCGCCGAGCCATCAGAATAAAACAATGGGTTGGCACCCCAGTTATTGCCATCGGCGTCGTTGCTGTGAAATGCGTGACTAACGGACAGCGTTGTGGCGTCAGACAGGGAGTACTCTGCAAACGCATACGCAACCCGTCGTGTCTGTTTATAGCGATCAAGGTATGAGTCCTGAGTCTGGGCAACCGCCACACCGCGCACAGCGAAGTCCTCATTGATACGGTACGTACCGTCGACTTCAATACGCTGATTGTCCCAGCTGCCGACCAGCCCCTGTACCGACAAGGCATTGTGCTGACCCGGACGCTTACGAATAAAGTTGACAGTTGCAGACGGATTACCAACCCCTGTCATCAGGCCGTTCGCACCACGAATAATCTCAATACGATCATAAATCGCTGAATCTTCATCGCCGTGGTTATTACCGCGAATCAAGGGTAAACCAATTCCATCTACCTGAAAGTTATTGATATCGAAACCACGTGCTGTGTAATAAGTTCTGTCGGTTTCAATACGCTGAACGTTCACCCCTGTCGCTGTGTCCAGAACCGCATTAATACCGTTTAACTGGTAATCGTCAAACTGCGCACTGGTGATAACAGAAATGGACTGCGGAATGTCTTTGATCGGCAGGTTAATCCGGGACGCGCCGCTGGCTTTATGCGCACCGTAACCTTCTATATAAGAGCCCTTAACTTCAATCGTTTCCAACGACGCCTCATCAGGCAAGGCGGATTCTGAAGCCGCAAATGAAGAAAATACCGAGGTGATTGCAAGCGTAAGTAATGACCTTCTCATGGTTTGTGCCGTTTCCTTAGTGAGCGTGAAAGAGCCTAAGAGTCTACACAAACAAACAATGATGTAAATGATAATTATTACTATTTAGATTTAAAAGAGCATCTTTTAATCAGAAAATGTCACACACTGCCCGCCCGGCAGTGTGTGATTTTGGTGGGTTTACCCCCCTTCCTGCAGCAAAAAGTTTTGCGTAGGTATGTTATGACTGGGTACCAGCAGCCCCATCTCCAGGCGCCCCCGGGACTTTTTCCTGGTCCAGCGAACGAGTGCCTCTATTGGCCCGCCGTTAAATATGTCAACCTGCACTTTGTCACCTATCTGATGCACTGTTTGTGCAGTAATTTTCATTCCCCCCTGAGAGATATCCAGCACGACTGCCGGCGGCCCCGTCTCTGACAGCCTGACAGGTATTTCCACTTCCTTACGCGGATATTGCCTCAGGCTTTTCAGTAACTGTGCCCGTTTGGTGTACTGGATGAGGTACGAAATAAAGGTGCCGAGTACGGCCCCTTTCATAAAGCCAATCGCGGCCATGTACATCATCTTATTTTCCTGTGCAGTGAAAAAATGCAGTACCGATGTGTAGGGCTCCGCGGTACGCATGTTAAAGGTATAAGACACCGCACACTGCATTGCTGCCATTACGATACCGAGGATCATCCCCTGGGTGACAGCAAAGCGTTTCACCTCGCTCTGATCCAGGGTATTCATGACGATGGCGCGATAAACGACAGGGCTTAACATGCCAAAGGATAATGCCAGCGTTACTCTTGCGATGGGGTTACTTTCAGAGCGAAGATGCAGTTCATTGACCACAATAAAATAAATGGCTGACGCCAGGGTAGAAATAACCAGACAGACAAGCATAGCAACTGCCTGATTGATAGAACCGCTGCGCCCTTTAAATGACGCAACCATGGCTGCCGCCATGATAGCAACGGTAAATGAGAGAAAACTTCCCAGCGTCCAGGTAACAAACCGCTCCAGTGTCACCGGCACGGGAGTGATGTTGGCCAGAACCTGAAGGATCATCAGCACGGAGACAACTGACACCAGTGCCACACCAGCGGCACACTGCAAAAACGAGGCCGTCAGCTTGGGTTTAAAGTAGTCTTCGTGCGTGGTATTGAAACCACAGTTCTCCAGTGCTCTGACCCTGTCCACCGCATTTTCATGTTTTTTGACGATGCTTTTGCAAATACAGATTTCGAGGTACTCGGTGATCTCATCGAGGTCTTTCCGGTATTCCTGGCTGTCCTTACCATTTCTGGCAATAATCAGACTGCCTAAGTCCTGAAGCTTTCTCTCGGTATCCTCGGTCGAACCCAGAATACGATACGGACAGGTATGCTTAGCGACAATTAACAGACAAACACAATTCAGGAAATACCAGAAGATAGAGCCTTTACGCTTTTCTTCCTCGAAGTTTTCGAGGTACTCAAGCCAGCGCTGTTCCAGCAAACTGAACTGCGGGGAGAACTCCTTGCCCGCTTCCGCAATCTGCTCTTTGGCAATCCGATAATAAAACGGCGACGGCGTGAAGCGGTTTGCGGCAACTATCCGGTTGCGCAGCTCCATCACATCACGGGGTATTCTTGCCAGCATATGCAGGCGGTTTCGCCAGTCTTCCTCAAATTTCTTAAGCGGCGGCACACTGACAATGCATACCACCGTCAATGCCCAGAAAGCGTAAGAATCGCCATGTGCAGACAGGTTCCACTGTTCGAAAATGGGTTTCAAATACGCATGGTCAGTCAGTTCAGGAATACCATGCAACGTAAGGATCATCATCAGTACCGACAGTACATACACGGCAAAGAAGGCGACAAAACGTTTCGCGCTGATAAAGTCAAACGGTTTGCCTCTGATGCCCGCCGGTGAGTGTCGTGGCCAGGCATTGAAGCGGATTACTGAAAAGGTGATTACAATGACGGCGGTTGCGATCATATCGATGACCAAGCTGATATCCATATTCTATTCCTCTGTACCAGATTGTTATTGTTGTTATTGAGGCGGTACAGCCCGATCTGCCCCTGTTAAGCGTAGCTAAAAGTCACGAAACTGACCATTTTTTAACCAACCAGGGATGAGCAGAGTTCTCGCTCACGACGTTGAAGGTAGGGACATCGCCCCCTATCACGTCCATTTTCAGACCTGAGGGTCCGTGTATCGTTGACTGTCAGGGTGATCGAATCGTCGTCTCCCCCGCGTAGAAACCGTGTTTTAACGAGAAAGGAGCACTGCATGATTAACGCTTACGCCGCGCAAGAAGCTGGCGGAAAACTTGAACCTTTTCAATATGATCCTGGCGCATTGGGTAAAGATGAAGTTGAAATAAATGTAGCGTCGTGCGGGATTTGTCACAGCGATCTGAGCATGCTGGATAACGAATGGGGCATGACACAATACCCGTTTGTGCCGGGCCATGAGGTGGTCGGTACCATTAACGCGGTGGGAGAAAACGTCACCAGCCTCAAGCCAGGACAAAAAGTGGGACTGGGTTGGCACTCTGGTTATTGCAACACGTGCCGTACGTGTGAAGGCGGTGATCATAACCTGTGTCAGTCTGCCGAAATGACCATTGGTGGACGCCATGGCGGCTTTGCCGACAAAGTGCGGGCACAGGAAAAGGCTGTGATCCCGCTTCCCGACGGCATTAACCCCGATAACGCCGGACCGCTTTTCTGTGGTGGCATTACCGTCTTTAATCCACTGGTACAGTTCAACATTACGCCCACCTCGGAAGTCGGTGTGATTGGTATTGGTGGGCTGGGCCATATGGCGCTGAAATTCCTGAACGCATGGGGCTGTAAAGTGGTTGCCTTTACGTCCAGCGAGAGCAAAAAGCAGGAAGCCATGGCCATGGGCGCACATGAAGTGATCAATAGTCGCAACAGTGAAGAACTGGAAGCTGCCGCCGGTCGCTTCGATTTAATTATCTCGACTGTCAATGTGAAACTGGACTGGAATACCTATGTTGGGACGCTTGCGCCTAAAGGTCGCCTGCACTTTGTCGGCGCCACGCTCGAGCCGCTCGATCTTCAGGTATTCCCGCTGATTATGGGGCAGCGCTCGGTATCTGCCTCTCCTGTCGGCAGTCCGTCTACTATTCGTAAAATGCTGGATTTCGCCGCACTGCATCGGATAGAGCCGGTGACCGAATACTTTTCATTCGACCAGGTGAACGAGGCGCTTGATCGTCTGCGCGAGGGTAAAGCCCATTACCGGATTGTGCTGAAAAAATAATACGCTATAGCACAGCGTGTTATCCGTCACCTGACGCTATCGGGCACCGCAAGGTGCCCGTTTGTTTACTGCCCCTGAGCCGGGCGTCACCCAGACCGAAAGCGCCCCCAGCACACAGCCCTTCATCAACTATCGCAAACCGCAATACCCACACGTTCCTGATAAGCCTGACACAACCGCTCTGCTTCACCCTTTCTTCCGGTATTTATCAGCACGATAGACAACCCGACGGTTGCCTCATTATCAAACGGCGCAAACGACAAAACATGGCGAAACCAAATTTCGGCTTCATTTACGTTGTTTTGTTCAAGGTATTTATTCCCAATTGCAGAACCAATTCCGGCACGCCAGGGACGGCCACGGTTTGACTGCTCTGTGACACCTGAATGCATGACATGCAGGGCCTTTTTATAGTACGTAATTGCATCCGTGCTCTGTCCTGATATATCGCTTATCTCCCCCAGATTAATCAGGACATCCCAGGCTGCAGGATTGATCTCAAGCGCCTGCAAATACGCATTTTTCGCCTGTTCTAATTTATTTTGAGCAGACAACACAAACCCGTACGCCTTGTATGTCCTGGCGTTATCAGGTTCCAACTGAATCGATTTTAGTGCCAGATTTTCAGCCTTTTTCAACTGCGCTATGGCTGCCGTGCTGCCAGTTCGGCCATCGCCTAACGCTTGTCGCAGACTCATTGCTTCCCATGACGTATCAGAATCTGCAGCAGGAAGCCGAATGACCCGCTGAACCAGGGCATTTGCCAGCCCCGAGGTTGCCTCAGCCGACTCTGGATCCAACGCGATGGCTTGTTGATAAAGCTCAACGGCCATTTCGTTAGCGGACCGGTTAATTCGATGGTAGTAATCATCAGCCTGCCGCACCAGCATGCTGTCAGTATCATTTGGATTGTCGGCATAGATGCTGAATATCACTGCGCCGATAAGTAAAACCGAGCTTAAAAGTAACAATCGTAGTGAGGCCGGAGTGACACGTATCAGGGGGTCTTTTTTCTGAGACTCCTGCCCCTTGGTAGCTTCGGATGAAGCAGGCGTCGGTGTCCACTCTACCGCTTCAGCAATAAGCCGGTAGCCTCTTTTGGGCAGTGTTTCGATAAATTCGGGATTGCGGGCATCGTCGCCGAGTTGTTTTCTTACCCGGGATACACATCGCGACAAGGCATCTTCGGTGACAATGGTATCGGGCCAGACAGATGCCATGAGCGTCTCTTTGGTTACCAGTTCCGCTTTTTTCTCAGCCAGCAGCTGCAGCAATTTAATGCCCTGCGGGTCGATACGCTCCTCTGACTCTGAAGTGCCTGAGCCGTCAGTGTCCGACAGTTCACCAGTCAGTATATTGATTTCCCAGTTATTGAGGCGAAGCATGTTATGCGATACGGTTTTCATTGTTAGTTACTACGGGATACCTGCTGAAGGCTTTGTCAGGAAAATAAGAGGATTTTGTCAACACTCCGGAACAGAGAATACCTAGAGTGTACGCATGTTCAACCTGTTTATTGGTCATCTTATGAAATATCCCCGTTTTGTTTTTGCTGCTTTGGTTTATAGCTCGCTAGCCTTGTGCTCTCTGCTCTCACATGCAGGAGAGGAGACGTTCTCAAAAGAACAGATCCTGGAAGACTTCGATGTGCTTTACCGGTCTCTTACTGAGACGCATTACAACCCGTATGCATACATCACCGAGGACGCGTTAAATACACAATATCGGCACATCAGAACACAGTTTTCCGCACCGGCATACTCACAACTGGAAACGATAACGCGCTTTCAGCAACTCGTATCGTCGATCAACAATGGCCACACTGAAGTCGAGTTTCCGGTCGCTGCATACATGCGCTATGCAGAATCCGGCGGTACCGTATTTCCGCTGGTTCTGGCCTTTGAGGACGGTCTGGCTTTTATCCGGGCAAACTATTCAGATACAACCACAATTACCCCCGGCACGGAACTGATTGCGATTAACGGGGAACCCATAGGTCATATTCTTGCCCAAATTTACCCGCAAATTTCCGCCGAACGCCATTACCTGAAAAACGCCAAGCTGGAAGTCCTCTCCTTCCCACGTTATTACTGGTATGTGAAAGGGGAAAAAGACCACTTTACTGTTACGTTAAGAATCAATAACGAGCTCAGGGTTCATACCATCTCTTCAATTCCCGTGGTGGACGGCTTCGAGGCAAAGAAAGACGAAGTTTTGCGCGCACAGCAGGAAGTCAGATTCTTTGACGATATTGCGTACCTTAACCCTGGGCACTTTTCAGGGGACGAAACGCAGTATAAGCAGTTCATTGATAATGCTTTCGAAACCATCAACAACCAGCATTCAGCAACGCTGATTATTGATTTAAGGAACAATGCTGGCGGGGATGATGCCTTCAGTGACTACCTGGTGGCCTATCTGGCGGATGCGCCATTCAAATGGAATGCCCGATTCAGGCTTCGCACCAGCGCTTTGCTTAAACAGGACACAAAACAACACCGGGATCTTTCTGACCCTTACTGGAAATCGATAATGGCGCATCAGGATGGCGTGCGTTATGACTTTGAATTTGCCCCCACCCTGCCTGTAGATAGCGTTAGACGCTATGCAGGGAAGGTTTACGTATTGATTAACCGTCAGACACATTCACAGGCCAGCGTTACCGCCGCGCAAATTAAAGACTACGGGTGGGGGATCACGGTGGGAGAGGAAACCGGAGACTACCCCACGTTATATGCATCACAATTTAGCTATACGCTGCCCAATACAGGCATTACTGTCCGTATTTCAAAGGGGTACATTGTCAGGGTCAGCGGAAGCGAAAAGCAACACGGCGTATTGCCGGATATCCCTATCCGCGATCATCTTCTTGACAGTACCGACGAGATCCTTTCAGGTCTGCTGTCTCGGCTCAAACAAGGAGAACGTTAAGACGGTTTACCGCAGTGGAGGCTGGCCGTGCCCGAATCCGGCGCAATATATTCGCTTTCGCATCTGTGGGTTTGTATGTTGCGCTAAGCAGTGGTAGAATTCGCCGCCCTTGAAATTCAGGGTCGCTGCGTCATTTGTTCTTACACGCAGTGTAGTAGTAGATTTTTGGTCGCGAAAATCTGCATTTTCAATCACTTATTATTTTTTGGAGACAGTCCATGGCTGGATCAATTTTTAATCTGGATGCCCAAATCCGTACTGACCTGGGGAAAGGTGCGAGCCGCCGCCTGCGTCGTGCAGATAAAGTGCCTGGCATCCTGTACGGTGGCGACGAAGCCCCGGTTGCACTGACGTTCGATCACAACAAGATCAACAACTCTGCTGACTACGAAGCATTCTACTCTCACGTTCTGACACTGAACATTGAAGGTAAAAAAGTAGAAGCGCTGGTTAAAGACATGCAGCGTCACCCATACAAGCCGAAAATCACTCACATCGATTTCCAGCGTGTTATTGCCGGTGAAAAACTGCACACTAACGTTCCTCTGCACTTCATCAACGAAGAAAAATCTGCTGCTATTAAAGCGGGCGGTATCGCAGAGCACCACGTAAATGAAATTGAAGTGACCTGTCTGCCTAAAGATCTGCCTGAGTTCATCGAAGTTGATCTGGCGAACGTTGAAATGGGTGCCACACTGCACCTGTCTGACCTGACTCTGCCTGCAGGCGTGTCTTCAGTTGAACTGGCGAAAGATGACGAAGCGCACAACCTGGCGGTTGTGACTGTTAAGCCAGCACCTAAAGCACCTGAAGCTGACGAGTCAGCTGAAGAAGAAGGTGACAACGAGGAATAATCAGCTTGGCTGATATCCGTCTTATCGTGGGCCTGGGTAATCCGGGCCCCGAATATCAACACACCCGTCATAATGCCGGCGAATGGTTCTTAAACCAGCTTGCCGACACCTTTCATACGTCATTGACCCCTGAGTCAAAATTCTTCGGAAAAACCGCCCGCATTACTATTGCCGGCCATGATGTCCGATTACTCTACCCGACTACGTTTATGAATCGCAGTGGCCAGGCCGTTGCCGCGATGGCGAACTTTTACCGGATAGAGCCTGAACAGATTTTAGTGGCGTTTGATGAACTGGATTTACCGCCGGGTGTTGCAAAATTTAAAGTGGGTGGCAGTTCCAGCCAGAACGGCGTGCGCGATATCGTTGCCAGACTCGGCAACAATAAAAACTTTCTTCGCCTGCGAATCGGTATTGGCCATCCCGGTCACAAAAGTAAAGTCACAGGGCATGTACTCGGAAAACCCGCAGCTGCTGAAAAAGAAGCAATAGACAGCGTGATCGATGAAGCGGTGAGATGCACAGAAATGTTGTTCACTCATGACTTCACGCTGGCGCAGAACCGGCTGCATTCGTTCAAAGTTACCCCCTGATAACAGACAAACACACAAGGAACCACAACCATGGGTTTTAAATGCGGTATCGTTGGCTTACCAAATGTGGGTAAATCAACGCTGTTTAATGCACTGACAAAAGCAGGTATTGAAGCGGCAAACTTCCCGTTTTGTACCATTGAACCTAATACTGGCGTGGTTCCGGTTCCTGACACTCGTCTGGATAAACTGGCCGCCATTGTCAATCCACAGCGCGTGATCCCGACATCAATGGAATTTGTTGATATCGCCGGTCTGGTAGCGGGCGCATCAAAAGGTGAAGGACTGGGCAACAAATTTCTCGCTAACATCCGTGAAACTGACGCGATTGGCCATGTGGTCCGCTGCTTTGAAAATGACAACATTGTTCACGTTGCCGGTAAAGTCAGCCCCAAAGATGACATTGACGTTATTAACACTGAACTGGCGCTGGCAGACCTTGAAACCACGGAAAAAGCCATGATCCGTGTTGGCAAGCGCGCCAAAGGTGGCGACGCCGAGGCGAAATTTGAGCTGAAGGTGCTGGAGAAAATTAAGCCGCATCTGGATGAGGGCAACATGCTTCGCTCGCTTGAGCTGAGCAAGGAAGAACTGGCCGCCATCAGCTATATGAACATGCTGACCCTGAAACCCACCATGTATGTGGCTAACGTGAATGAAGACGGTTTTGAAAACAACCCGTACCTCGATGAAGTTAAAGCCATTGCTGAAAATGAAAATGCCGTGGTGGTTGCGGTATGCGCAGCGATTGAGTCTGAAATTGCGGAACTCGACGATGACGAGCGTGCCGAGTTCATGCAGGACATGGGATTGGAAGAGCCTGGCCTGAACCGCGTAATTCGCGCGGGCTATAACCTGCTCACCCTGCAAACCTACTTCACCGCCGGTGTGAAAGAAGTGCGTGCATGGACCTTCCCTCAGGGTGCCACTGCCCCGCAGGCCGCCGGTAAAATTCACACCGACTTTGAGAAAGGCTTTATCCGCGCGGAAGTCATTGGCTATGACGACTATATTGCCTGTAACGGTGAACAGGGAGCTAAGGACGCTGGAAAATGGCGCCTGGAAGGAAAAGACTACATTGTAAAAGACGGTGACGTCATTCACTTCCGTTTTAACGTGTAACCCGTCGCGCACAGCATAGTCTGAAAGATAAAAGCCCTGCCGCCGTGCAGGGCTTTTTGGTATTTATCACCGGTAAGACTTTCTTTATTGTCTGCACTATGGTTAGGTAATTCCTGCTAAGAAAACCCACAGGGATGTACGTATGATCAGACTGAAACGCTTTCAAACCACACTCTTTCTTACTTTTCTTATGTCGGGATGCTCCACGCTAAATACCGGCCCGTCCACAGCGGACACCGCGCCACAGGTTGACTATGGTAATACCTGCTACGTGGGTGGTGGAGGTGCGGTAGCACGCTGCCCTGCCAAACAGGAATTAGTGGGTACACATTGCGTCTGCGTCACAGAAAATGGTCAGGCCAATGGCACCATCATCAGGTAGGCTTTGAGGAAACACCCCATGCGACTGATTTTGCTCGTTCTTTATCTTTGTGTACTCAGCCTGCCGACGGTGGCACAGCAAAACACGGCAACGTCTGCGTGGCTTCGTGTTCCCCAGGGCAATCTGGTTTATTTGCGTGTTGCCGGTGGTGACGTGGTAGTGATGCTGAGCGATGCGGTCGCACCGGCACATGTAGCCCGTTTTAAAAGCCTGGCCACAGACGGTTTTTATGACCAGCGCTACTTCTACCGCGTAATTGACGGGTTTGTTGCCCAGGGCGGACAAGGAGAATCAGAAGAAGGCGACGCCACGCCGGCTTATCCCCCTCTGGCCGCGGAGTTTACTTCTCCCCTGTCAGCAGAGTTTGTAACTGCAGAAGCCAATGCCGTCTATGCGCCGCGAACCGGCTTTATTGATGGTGTTGCCGCCGGCACAGACGGTAAGACGCAGTGGCTGTTGCACTGCCCGGGGGCTGTAGCTTTTGCCCGCAGCACGGATAAAGATTCAGCAACCACTGAATTTTATATCGTACTTGGCCAGGCGCCCCATCACCTGGATAAAAATATGGCGGTCATCGGGCGAGTGCTCAGCGGCATGGAATACCTTCAGGCACTGCCACGCGGCGAGCGAGAGAACGGCGGCGTTCTTAGCGACATGACACAACGCAGCCAGATACAATCAGCCCGCCTGGGAACACAGTTGCCTCAAAGCGCACAACGTCAGTTTGAGGTCCAGCAGGCCAGCGATCCGGATTTTCAGGCGCGCCTGAACCGCGCCCGTACCCTCGACAACCCTTTTTATGTTGATAAATCCCTGACACCACGCACGGTTGATGTTTGTTATTATCAGACCAGTGTAAGAGAAATTTTAGAAAATCCATAGACTTACTGCTCACAATAGCAGCAATACGCTGGGTTTTTATGCACGCCGGTTCAGATAATAGCCAGTCAGACACTTGTTGCAAAAAAAGGGGTTGACGATAAAACATCGAATCAGCATAATACGCGCCACTTCCCGAGAGGGAGGCAAATCAAAAAGTGGCTACGTAGCTCAGTTGGTTAGAGCACATCACTCATAATGATGGGGTCGCAAGTTCGAATCTCGCCGTAGCCACCATTCACACCTAAGCCCAGTCTATGGGTTTTTTATTGTGTGACACTGCGCGGAAGTGGTGGAATTGGTAGACACGCTGGATTTAGGTTCCAGTGCTTCACGGCGTGAGAGTTCAAGTCTCTCCTTCCGCACCATCGTTGGGGTATAGCCAAGTTGGTAAGGCAGCGGGTTTTGATCCCGCCATTCGTTGGTTCGAGTCCAGCTACCCCAGCCACTTTTTAAATAATCACGCGTCACGCGGGATTATCACTTGGGGTATAGCCAAGTTGGTAAGGCAGCGGGTTTTGATCCCGCCATTCGTTGGTTCGAGTCCAGCTACCCCAGCCATATTGAAAAAACCGGCCCTGAGCCGGTTTTTTTGTATCTTTATTCCGGCTAAATACGTCCATTCGATCTCACTGACCGACACACAGTGGTTGTATGCGCGCCCCCTCCCCTTTATGCTCAGATGTAAAGCTCGGGTTTACCAGCTGACCGGCAAACGGGTTTGTTCGTCAGTTTATCTCATCCTGAAGCCGTTTAGACTTCCATACGTCCAAATAATTGTTATGATGGCAGGTCTGTGCGCTGACAGCAAAAGCAGTGCTACAACAAGAAAAACGAACAAGGAAATAATGCGTGATCAGTGAAATCGTTTCAGCAGTGAATAACGTGCTGTGGGGTAACGGTCAGGTTCTGATTGTTATGCTACTGGTATGCGGCGTGTGGTTTACCGTCCGTTTGGGCGGTGTACAGTTTAAATACTTCGGGCACATGTTCAGCCTGATGAAAAACAGCACAACCGCCACGAAGGAGGGGATCAGCTCCTTTCAGGCACTGTGTACCAGCTTATCAGCACGGGTTGGCACCGGTAATCTCGCTGGTGTGGCGGTCGCCATTTCGCTGGGCGGCGCGGGCGCCGTATTCTGGATGTGGATGATTGCGCTGCTGGGCATGGCTACCGGCTTTGCAGAAAGCGTATTGGGACAACTCTATAAAGTCCGCGACGATCACGGCGAGTTTCGTGGTGGCCCCGCCTATTACATTAAACAGGGCCTCAATAAAACCTGGCTGGCAGTGGCATTTTCACTGTGTCTTTTCTTTGGCTATGGTTTTGTGTTCAGTGCGGTGCAGGCCAACACCATTACCGACGCGCTGAATAATGCGTATCAAATCCCGCCCGCCTGGTCAGGTGTGGTCATCATCTCACTGGCCGCACTGATTGTGGTTGGCGGATTACGCGGCATTGCACGTTTCGCCGAATATGTCGTGCCGTTTATGGGCATTGGCTATGTGGCTGTCGCACTGGTGATTACTTTCATCAACTACGACGCTATCCCGGGTATGTTGTGGCACATTATCAGCTCGGCGTTCGGCCTCGAAGAAGCTGGTGCAGGTGCCCTCGGCGCAGCCATCAAGAATGGTATTCAGCGTGGACTTTACTCCAATGAAGCAGGCTCCGGATCGGTGCCACACGCCGCCGCGAGTGCCGCACCAAACCCGAATCATCCGGTATCACAAGGGTATGTGCAGATGCTGGGTGTGTTTGTTGATACCATGATCCTGTGTACTGCCACCGCGTTTATCATCTTACTGGCCGGCGGTTCAAGTTCCGATCAGATGGAAGGGATCCGCCTCACCCAGACCGCCATGAGCGCCCATTTAGGTGAAGGGGGCACCGACTTTGTTGCGGCCGCCATCTGTTTGTTTGCCTTTACTTCGGTGGTTGCCAATTATGCCTACGGCGAGAGTAACCTGCACATGTTCAAACTGGACAACAGAGCGGGACGCGCAGCTTATACCGTCGGTTATCTTGCGATGATCTTCTGGGGAGCCCAGGCCGCCCTGCCAATGGTGTGGGCAATGGCCGACATGGCGCTTGGCATGATGTCGGTGATTAATATTATCGCGATTATCTGGATGACACCCACCATTGTGTCAATTTCCAGGGACTATTTTGAAAAACACAAACGCGGCGAACGACCGGAATACAAAACCGGTGACTGTGAAATTCAGGGTAAGACCGAAGAAGGGATCTGGTAATGCGCCATGCCTGGCGCATTTATCCCATCATCATACGAATTAGCTGCACAATCAGCAGAATGCCCATCAACGGCCATATCCACTTTGCCCATTTCGCTGCATCCTCTGTGCTGATACGCATTTTTGAACGCTCAATCAGCGGAATAACAACAGCAAGGCTGATAAACAGTACAGCGAGTAAAATCAGAACTTCCATTTTTTCATCCCCAGTGCATAGCGCAGCACGGCACGCTTCCCGAATGGAAACGACTCAGTCACCGATAACAGCGCGTTCCGTAATGTTTTTATGGGGCCAATGTCATTACTGAACAAGTGATAGAAGCCGTCCATTGCTGTCATCATTAGCGCATTGTCACGCTTTCGTGGCGTTTCATAGTCAGCGATAAGCGCGTGGCGAAACGCCGCTGATGATAAATCCGGGTGTGATGCAGTGACGCTAAGCAGCGCCTCGACGTCTTTAAACCCTAAGTTTACCCCCTGCCCGGCCAGCGGATTAATGGTATGTGCGGCGTCGCCAATCAGGATCACCGGATCCATCACATACGCCGAGGCGTGCGAGCGGGTCAGCGGAAACACAGCGGTGCCCTCAATGGAAAAGTCCGGGCAATCCTGGCGCAGCCTGTCAGGAAATACCTCATACAGCCTTGCTTTGAGCGCCGCGTTGTCCATGCTACTGGCAGCCTTGAGCACATCCGGGCTGTCATACCAGATAAGCGAGGCCACATTGTCGTACATAGGCAGATACGCCTTGGGGCCGGCTGGTGTAAACTGCTGCCAGGTCTCGCCCCCGCTGTCACCGCCTAACCGGATGAGTATGCCCATTGCCTGCTGGCCGTACTGCCAGCCACTGGTGCCGATGTTCGCGGTTGCCCTGACCTGTGAACGGGCCCCATCCGCGCCCACCAGCCAGCGCGCCGTCAGTGTGGTTTCGTTATCCAGTGTAATGCGGGCAAAACGGTGGTCTGCTTCCTGAGAGAGCTCGAGGCTTTGCACCGCATGGCCGGTGTAACAGGTCAGGTTGTCATAGCGTTTCATGGCTGACATACAGCCAAGCTGAATCAGACGATTCTCAACAAAATAGCCCAGCTCGTTCAACCCGGCCATGTCAGCTGTGAATGACGTACTTTTATCGGCAGCTTCCCATACCGACAACCCGGTGTATGGCTTAAGTCGCATTGCAGCAATCTCTGGCCAGGCATGCAGTGCATCAAGTAATACCACTGAATTATGGCTGATGGCCGACACCCGCAGATCGGGTGGCTGCGCCGGGTCAAACGGCGCGGGCAGCTGTGGCTCTATCAGAGCGACCTGATACCCCTGCGCGGCCAGTCCGAGTGCCAGCGCACTGCCAACCATACCGCCGCCGTTGATACAAAAATCGTACATGACGTCTCCTTATGATTGCGCCCTATTATGCGCAGACCCGGCAAAAATGTCATGATCATCATGGCTATCGGCATCAAGTTTGTGCTGACAGTCTGTGCCAGATCAATGGCTTGTCAGTTCCCGCCCCCCTTAACCTGCCCTTTGTCGGCGAAGCGTGCGCTTTGGCTGGGCAAACCGGCTCAGAAAAGGTAAAATGCCCGGCTATTTCATGCTGTATCAGCACAAGGCGACAAACGCGGCACACTGCGACCGGGATCGCCTCGCATTCACGCAACATACACGGGCAATAAACGAGTTGTTATGACGAAAAAGCTGTATATCAAAACCTGGGGCTGCCAGATGAACGAGTATGACTCGGAAAAAATGGCTGACCTGCTTGATTCAACACATGGGTACGGTCTCGCCTCTGAGCCGGAAGACGCCGATGTAATTCTTCTGAACACCTGTTCTATCCGTGAAAAGGCGCAGGAAAAAGTATTCCATCAGCTCGGTCGCTGGAAACACCTGAAACAAACCAACCCTGACCTGATTATCGGGGTGGGTGGCTGCGTTGCCTCTCAGGAAGGCGAACTTATTCGCCAGCGTGCGCCATTTGTCGACATTGTATTTGGTCCACAAACCCTGCATCGTCTGCCTGAAATGATTAACCAGCTTCGTGGTGGCGCATCTTCAGTGGTCGACGTCAGCTTCCCTGAAATTGAAAAGTTCGACCGCTTGCCTGAGCCGCGTGCAGAAGGCCCGACCGCCTTTGTTTCAATAATGGAAGGCTGCTCAAAATACTGTACTTTCTGCGTGGTTCCTTACACCCGCGGTGAGGAAGTCAGCCGCCCGGTAGATGACGTTCTGCTGGAAGTGGCACAACTCGCTGAACAGGGCGTACGTGAAGTGAACCTGCTGGGACAGAACGTTAACGCCTATCGTGGTGAACATCATGACGGTACCATTTGCCGCTTCGCCGAACTGCTTGAGCTGGTTGCTGCAATTGATGGGATTGACCGTATTCGCTATACCACCTCGCACCCGGTCGAATTTACCGACGATATCATTGAAGCGTATGCGTCGGTGCCTGAGCTGGTAGACCATCTGCACCTGCCTGTGCAAAGCGGTTCAGATCGCATTCTTAATCTGATGAAGCGAGGCCATACGGCACTGGAGTACAAGTCAAAAATTCGTAAGCTGAAAAAAGTCCGTCCTAACATCTGCATGTCGTCTGACTTTATCGTCGGCTTCCCGGGCGAGACCGATGAAGATTTCCAGGCGACCATGGATCTTATCCAGGCTGTCGACTATGACTTAAGTTTCAGCTTTATTTACAGTGCCCGTCCCGGCACCCCCGCCGCCGATGCGGTTGACGACGTTAGTGACGACACCAAAAAGCAGCGCCTCTATCTTCTGCAGCAGCGCCTGAATCAGCAGGCTCAGCGCATTGCACGCAATATGCTGGACACCGAACAGCGTATTCTGGTTGAAGGTCCGTCGAAGAAAAACCCGATGGAACTGTCTGGCCGCACTGAAAACAACCGGGTGGTCAATTTTGAGGGCACGCCGGACATGATTGGCGAGTTTGTTGACGTCAGAATTACCGATGTGTTTGCTAATTCACTGCGTGGTGATGTGATCCGTCGGGAGAAAGACATGGGGTTGCGTGTTGCCGTTTCGCCCCAATCTATAGTAGCAAAGCATCAGAATGAACTGCCCGACGCACTCGGTGTGGGTCAGTTCAGTCCGGGTGCATAACGTAACGACATAAACGAGGTATACAACAGTTTGAGTACACTGGTAAGCAATGAATTTGTTCTGGAACCTGAAGACAATCGCCGCCTGTCGAGCTTGTGCGGCCCGTTTGACGAGAACATAAAGCAAATTGAGCGTCGTCTTGGCGTTGAGATCACCTACCACAATAATGCGTTTAAAGTGTTAGGCGAGCCTCAGCAAACCAGTGGCGCGGCAGAACTGCTTAAGCTGTTGTATATCGAAACCCAGCCGGTGCGCGGCGTAATCCCGGTTCTGGAGCCCGACCAGGTGCATCTGGCTATACAGGAAGCCCGCTCGCTGGAACAAAATGACAGTCCCCACTACGGCAAAGAGTCCACCATCCGCACAAAGCGCGGTGTGATCAAGCCGCGTAACGGTAACCAGGCGCAGTACGTACAAAACATCGTGAATCACGATATCACGTTCGGCATTGGTCCGGCCGGAACCGGCAAAACCTACCTGGCGGTGGCCTGTGCCGTTGATGCACTGGAGCGTCAGGAAATTCGCCGCATTCTGCTGACCCGACCGGCAGTTGAGGCCGGCGAAAAACTGGGCTTCCTGCCCGGCGATCTGTCGCAGAAAGTTGATCCTTACTTGCGCCCGTTGTACGACGCGTTATTTGAAATGCTCGGTTTCGAGAAAGTAGAGAAGCTGATCGAACGTAACGTCATTGAAGTTGCGCCACTGGCCTACATGCGCGGACGCACGCTCAATGATGCGTTCATCATTCTGGACGAAAGCCAGAATACGACGGTCGAACAAATGAAAATGTTCCTTACCCGTATCGGCTTCAACTCAAAAGCCGTGATTACTGGTGACATTACCCAGGTAGACCTGCCCCGGGGCGCCCGCTCTGGTCTTCGTCATGCCATTGATGTGCTCAGTGATGTGGGTGATTTGTCTTTCAATTTCTTCAATGCCGCCGACGTAGTGCGCCATCCGGTTGTCGCGCGCATTGTAGAAGCGTACGAAAAACATGACGCTGAACAGGACAAGCTGCGTCAGGCCCGTAAAGCCGAGCGCGACAATGCCGACAAGCCAACCGACAGCAAAGACGACAGTCAGTGACGAGCGATACGCCCATTAAGCAGGGGTTAGCCCTGCTCGACTACCAGTCAGCATGTGAAGGCCGCCTGCGCACATTGCTGCCGGACGAGACCGCTGTCCAGCTCTGGGCGGATGCGGTGTTAACGCATCAGGCGAGCGGTGAGCAGGAAGTGACGGTCCGCTTTGTCGATAATGACGAATCACAGGCGTTAAATCTCGCGTACCGGGGGAAAGACTACCCCACCAACGTGCTGTCTTTTCCGTTTGAAAGCCCACCGGGCATCACCCTGAATCTGCTGGGTGATCTTGTGGTTTGTGTACCTGTGATTGAAAATGAAGCGCAGGAACAAGGCAAGCACATTACCCATCATTTTGCCCACATGATCGTACACGGCCTCTTGCATTTACTGGGCTACGACCATATTGAGGACGCTGATGCCGAGCAAATGGAAGCACTGGAAATACACATTTTGTCTCAATTAGGCATTGACGACCCTTACCAAGAACATTAAGTTTTGAATTGAACACAGTAATGAATGGAAGTTATGAGCGACGATAATCCCCACTCTACCAACGGCTCCTCGGGACGAAGTTGGTTAGACAAACTGAAACTGTCATTCTCCGGCGAGCCGAAAAGCAAGGAAGAACTGGTAGAAGTTATCAGCGAAGCTGAGCTTCGCGAAGTCATTGATCCACAGACCCGTGAAATGATTGAAGGGGTCATTGGTGTTAATGACATGAAGGTCCGCGATATCATGATCCCGCGGGCACAAATGACCACCATCGATATCAATCAGAAAGTGGAAGAGTTTCTGCCTGTTATGCTGGAAACTGCCCACTCCCGCTTCCCGGTCATTTCCGAAGACAAAGATCATATTGAAGGCATACTGCTGGCAAAAGATCTGCTGAACTATGTCTTTAACACAGAAAAAGAATTCCATCTGCGCGATATCCTGCGTCCGGCCGTGATTGTGCCTGAAAGCAAGCGTGTTGACGTCCTGCTTAAGGAATTCCGTCAGCAACGCTACCATATGGCGATTGTGGTTGACGAATACGGCGGCGTGTCTGGTCTGGTCACAATTGAAGATATTCTTGAACTCATCGTGGGTGAAATTGAAGACGAGTACGACACGGAAGAAGACGGCACCGATGATATCCGTCCGCTTAACAAGTACACCTACTCGGTGAAAGCACTAACGCCGGTGGAAGAGTTCAACCGCTTCTTTGAAACCAAATTCAGTGAAGAAGAAGCTGACACCATTGGCGGCATAGTGCTCAAAGCATTTGGCCATATGCCATCAACCAATGATGAAATTATGATTGATGATATCCAGTTCAGAGTAACCCAGTCAGACAAGCGCAGGCTGGTACAACTGAAAGTGACAGTGCCCGCTCTGGAGTAAGTACGCTGTCTCACTATCGTCCTTTTGCCCTGTTGTTTCTGGCAGGTTTCTCACTCACTTTCGCGTTTGCGCCGTTTAATGCCTGGCCGGTTACCCTGCTGGGCGGTGCACTTGCGGTGCGTCAGCTTGCCCTGCTCCCCGACCGCCATTTTTTGGGTGGCTGGCTGTTCGGCATGGGCTGGTTTGGAGCCGGTATCAGTTGGGTGCATGTCAGCATCGCTGATTTTGGTGGCCTGCCGCTGATTGGCTCTGTGGCCATGATGGCACTGCTCTGTGCCTATCTTGCGCTTTACCCTGCACTTGCCTTCTGGCTGACCGCACGCTATTTCAAATCCGCACTCTGGCCGCTGGCACTTCCCCTGCTCTGGACCCTGACAGAATGGCTGCGCAGCTGGATGCTGACAGGCTTTCCCTGGCTTTCCCTCGGTTACAGTCAGATTGACAGCCCGCTTGCCGGCTGGCTGCCGGTTGTGGGCGAAACCGGCGTGACCGCCCTGCTGGTGTGTCTGATTGCACTGGCAGGCATCAGCCGAACCCCCAGACAATGGATACTGACGCTGTTTGCCATTACCGTTGCGGGCCTAAGTGGCTGGGTAGCAAACCGGCACAATTGGGTGAGCCCCGAGCGCAACGTCAGTATGGCGATGGTTCAGGGCAACATTGCACAAAGTCTCCGCTGGCAGCCGCAGCAGGATGGGCCGACCATGGAAAAGTACCGGTCCCTGTCCGCCCCGCTGTGGCAAAGCGACGTGATCATCTGGCCTGAGGCGGCCGTGCCGAAACTTGAACCGCTGGCCCTCGATTACCTCAACGACATGGATAAGCAGGCCGCCCAAACCGACACCGCGCTGGTAACCGGCATTGTGAACTACAACTGGGAGTCGGATGAGGCGTGGAACAGTGTGATTGTGCTGGGAAAACGTGAGCCGGACGACGAACGCGGACAATACCGTTACTTCCATGCCAACCGGTACGCGAAACACCACCTTTTACCGGTAGGTGAGTTTGTTCCCTTTGAATCCCTGCTGCGCGGGCTTGCCCCGATATTTGACTTACCCATGTCGTCGTTCTCCCGAGGGGACTTCCTGCAGCCAAATCTCATCGCCAATGGCGTCAGTATGGCCACCGCATTGTGTTTTGAAATTGCCTTCCCGCGTCAGGTCAGTGCGAACGTACATGCGGATACCGATGTTATCCTCACGCTGAGTAACGACGCCTGGTTTGGCCGTTCTCACGGGCCCGCCCAGCACCTCGAAATTGCCCGGGTCAGAGCGAAAGAGATGGGACGTCCTGTTGTCAGGGCGACCAATAACGGCATTTCTGCCTTTGTCGACCACCGTGGCTCTGTCATCGCCCGGCTGCCCCAATTTGAGGCGGCATCACTGAGCGCTACGGTCACCACAACGCGTGGAATGACACCCTACCGACGGTATGGTGACACCCTGGTATGGCTCGCTACCGCACTGCTGTTCATTATCGCGCTTATTCGCAAACGCCCGTCTGTGCTCCAATAATCTGCAAGACCCGTCAATTTGTCGTACAGCCGCTATACAAGGCGCTGCCTATCGTGTTGAATGGCGTTTAATCCAATTATACGGAACGCCTTATGACACGTTTATTTGCACTACTGAGCTTTTGCTTTTGCACATTCGCCCTGGCTGACGACGTCACGGTCATCACCGCAGACAGGATGATAGACGTCAATGCCGGCGCAGTCATTCAACAGGCTGCCATTGTGGTAAAAGGCAACACCATTGTTGCGGCCGGGAAACGCAACCAGGTCAGTCTGCCTGACGGCGCAACGGTGATTGCACTGGGTGACGCAACACTGATGCCCGGCCTGATGGACATGCACGTACACTTAACCAGTGATGCCGCCACGCACGGGTATAAGCGACTCGGGGTATCAGTCCCGCGGGCAACGCTGCTGGGCGTAAAACATGCCCGGGCCACACTGATGGCCGGGTTTACCACCGTGCGTAATGTCGGCGCACCGGGTTTTGCCGACGTAGCACTGCGCGATGCCATCAATGATGGCGATATCGCAGGCCCTCGCATGTTTGTCTCCGGCCCGGCGCTGGGTGTCACCGGCGGTCACTGCGACAATAATCTGTTGCCATTTGACTACCATGTTGTCAGTGAGGGAGTTGCTGATGGTCCGTGGCAAGTCAGAGAAGCCGTGCGCCGCAATATTAAATACGGGGCGACCGTCATTAAATTCTGCGCCACCGGTGGCGTGCTTTCGAAAGGCACCAAGGTTGGCGTGCAGCAGTATACTCTCGAAGAAATGCAGGCTCTGGTAGATGAGGCGCATATGCGCGGCGTGACGGTAGCCACCCACGCACACGGCACCAGCGGTATCAAGGATGCCATTCGCGCTGGCGTTGACTCTGTGGAACACGTCAGCCTGCTTGACGATGAAGCCATCGCGCTGGCGCTGGAAAATGGCACCTATATTTCAATGGACATTTACGTAACCGAGTACATCCTGGGCGAGGGAGAAAAAGCCGGTATCCTGAAAGAAAGCCTCGACAAGGAACGGATTGTCGGGAAAACCCAGCGCGATAATTTTGCTAAAGCCGTAAAAGCCGGGGTAAAAATGGTGTTCGGCTCTGACGCCGGCGTGTACCCGCACGGCGACAATCCAAAACAGTTTGCGCGTATGGTCAAATTTGGCATGACGCCTATGCAGGCCATTCAGGCGGCAACAATCCACCCTGCCCGTTTACTCAAACAGGACAAATCACTGGGTAGCCTTGAGTCAGGCAAGCTGGCTGACATCGTTGCGGTGCCAGGCAATCCGCTGGATGATATGTCGCAGATGGAGAACGTCAGCTTTGTGATGAAAGACGGCCAGCTGGTGAAATCACTGGCAATGTAAAAAAATTATTTTTTTGCCTTGAAAAGCATTTGACCCGCCATATATAAACAGTGTCGGAGCTGATGAACAGGCCGACACTGAACCGCCGCCGATGTTTCGGGGCACTTTAACACCATATTGCTTAATTTTGAGGATATGACTATGCGAACTATCGATCTGTCTCCACTTTACCGCTCTTTCATTGGTTCTGATCACCTTGCATCTCTGATTGATGCTGCTACCCGTTCAGAAAAGCAAAGCACCTACCCTCCCTACAACATTGAGTTGCTGGGTGAGGACAAATACCGTATTACCATGGCTGTGGCTGGTTTCAGCAAAGACGATGTCACTATTGAAGTGATTGAAAACACGCTGACCGTGACCGGCAAACGTGCCAGTGAGGAAAATACCGATGAGCAGCGTAAATTCCTGCACAAAGGCATTTCTGAGCGTAACTTTGAACGCAAATTCCAGTTAGGTGACCATGTCAAAGTGTTGGGCGCTGACATGGAAAATGGCCTGTTACACATCGATATGGAGCGCGTCATTCCTGAAGCGAAGAAGCCGCGTCAGATTGAAATCGGCTCACGGCTGATTGAAAACAAATAATCGGTCTTCCCCTGGACACGCGAGACGGCGCCCTGATGGCGCTGTTTTTTTATTCGCAATAGCGTAGTAAAATCGGTGTATCTGTTTATTTCAACTAAGACCGTTTCCGCTTTAAGAGAAGTCAGAGTTATGTTTTCTTTTCTTCGCCCTACATCAACAATCCATGAACAAATTCTAGAACAGGCTATTGATGCTTTTGTTGCCATAGACGAGAACAACTGCATCGCGCTATTCAACAAAGCAGCGGAGAGTTTGTGGGGATATAGCCGCGAACAGGTACTTGGTAAAAATGTAAAGATGCTAGTTCCGGCGCTCCATCGAAATAATCACGACAGTTATATTAATCAGCATCGTCAGACCAGGCAGAATAAACTTGTTGGCAGTACTGTTGAGCTTTTCATTGAAAACAGCGAAGGGAAGCGCATCTGGTGCTCGTTGTCACTTTCACAAATTAATGTTGGTAAAAAACTTTGGTACGCTGCAACGGTTAAGGATGTATCTGAACAACGAGCAACCTCGCAATTATTTGACCAGACCCTTGAACAAAGCGTTGACGCAGTAATTACCATTGACGAAAACAATAATGTTATTGTGTTTAATGCGGCGGCGGAGAAACTCTGGGCATGCAAACGTGAACAGGTGCTCGGTAAAAACGTCAAGCACCTTGTTCCCGCTGGCGTTCGTGATCATCACGATGATTATGTTAATCGCCACAGACAATCTAATCAGGACAGACTGGTTGGCAGTACTGTTGAACTAGAGATTACCGCGTTTGATAACAGCAAAAAATGGGTCTCGTTATCACTTTCAAAAATTACCCTGGATGATCGAATCCTATACACTGCGTTCGCGAGAGACATTACGGCCGAGTATCATGCCCGTGACGTTTTTAAACGGTTGTCCTTAGTTGCCAACAATACCAGCAACGCTGTCATCATTACCGACTCAACGGGACTGACGCAATACGTAAACCGAGGCTTTACTGATATGACCGGCTATACGCTTGACGACATCGAAGGGCGCAAACCCGGTGAGTTACTTCAAGGAGATCTTACGGACAAAGAAACCGTGTCCCGAATCAAAGAAAAACTCAAACTACAGCAGCCTTTCTATGAGGAGATACTAAACTATCATAGAGATGGAAGCGCCTATTGGATTTCGTTGGCTATCGATCCTGTATTCGATGAAAAGGGTAAACTCACCCACTTTGTTGCCGTTCAGGCAAATATTGACGAAACAAAAAGAAAATCCCTTGATACTGACCTCAGAATGGCGGCACTAAACAAAAACAGCCTCATGCTGGAAACCGATAAGCACGGTAACATAATCAAGGCGAATGAACGTTTCCTCGCAACCTTGCGCTGTCAAAACCTTGAACAGGCAAGAGCAAACATCGGAAGCATGTCAGAGCATCTGGGTAGCGAACAGTGGAGTCGACTGCTCGCAGGAGAAGCTTTATTGAGTGATTGTAAAGTGAATGACTGCAATGGCCAGACAGTCATGCTGAAAGTTGACGCCACACCAATCGTCGATATTCGTAATGAGGTCGGCCAGGTACTCATTTATGCCGAGGATATTTCAAACAAAAATGCGGTTGTGAGTGACTCTTATCAGGCAATGGTAAACGTACTCGATAAAATCAGCGATATTGTTAAAGCCATTAACGCGATATCCAGCCAGACCAACCTGCTTGCATTGAATGCGGCTATCGAAGCGGCAAGGGCCGGCGAGGCAGGAAGAGGTTTTGCCGTGGTGGCTGATGAAGTGCGAAATCTTGCACAAAGTTCAACTGACTCAGCATCAGAAATAACAGCGTTGATTACGGAAACCAGGGAATACGTCGACCAACTGGCAGAACATATGGATTAATTCAGCATAAAAAAGAAGGCGTCTGACTGGTTTAATACATATACTGCCAGCAGAAGCCCGCAACGATAACGGGCATAATCTGAAAAAGATGTAGTCATGCGTGTAGTCACCCTTTTTTTGGTGCTGATGTCATTTGCAGTCAGTGCGACAGACAAACCGCTGCGTGTTGCGGTAAATATTGGTCCGCCATGGGCCTTTTATGACGAAGACCGTGGTGTGGTGGGCATTGACGTCGATATCATCCGGACGGTACTTAGCCGCCTCGGCCATTCAAGTGAGTTCTACCTGCTGGCCTACAACCGCCTGATCAACGACTTTAATGCCGGCAAATACGATATTGCCAGCCCCGCAGCCTTCCCCTCCGACATCGGTCATCTCACTCAGCGCTATCTCCCGTTCAAAGATGTGGCGGTATCACTGACAGCGCGGCAGCTGACTATCGATAACGTGAACGATTTGGCTGGAAAAAAAGTCATTGCGTATCAGTCAGCGACACAGGTACTGGGCAGCGATTATGCGGCAGCCGTAAGCCAGGCAAATTATCTTGAGGTAGCCGAACGAGAGGTGCAGCTCACGCTGTTGGTCAGCGGCCGCACTGATATCGTTATTGGCGAGCAGCGACTGTTAACCTTCATCATGGAAAATCAGTATCCTGAGCAGGCCATGACGGTGCATCCCATTTTTGAAACGCGCTCTTACGGCGCAATATTTAAAGACGCAACACTGCAACAGCAGTTTGATCTGGAGCTCGAAAAAATGCGGGCATCCGGTGAGTTTGACGCGATTATGAGTGAATGGCACTAGATTAAACGCTTTCATTAATATTAATCACGCCTGCACGTTATTACGCCCTTCTCGTTTTCCCTGATACAGTCGCTTGTCCGCCGTGTTAATGCAATCATCCAGGGACTGTTCAGACTGTATTTCACTCACCCCGATAGTGACCGTGATCCTGAATGACTGATGCGCCACAATAATGCGCTCCTGTTCAAGAGCTGTACGGATTTTCTCTGCCATCAGACGTGCCTGCTCAAGTGCCGTATCGGTGGCCAGAATAATGAATTCCTCGCCTCCCCAGCGGGCCAGCAGATCGTTCTTCCTGACCATATTTTTCATTACCCCGGCGGCAGCCACCAGCACCGCGTCCCCCACCGCATGACCACGCTGATCATTAATCTGCTTAAAATTATCAATATCCATCATCAGCACCGAAAATGTGCGCCCCGTGCGACGAAAACGTTCCACCTCATGCTCGGCATGTGTTCTGAAATCACGGCGGTTTTTAAGGCCGGTCAGCTCATCCAGCGACGACAATGTGAGTAGCTTGGCATTGCTCTCTTCCAGCGCACGTGTGCGCTCTTCCACCAGCCTGGACAGTTCTGTAGCCCTGACCTGCAGCGCCCAGATACGCCAGCGATACAGCAGGGTAAAGAGTGCTAAAGTCAGCACCAGCCAAAGCACTTTTGACCAGGTTGTCCAGTACCATGGCGGCGTAACCAGTATTTCAACGTCAGCAATCTGGTCGCTCCAGACATGGTCCTTGTTGGTTCCTCTTACCTGCAGCACATAACGGCCGGGATCGAGGTTGGTGTAAGTCGCCACACGATTTCTGGCAATTGCGGTATTCCAGTCACTGTCAAACCCGTCCAGCCTGAATGCATACTGGTTGTTTTCCGGTGCAGAAAAGTCCAGCGCACTGAACTCCACGCTGAACACGTTATCGTCTGGTCCCAGAACAATCCTGTCGGCAATATGGACCGGTTTGTCGAGCGGGTGTCCGGGCTCGGACGAGGGTTTAACCGGCTGGTTCAGCACCAGCAGATTGGTCAGAACAACAGGTGGTTTCCAGTCAGACAGGCCGATGTCTTGCGGAAAAAAGTACGACAGCCCTTTCGGACCGGCAAACAGAATTTCGCCCGTCCGGGTTTGTTGCGCGTGATTGATGTAATAGCCCTCAGAATAGGCACCGTTTTTCTTGTTGTAATAGCTGATTTCACCAGCAGCAAGGTCAATGTGCGCAATACCTTCGGTTGTGCTGACCCACAGATTACCCTGCTGGTCTTCCTGAAGTGCACCCACTGACAGCGTTGCCAGATGGGAGCCAGGCTGGATGGGTGTAAACTGCATACCGGTCGCCTGCTCAGTCATTTTATACACACCAGCGCCCTGTGCACCAAGCCAGTAGCCGCCATCCCGGGCTTTTGAAATCCAGGTGATCACTCGTGGACTGCGTTGCACTTCCGGTCGGGAAGGGGCTGATAAGTTAGTCAGCCTCTGCGACGCCCGGTCTATCAGCATTAACCCTTCGATAGTACCGGCAATGACACGATCGTGATCACCGGTATACACGTGGGTGACGGTTGAGACGTTCCAGTGGCCGGTGATTGACAGCGTTGACGGATCAATCTGGTAAAGCCCCTTGTTAAACGTCCCTGCCCAGAGCACCCCCTGATTGTCTTTTTTAAGAAAAAAGATGGTCGCGTCCTCAAGCAGCGGCAACTTTTCCAGTCGGTCCTGATCAGGCTGCAGGCGGTAGATACCCGCCGTCGTGCCGACCCAAAAATCGTCCCTGTCTTTATCGTATGCGATGCTGCGAATGTTGCTTTGCTCTGCCTGTCCGCTGACACCCTGTTGCTCGGGAAACACCCACGGCCCGTCTATGCTCCTGCCGGCGCTGCGTCGCCAAATACCGGCCGGCGTGCCAAACCAGATATTTTCATCGGCGTCTTTTTCCAGTCCGCGAACCCAGGTATTCGGTCTGGCATTGAGAGATTTAATCTGCAGATTATCAGGGTCAAAAATAGAAAAACCACTGGTCCAGGTGCCCTGCCAGATAAGCCCTGAGCGGCTTTGAAAACTTCGGGTCATCTGTGCGGCACTGAGCAGACCGTTCGCATTACCCGCTTTTACCAGCGCATGGGCTGCATGAGGCTGGGTCTCACGGGTAATCGCCAGGCCGGCGTTGGCGCTTAGCCAGATATCGCCATTATTCATTTGTGTGATGGCATTAACGCCACTGTTAATGATGGCATCAGGCAAGCCATCAACCTGCCTCAACGCCGTCAGTAACGGGGTACCATCCGGTTTGCTGAGAATGCCGGCCCCTGCCGTCGATATCCAGAAATGTCCGGATCCCAGCAACACAATGTCCGTCACTTTGTGATTTTTCAGTCGATGTTCAAAACGGGTCGGGTCGGCAATATTGATTGCCAGCAACCCTTCTGTTGTGGCGACCAGCAGGTGACCGCTTTTGTCTTTTTCAATGTCCAGCACCCAGGCGGCTTCTGAGATGGCAATCGGGATGGCCTGGAACTGGTCTTTAACCTTATCGTAACGAAACAGGCCCTGGCGGGTGCCGGCCCACACCTGCCCCTCTCTGTCGATAACAACGGTTGGCACGATCAGCCTGGCTTTTCCGTCTGCGCCGGGCAGCGTGTAGTGACGAAAACTGTCGGACGCATACAGGTACCGGCTCAGTCCTCCTGATGTTGCCACCCAGATATCTGATGTCGCCGTATCCAGCGCCATTTTGTAAGAAAACTCACCGACAGGTCCGCTACCATCACGCGTCTTGTCACGTTTGTACTGAATGAAGCTGTAGCCATCATAGCGGTTAATGCCATTCTGGGTGGCGAACCACATAAAGCCATGGTTGTCCTGAAGGATGTCGGCGACGGTGACCTGTGATAAACCGTCCTGCACAGAAATATGACGAAAATAGGTGGGGATCAGCGGTGTGACATCATTCCCGGCCCGCGCCTGCTCCAACGACGATAACGTCACAAAGCATGCGACAACCAGCGTGATCAGTACGTGAGTAACAGACAACCGTTTAATGATTCACCCCTTAACTGTTACCGGACAACCCGCCGTGATGAACACGTTCGCGGCCCTCTCTATAAGGTATATGTGGTAAACGCGAATACGACAAGAAATCAACGCGTTATCCGGTAACATTGCGTCTAGTGAGGCAGGTAGGTTGCCAGCGTTTGCTGAATACCAACGACGGTATGCTTATTCAGTTCCTTCTCAATCGGGGATGACTGGCCGGACACCCAGATTTTCAGCTCGGCATCCATGTCAAAGTGACCCGCCGTTTCCAGTGTAAACATGGTGATGGCTTTGTAGGGCACAGAGCGATACTCTACTTTTCGCCCTGTCAGTCCCTGTTTATCAATCAGCACCAGACGCTTATTGGTAAACACGTACATATCACGAATTTCCTTGAACACACGTGCCAGGGTCTCCCCCTCACCGAGTATCGGTGCCAGTTCGTCGCTGACTTCACTGACATCTACCTCAGCCGCGTTGCCTATCAGTTTATCGAGTAATCCCATTACTGATTCCTTCTGCATTATTTGACCTCACTATAGCCAACTCTCCACAGCAAGACCATTGATTCAGCTCAGCATCCTATTAACTAAAGTAACTAAAAGGTAACATGCTGCTATCATCGCCAGTTATGGACAAACTGTAATGAAACGGATTATTACCTTACCACTGCTTGCTTTGATTGGTGCTCTTTCTGGAGGTTGTGCAACCTTCATTTCTTACCAGATCAATCATTTCACTTCGCAGGGAATCGACTTTTCTCAACTTGAGTCACAGTTCGCTATCGGTGAGTATTGTGAATCACCGGACATGAATTGCGTTCCTTATTTTCAGGCAAATCCTGACATTGGGTCAGATACGGATCTGAATTTTAAACTGTCGATAAAAGCAAATGAAAGCACGGTAAACAAGTCACTGTTCGTGGCTGCAGAGGATAAGCCACGCTACAAGGGGACTGTATTGTTATTACATGGCTTTGCACAATCCAAAAACACCATGCTTGCGAGTGCGCTATATTACAGAAGCCTTGGATTTCACGTACTTATTCCTGATTTACCTGGCCATGGCGACTCATCAGCGCCAAGGGGTATGGGTGTACTTGGTGCACTTAGCATCACTGCATGGCTATCCACTGAACTAGATACGCCAGATTTACCCAGACCTCTTTATATTGTTGGTTATTCGATGGGAGCGGTCACTGCACTACATATTGCACGCTCAATGGCCTCACCACCAAATGGACTCATACTATTTGCGCCAATGCAAAGACTGGATAAAGCGGCTATTGCATTTAGCCAGCTTGAGAACTCCTGGTATGCCATGCTGTTTGACGAAGACGATATCGTCGATGGTGTAAATCTATCATTGAACGATAAACAGATTAATGTTCATCAGACCGATTCGGTGGTATTGCTCGAAACCGTAAAGATACCGACTCTGGTGTTTGCATCCAATACCGACCCCATCGCCCCTTTTGAAATGTTCACGACGTTAAATAATCCTGCAGTTAAGGTCCTTGAAGTCGATGATACTCCACATATCTTAATGTTATGGCTGGAGAACTGGCAACATGAAGCGCTGAGCACTTTTTTCAGTGAGAACGGGCAATAAAAAACCCCCAGTAATTGGAGTGTCCAACTATTGGGGGTCACTTCAGAACGCCAGTTTTTTAGTTCAGTGTCAGTGGTCAGATGTACTCGACTTCGGCAATTTCCACTTCGACCTTGCCCGACGGCGTCGTGATCACCACCACATCATCGAGCTCTTTACCAATCAGCCCTCTGGCAATCGGTGAATTAACCGAAATCAGATTATTCTTAATGTCGGCTTCATCGTCACCGACGATACGATAACGGGTTTCTTCCTCGGTATCGACATTCAGAATGGTTACGGTGGCACCAAAAATCACCTTGCCGTTATTTTCCATCTTGGTCACGTCGATGATCTGGGCGTTAGACAACTTGCCTTCAATATCCTGAATGCGGCCTTCACAAAAGCTCTGCTCTTCGCGTGCCGCGTGATATTCCGCATTTTCTTTCAGGTCACCGTGCTCACGCGCTTCGGCGATGGCCGCAATGATCCGCGGACGGACCTTGGTTTTCAGCTCATTAAGCTCTTCGCGCAATAGCTGTGCGCCACGAACGGTCATTGGATACTGACTCATGGTAACAGTCTCACTTCAGTTATTGTTTTAACCCATGCAGCGAAAAAGTGCGCCATCAGGCGCACTTTTTAACTCTTTGTATTACAGGATACCCTGTCTACCCGGCGATGTCATCAATCCTGAATGCGGGCGTGCAGTTCCTGTACAGACGCAACTTTATTGCGATCATCAGCCGACTTCGCGCGGATAGTCGCAAATGCCGCGTTCATCGTGGTTGTATACGTCACCTTATTCAGCAGTGCTTCACGGCGGATGTACATTGAATCAGTAATCGCCTGACGCCCTTCTGTGGTATTGATGATGTAGTCATACTCTTTGTTTTTGATCGCATCCACAATATTGGGGCGACCTTCAGAGAGTTTATTAACCACTGAGCTTACGATGCCTGCATCGTACAGCTCGGTTGCGGTACCGCGGGTTGCTTCAATCGCAAAGCCTGCACCGGTCAGTTCTTTCGCCAGTTCAATGGCTTTCTGTTTATCCGTGTTTCTGACCGACAGCAATGCTTTGCCCGATTTTGGCAACGGTGCACCAGCACCCAGGTTCGCTTTGGCATACGCTTCTTCAAACGTATCGCCTACGCCCATCACCTCACCGGTCGATCGCATTTCAGGCCCGAGCAGCGGATCAACGCCCTGGAACTTAGCAAATGGCAGAACCACTTCTTTCACCGAGAAGAACGGCGGGATCACTTCCTTGGTTACGCCCTGCTCTTTCAGGCTGACACCCGCCATTGCGCGGGCTGCAACCTTCGCCAGCGGCACGCCGGTTGCTTTTGACACAAACGGTACGGTTCGCGCAGCACGCGGGTTCACCTCAATCAGATACACTTCGTTATCCTTGATGGCAAACTGGGTATTCATCAGACCAACAACACCCAGTTCCAGCGCCATGGCTTTCACCTGCTCGCGCATCGTGTCCTGAATGTGTGCAGGCAGTGAATGTGGCGGCAGTGAACAGGCAGAGTCACCGGAGTGTACACCGGCTTGTTCAATGTGCTCCATGATCCCGCCAATTACCACATCGGTTCCGTCGCAGATCGCATCGATATCAACTTCAATCGCATCATCGAGGAAGCGATCCAGCAGCACCGGGGCGTCATTAGACACTTTCACCGCTTCATTCAGGTAACGCTTGAGATCTTTCTTGTCGTACACGATTTCCATCGCGCGGCCACCCAATACATAAGACGGACGCACCACCAGCGGATAACCAATCTCGTCCCCTTTGGCGATCGCTTCTTCGTAATTGGTAACCGTAGCGTTGGCAGGCTGTTTCAGGCCCAGCTTATTGACCATGTGCTGGAAACGTTCGCGGTCTTCGGCACGGTCAATGGCGTCAGGTGACGTCCCCATGATAGGAACGCCAGCCGCTTCAAGCGCACGAGCCAGCTTCAGCGGTGTCTGACCGCCATACTGCACGATAACGCCTTCCGGCTGCTCTTTTGCCACAATTTCCAGTACGTCTTCCAGCGTGACCGGCTCAAAGTACAGACGGTCAGAGGTATCATAGTCGGTCGATACGGTCTCTGGGTTACAGTTGACCATGATGGTCTCGTAGCCGTCTTCACGCATGGACAGTGCCGCGTGCACACAGCAGTAGTCAAACTCAATCCCCTGACCGATACGATTAGGGCCACCACCGAGTACCATGATCTTACGCTTGTCCGACGGCGCCGCTTCACACTCTTCGTCGTACGTTGAGTACATGTAGGCAGTGCTGGTCGCAAATTCGGCGGCACAGGTATCAACACGCTTATACACCGGGCTGATGCCCATTTCGCGACGGGTTTCACGCACATCGACTTCACCCACGCCGGTCAGTTCAGCCAGACGCGCGTCCGAGAAGCCTTTGCGCTTCAGCTGACGCATCATCGACGCATCAATGCCGCTCAGTCCTTTTTCAGCAACCTCACCCTCAAGCAGGATGATGTCTTCTATCTGTACCAGGAACCAGGGATCAATGTTGGTCAGGCTAAACACCTCATCCACACTCATGCCCATACGGAACGCATCACCGATGTACCAGATACGCTCTGCACCTGGCTGACGCAGTTCGTAGATAACCTTATTGCGCGCATCCGGATCGTCAAGGTCGACCATCGGGTTAAAGCCGTTGGCACCCACTTCCAGGCCGCGCAGGGCTTTTTGCAGAGACTCCTGCTGGTTACGGCCAATGGCCATCACCTCGCCCACCGACTTCATCTGCGTAGTCAGACGGTCATTGGCACCGGCAAACTTTTCAAAGTTGAAGCGAGGGATCTTGGTAACGACGTAATCAATAGAAGGCTCAAATGACGCCGGGGTCAGGCCACCGGTAATTTCGTTGGCCAGTTCATCCAGCGTATAACCTACGGCCAGCTTCGCTGCCACTTTGGCAATAGGGAAACCGGTGGCTTTTGATGCCAGTGCAGAGGAACGTGACACCCGCGGATTCATTTCAATGATGACCATACGGCCGGTTTTCGGATCAACACCGAACTGCACGTTCGATCCACCGGTCTCAACACCGATTTCGCGCAGTACCGCCATCGCGGCATTACGCATGATCTGGAACTCTTTGTCAGTCAGCGTCTGGGCTGGTGCAACCGTAATCGAATCACCGGTATGAACGCCCATTGCATCGATGTTTTCAATGGTACAGACGATGATACAGTTATCGTTCTTGTCGCGTACCACTTCCATTTCGTACTCTTTCCAGCCAATCAGCGACTCATCAATCAGCAGCTCATTGGTTGGCGACAGGTCAAGACCGCGGTGGCAGATTTCATTGAATTCATCAATGTTGTAGGCAATACCGCCACCCGAGCCGCCCATGGTGAACGAAGGACGAATGATGCACGGAAAACCAATACGGCTGAGCACATCGTGTGCCTGCTCCATGCTGGTTGCAATTTCAGCACGCGGGCACTCAAGTCCGATTTTACGCATTGCATGGTCAAAGCGGTCACGGTTTTCGGCTTTATCAATGGCATCGGCTGTCGCACCAATCAGTTCAACGCCGAATTCAGCCAGTACGCCTTGCTTGTCGAGTTCCAATGCACAGTTCAGTGCTGTCTGGCCACCCATAGTAGGCAGAATCGCGTCCGGTCTCTCTTTCTCGATGATTTTACGTACAACTTCCCAGTGAATCGGCTCGATGTATGTGGCATCTGCCATATTCGGGTCTGTCATGATCGTCGCCGGGTTCGAGTTAACCAGAATAACCCGGTACCCTTCCTCACGCAGCGCCTTACACGCTTGCGCACCAGAGTAGTCAAACTCACAGGCCTGGCCAATTACAATAGGGCCAGCACCGATAATCAGAATGCTTTTTATGTCATTACGTTTTGGCATAGCGGGCTCTTTCCTACTGCTTGGACTGTTCAATCAGGTCGATAAAGTGATCAAAGAGGGTGTCAGCATCGTGCGGACCCGGGCTCGCTTCAGGGTGCCCCTGGAAACTGAACGCCGGCTTGTCAGTACGGTGAATGCCCTGCAGTGATTTATCGAACAGTGAAATGTGGGTGACTTCCACGTTATCAGGCAATGACGCTTCGTCGACCGCAAAACCATGGTTCTGACTGGTAATCATCACCCGCCCGGTTTTCACATCCTGTACCGGATGGTTAGCGCCATGGTGGCCAAACTTCATTTTCACCGTTTTTGCACCACTGGCCAACGCCAGCAACTGGTGGCCAAGGCAGATCCCGAAGATAGGGATCCCGGTTTCGAGCAAAGCTTTGATCGCTGTAATGGCGTAGTCACACGGCTCCGGATCGCCCGGTCCGTTAGACAAAAACACACCGTCAGGGTTTAGCGCCAGCACGTCTTCAGCTGACGTTTTCGCAGGCACCAGCGTAATTTTACAGCCACGGTCTGCCAGCATTCTCAGGATGTTTTGCTTCACACCAAAGTCATACGCGACAACGTGATACTTAAAGGTATCGGGAGAAACAAACCCCTGACCCAGTTGCCAGCTTCCGCTGGTCCAGGTTTTCGGCTCGCTGATACAGACTTCTTTGGCCAGATCCATGCCTTTCAGCCCCGGGAACGCTTTAGCTTTTTCAAGCGCTGCGGCTTCATCAATCTCTTCACCGCACACGATACACCCGTTCTGTGCGCCTTTATCCCTGAGAATGCGTGTCAGTCTGCGGGTATCAATGTCCGCAATGCCAACGACGTTTTTTGATTTTAAGAAGTCAGACAGTGTCTGCTGATTACGGAAATTACTGGCAACCAGCGGCAGGTCGCGAATGACAAGGCCTTTAGACCAGACTCTGTCACTTTCTACGTCTTCGTTGTTGGTTCCGGTGTTTCCGATATGGGGATAGGTGAGTGTTACGATTTGTTCAGCGTAAGAGGGGTCGGTAAGAATTTCCTGGTAGCCGGTCATGGATGTATTAAAAACCACTTCACCGACGGCGGTACCACTAGCACCAATAGCCGTACCTTTAAACACCGAACCGTCTTCTAACACCAAAAGGGCAGAATTAGCCAAGTCAACCTCCAGCTTAAGGATAACTAACTGAGTGTTTGATTACGCAGATAATCAAACCCCACAAAAAACGGGAGGTAATCGTAAAGTTACATCCCGTTTAGCGATCTTTGCAGCTAATAAAACCGCATTTTTAAACGCCGGCGGGCGTTTAAACGCGAAATTTTGGCAAATTCCGGTGAGTATACATGACTGCTCAAAAAAGGTCTAACTTAATGTGGAAAAATATCAAAAATAACCCGTTATGTGTGTTTTCGTCCTGTAACCTGTGAAAAGCACAGGTTAGTGTACAAAAATCAAGCTTTTGCGTTCACCGCGGCAGCCCGAGTACATCGACCATGTCGTAGCGCCCCGGTGATTTGTCTTTCACCCAGGTCGCGGCTGTTACCGCACCTTTGGCAAATGTCAGACGGCTTGACGCTTTGTGCGTGATCTCCAGGCGTTCACCCAGGTCGGCAAATAACGCGGTGTGCTCACCCACAATGTCACCGGCTCTGACTGTGGCAAAACCTATGGTGTTATGATCCCGTGCCGGCATTTTGCCTTCACGGCCATATACCGCGCAGTCTTTCAGGTCTCTGCCCAGGGTGTCGGCAATGGCTTCACCAATCGCCAGCGCCGTTCCGGATGGTGCATCCTGTTTAAACCGATGGTGCGCCTCGATAATTTCAATATCGGCTGTTTTGCCGAGCGCCCTGGCTGCCTGTTTGACCAGTGACAGCATCAGATTCACGCCAACACTGTAATTTGCGGCAAACACCAGTGGAATTTTTTTCGCCGCCTTGTCCAGTTTTTCAAGCTGAGCAGCCGACAGGCCGGTTGTGCCAATAACCATGGGCACACCGTTTTTCTCACACCAGTTCAGGTTCTCGTCAAACACCACAGGTAATGTGAAGTCGATCATCACATCAACGTCCGACGGTGACAGGGATGACACACCGGTACACATCAAATCAGATGCCCCGGTACCTGCCAGTTCACCCACTTTCATGCCTACCCAGGGCGAGTCATCCCGCACCGTGGCAACCGAAAGCTGTGCGCTGTCGTGTTCATTCAGTGCTTCAATCAGCACCCGCCCCATGCGCCCGTTAGCGCCAAACAGACCTACTTGCATCGTTCTTCACATCCGTTAATTGCGTATTCGGTATTGTGCATCATGCGACCTGAGATGAAAATGGCGAACTGTCGTGCCAGATCTGCGTCAGAGCGAACCAGCAGCCCCTCCCCATTGATTTTCACTACGTTCGCACGCAAGCTATTGCGACACGACTAAAAGGAACGCTCTTCATGCCGCAAACTCGTATCTGGGACATACCTACCCGACTTTTTCACTGGCTTCTTGTTGCCTGCATTGTGGCGCAGTATGTGACCGCAGAGTGGCTGGATGATGCCATGCAGCTCCATTTTCAGATTGGCTATTTTACGCTGGGTCTCATCATTTTTCGTGTCCTGTGGGGCATTGTCGGGACACACTACGCTAGGTTCAGTAGTTTTGTGCGCTCACCGGCAGCGGTGATTGGCTATGCCAAAACACTGACTGATAAAAACAGTCCGGCCTATGCGGGCCACAATCCGCTGGGCGGGTATGCCGTCCTTTTATTGTTACTGATGGTTGCGCTACAGGCTGTCAGCGGGCTGTTTATGACGGACGATGTGTTTTTAGATGGTCCGTACCGGCATCTTGTCAGCGACACGACCCTGGAGGTGATGAACTGGCTTCATCACAATGTGTTTAACCTGCTTATCGCTGTCATTGCGCTGCATGTTGTGGCGATTGGCTATTACGCGCGTTATAAGCAACAGCCGCTGGTACCAGCCATGTTACACGGTAAAAAGCCTGTCAGCTCACCGGGTATTCCGTCATCGCGCCTGCTGCTTGCGATTGTTGTGGCGCTGATAACAGCCGGACTGGTGTACTATGCCCTGTTTGTGGCACCACCCGCCCCGGCTGCTGACGAACTTTTTTACTGATGGTCAGGCGGGCTGACCATCGGCCCGCTGAATCAGACCATTGCTGGACATGATGTCAGTGATCTCACCCACACTGGCGGGGTCGTCGATAGTAGACGGCACGGACACACTTTCGTCACTGGCAATCTGACGCAGCAGTTTGCGCAGGATTTTCCCCGAACGGGTCTTGGGCAGTCGGGGCACTCTGATAATCGTCTTAAGACACGCAATGGGCCCAATTTGCTTTCTTACCAGTGCGACCAGCTCAGACTGCAGTGTCTCATCGTCAATGTCGGCGCCGTCTTTGAGTAACACCAGCCCAACCGGGATCTGCCCCTTCAGATTGTCGTGTATACCAATCACACAGCACTCTGCCACAGCGTCATGTGAGGCCAGCACCTCTTCCATTTCACCGGTCGACAAACGGTGCCCTGCAACGTTAATCACGTCATCAGTACGCCCCATAATAAAGACATAGCCGTCCTCATCGATATAGCCGCCATCACCAGAGCTGTAGTAGCCGGGAAACTCACTGAGATAACCGGATTTAAAGCGCGAAAAGTCGCCCCAGATGGTTGGCAGACAGCCTGGCGGCAGTGGCAGTTTTACTGCGATTGCCCCCTGCGTATTCGGTGGCAGTGGCTCGCCCTGCGCGTCCAGTACCTGCACATCAAAGCCAGGCGTAGGGACTGTCGATGAGCCTGGTTTCGGCACCATTTTTTCTATGCCGACCGGATTGGCACAGATTGGCCAGCCGGTTTCGGTCTGCCACCAGTGGTCAACAACCGGTTTACCGGTATTGTCGACGGTCCAGTGATAGGTGGACGGATCCAATCGTTCACCCGCCATGAAAATGGTGTGCAGCGACGAGATATCATACTGACGCAGACAGGTCGCTTTGGGATCTTCCTTACGAATGGCCCGGAACGCCGTCGGCGCGGCAAACAAAACAGCAACGCCATACTCCTCAACCACCCGCCAGAATGCACCCGCATCCGGCGTACCCACCGGCTTACCTTCGTAAAGCACAGTGGTCGCGCCACGAATGAGCGGTCCGTAAACAATGTAAGAGTGACCTACGACCCAGCCCACATCCGATGCCGCCCAGAATACATCGCCAGGATGAATGTCATAAATCGCCTGCATGGAATAATTCAGCGCTACCGCATGGCCGCCATTGTCACGCACGACGCCTTTGGGTTTTCCTGTGGTGCCTGAGGTGTACAGAATATAAAGCGGATCGGTTGCACTGACCGGCTCACACGCCGCCGGCTGTGCAGCGTCAACCAGCGCATTCCAGTCAGCATCAATGGCATTGTCCAGTTCGGCCCTGTGCTGCTCACGCTGATACACAATACACCGCTGAGGTTTATTCTCAGACAGGCTGATCGCTTCATCCACCATAGGTTTGTATGGCAGCACTTTGCTACCCTCGATACCACAGGACGCGCAGATAATGACTTTCGGTGCCGCGTCGTCAATTCTGACCGCCAGTTCATTCGCGGCAAACCCGCCGAACACGACGGAATGGATCGCGCCCAGACGGGCAACCGCCAGCATGGCAATAACCGCCTGCGGGATCATGGGCATATAAATGATAACCCGGTCGCCTTTAGCCACCCCCGCCTGTTTCAGTGCACCGGCAAAATGAGCAACCTGATCCTGCAGCTCGGCATAGGTATAGGTTGCTTTCGTCTGCGTCACAGGCGAATCATAAATCAGCGCGGTGTCATCTCCCCTGCCCGCCTCGACATGATGATCCAGTGCCATATAGCAGGTGTTCATGGTGCCGTCTGCAAACCAGCGGTTTATGCCATTGTCATCATTGGACAAAATAGTTTTTGGCTGCGTATACCAGGGTAACGCTGAAGCCGCGTCGCCCCAAAACGTCGCCGGGTCGTCAATAGATTGTCGATAAATGTCCTGATAAGCCATGTGATATCTCTTTATCTTTGTAGGGTCTTGTTCACTAAACCAACAGTAATACAAATCGCGTTGTTACGGGCATAAGACTTCAGGCGTAGATGCGTCAGCCTGATGTCACCCGCCGAAGCGTTTCGCCGCAAGCGTATCGCGCTCAGGTGGGTATGAAGTAAAACAGGCAGTCACTGCGGGCAATATCCGCATTGGTGGTAACCATAAACAGTCGCAGCGGCACCTTATTGAACAGGCTGTGCTCGTCCGTAGTAAAAAACGCAGACACCGCCTCATCGTCGCAGTCCAGCCTGAATGCAGCCAGTCCCTCTTCTCTTACCCAGCCCAGATGTGTGCCTGCCGGGGTACATCCAAAATTCAGTGACTCAATATCGGTGCGCAGGCAGACATCCGTGGCGGTATCGGGTCCATCCTGATAAGCCACAGTGCAGCCGGTTTGTAATTCCAGTCGTCGGGGATGACAAAGCAGGCTCACTGGCTGACTGGCAACCAGCGGGTTGTCCCGCCGCCCAAGTTCAATGATGCCGGCCAGCGCAACCCTGTCGGCCAGTGCGTCCTTCGCACCGCCAGCCTCAATCGTTACCACCGGACACCCCAGCGACTGCTCCATCAGTGAGCCCAGGCGAATATCTGTCACAATCATCCAGGGCGCAAAGGCCGAGGCCAAAGCCTGATGCTGCGCACTGTCGCTGACACTGACGCAAAACGCAGGGCCGCTGCCTGAAGTATTGTGTAAATCGATCACGCACTCCGGCTCCAGCGAGATAATGGTCCTGACTATTGCATCAGCTAACGCATATTGCGGACTGTCTCCGCGGCCGGAAAAGCAGCGGTTGAGGTCCTCGCATCCTGGCAGCATACGATGACTGAACATAGGCAGTGTGGCAGCGGCCGCGGTCGAGGCGATGATGACGTGCGTGGTAACCGCCGGCTGCCACCCCTGCTGTGCAAGGGTCATCACAGCGCGCAGCCCGGACGGTTCATTACCATGTAACAATGTCACAATCACCCGGCAACGCTGGGTATCTCTGCCTGCAAACGTCAACAGCGACGGACCGCCTAACCCCATCAGAAACCCTTCAGGCGTGCGGTCTTTTACCAGACTCTGCACGTCCCGAATCACATTAAGCTGAGGGGCATACTGCGTTGTCATACCTGCCACTCACCTACTGGTGTGCCTTCAGCCGACTGGCTGATATAGTCGCGCAGCATGGCATGGAGCCCGCTGTGGTTGCAGCCACCGTATTTTTCCAACTGGTGCAGTTGCCATGCGGCACCGGTTTGTCCACTGGCAAGGCGCTGCTCCAGGATTGTCAGGTTGCGTGCAATGTCAGCACTGTCGATGTCAAGGCTTGCAAGCCCATCGGCCACATCATTGAGGTGCTGTGCAATGATATCCCTGACCGGCGATTCGACCACACCATGCTGCTGATCTCTCGGCCACAAAATGCGGGCGGCCAGTCCGTCTTTAGCTGCACGATAAAAATTGTATTCAGCATAATTGAACGGGATCGCGGGTAACATGCCTGCAACCCGGTCGGCAAATGCCACCGTCAGACCAATCAGCATAGCGGCATTCGCCATCATATCTGCACTTGTTGGCCCCGATGGCAGTGCGCGAAATTCAATGCGCAAATGTCCGTCACCTTTTGCGTCAAACACGGCGCGATTCCAGGACCACACCGTGCCGTGATGTAAACACAACTCAGCAAAAGGGGGGGTATCAGTAAAACAATAAGGGATCAGCGGCGCGTACAACATCACATTCTCTGCGAACAGCTCCCATGCGCCGTCGCGCACCCAGCCATGACCAAATGACACCCTCGCAGGTCGTCGCCAGTTTTTGGTCGCCGGATGGCGGTCATCAATAGACTGTTTAAACAGGGCGATGCGGGTTTCCTGCCATAACCGGTTGCCCAGAAAAGTGGGCGAATTACCCGATAGCGCCAGTACCAGCGGTGTAATAAGCTGCGCCGCATTGTAGTAATCCGCAAAGCGGTCTGCAGGCACTTTCAGGTGGACCTGAAACGACGTGTTAGCCCCTTCCAGAGTGACCTCGTCAGACAGCATTTTGAGCGAGTCGGCACCGTTAATATCGACTGAGAATGCACTGCCTTTCAGCGCAGTGAGTCCCGTAGTAAGCGCACGATAACGCGGCCTGTCAGTCATGAACTCGCGATGCAGGTGACGACGTTCAAGCGTTGGTAAAATGCCAATACTGACGACCCGCGCGTGATGGCGGGCGGCCTGTTCATTCAGCCTGGCCGTCAGCGTGTCCAGCTCGCGCTGCATGTGTAAAAACGGGGTGCCTTTCGCCGCCAGCGGCGACAGGTTGATTTCAAGATTGAAGCGATTGAGCTCTTCGGTCAGCAGCGGATTGTTTACCGCCTCGAGTAATGTGGTGTTGAGCGGCGCAGGAAACTGCTGGTCGTCAACGATATAAAGTTCTGCTTCCGCGCCCAGACTTGCAGGGCCTGATGAAAAGCCGGGCCGGGACAGGCGGGCTTTTAAAGCCTCGAGTTGTTCCTCCAGCCTGCCGCAAAACCGCTGATGATCATTCTTGCTAAAGGTTTCCTGCTGTATATCCTGCCCCATCGCTGCATCCGTCTGTGTGTCATAGACCTAGTATAGACAGCGGCAATTAATGGGCAGGTTGCGGTGGATCAAGCTTTTGCGTGTCTGGCCAAAACGCGATCCACCTTGGCATAAAGGACATCCGGCGTCACCGGTTTAGCAATAAACTCCGTGGCGCCCGCACGCGCGGCCTGCATCACAACCTCTTTGGTCACTTCGCTGGTGATAAAGATAAATGGCACAACCACCCCGGCCTGGTGGGTTTGTTGTAGCAGCTCTATACCGTTTAGCCCGGGCATCATCAGGTCACTGATGACACGGTACAGGAATAATGCGATTCAAGCGCGTGGGTAATCATATCCAGCGTGATAATGTCATCATCCACAACAGCAAGATTTATATCATTCATACCATGATGTTCGCAGCAGACCCGCAATACGTGCTATTACATTAACCCGATAACAGGAAATCGCAAAAAACTACGGCCGTCTGTTCCGCTAACACAAAAAGAAAGTGCGCATCTGCGCACTTTCTTCATTTTTTTGCATCTGCAACCATCTTTCGGACATCGCTTAACAACGCCTTAGCGTCGTAGACAATACCATCCTTAACGGTATAGGTGACGCCACCAACAGTGACAGGCTGATTGTCACTATTGAGGCGATAATGGCCGGTGCCATACAATACTTTAAAGTTTTGCAGTGGGTTGTAGTCGACAATCACCATATCAGCCAGTTTGCCGATGCTCACCGAACCGATTTTATCGGCCATGCCAAGCGCCTCTGCGCCGTTAAGGGTCGCGGCCTGAATAACTTCCAGCGGTGTAAAGCCAGCTTCCTGTAACAATTCCAGTTCGCGTATATAGCCAAAGCCATAAATTTTATAGATGTAGCCAGAGTCAGAGCCTGTAGTAACCCGGCCCCCGTGGTTTTTATAGTCATTAATGAACTGCATCCATAACCGGAAGTTGTGCTTCCAGGCAACCTCATCCGCGGTTGTCCAGTCAAACCAGTAAGAGCCATGTGCATAGCGGCTGGGCTTAAAAAATTCCCACAATGTCGGCAGCGTGTACTCGTCATGCCACGGCGCATAACGTTCACGCATCAGATCGCGACTAGCTTCGTAAATGGTCATGGTCGGATCGAGCGTGAAGTCCATGGAGATCAGTGCGTCACGCACCTGATTCCAGGTGTCGCTGCCCGGTGCTGCCGCCTGCTCCCACAACCGTCCGGCTTCGGCAAACCGATGCTGCTCATTGTTGTAGTTATAGTCTGAGGGATAATGCTGAATGATGCGGTCTTCAAACATGGCCTCGGGTAAACCGTACCAGTGCTCCATGGTCGTTAAGCCCAGTTTCGCTGAATCCATTACGTTCATCCGCATGACATCCAATTGGGCATGATGCATGGCAGAGCCCATTCCGAGTTTGCCTGCCTCATCCAGCGCCGCAGCCATGATTTCAGGCGGCGCACCAAAAAACTTAAGCCCCTCTGCGCCCTGTTTTTTTGCCTGACGAACAAATTTTCTTGCCGCCTCCGGCGTAGAAATGCGCTGCCCGTTACTGCCCATAAACCCTTTATAGGCAATCAGCCTGGGCGCAACAATGGTGTTATTACGGCTGCGTTTGACGTGATCCATGACCCAGTCCATGCCATTGAAGCTGCCGGGCTCTCTGACCGTGGTGATCCCGTGCCCCAGCCAGAGCTTAAATACATACTCTGCCGGAATGTCATCCGCCGACCCGCCGATATGACCATGCATATCTATAAAGCCTGGAAGTATATATTTGCCGCTGACATCCAGCTCTTTATCACCGGGCTGCGCTTTCGGCCGCCGCGCCTCAATAACCGGTACGCCCGGATTGCCCACGCTGACAATATCGGCAATACGGTTACCTTCGACAATAATATCCACCGGCCCGATGGGCGGTGCGCCCTCGCCATTTATCAGCGTACCACCTCTGAGAATAAGGCGCGTAAACGGCCCCTGGCCTTCATTATCTCCACGCGGGGGAGCTGACGCACCGGGTTTAGCCATGGCTGGCGTCACCATCACAAGTAGCAGTAACACCCAAAGTCGCTTTAACAAGGTCATCACTTTACATCCGTTAGTCTTGAGTCTTTCCAACCCTAGCGGAAAACTGACGATTTGCACACTCTCTTTGTGTCACAAAAAAGCGAGCCTGATATCAGGCTCGCTTTTTAACGGTGAAGAAATCTGACTCAGGCTTTCAGTACCGGCAGCTTAATTTGCACATGACGGGGAATAAAGCGCAGCACGCCGCGGCGGCACCCCTGCCAGAAGGCTGACAGTAACAACAGTGACGAACCAATACACAGACCGGTGACGGCGAAGCTATAAGTGACCATGCCATAGTTTTCCATGAGTGAGGAGAACGCATAAATCACATACACCAGTGCCGACACCATTATCGCTCTGCGATCAACCGCAATAGAAATCACCGCCAGTAACACATACAGCGCAAGCACTACACCCGACGTCACCAGGTTACTGTGGCCATCAAGCACACCCAGACTGCTGAAAATAGGATGGACAATCATAGGCGCGGCAATCAGATGCAGCCAGAATGCAACGTCCGATGCGCGGGTCTGACGCAGCGTGTCTTTACTGTCCCAGTACATTGCCAGTCCGAAAATCATCAGGCCGAATACCAGTGCCAGCGTGTCCACGTAGTACATCGCAGGCGGAAAAAAGTAAGCAATTGCCCCGATGGCACCGGCAGCCAGTGCGCCGGCGCCTGCCGCCACGGTGATAGGCACGCGGAAACGAACCCAGTGTGCCAGCGCCCCGACGCCAGTCAGCAGCCCGGACGCGATAAAGGCATAGGCTTTGGCCTGAGGCTCAAACAAAATAGGAATAACAAACAACCCCGCCAGGAAAGACAACAGCAAGGCAATGGCCGGCAGCGCCATACGACGGCGGTTGACAAAATACTCCGCCAGTCCCCATGACCCCACCGCAACAGCCACACCTGCAAGCGGGTGATACAGCTCAAAGCCCAGCCATGCCAGTGATGCCAGCAACAGCGCACTGGCAATGACCACAAAAATATCATTGAACCCGTTGATCAGGCGAAAGTTTTCCTCATCAACAGCATGGGTATTACGAACCTCACTGATGTGTTGTCTGAACTGACCAACGGCATCCGGTGTGAATATATTTGCTTTTACAGCGAGTGCCAAATCTTCATCTGTGTACATGTGTCTTTCCTTTTTATTTTTTGACAAACAGCTATAGCAACTTAAAAGCCAGAAATTTAACGCTTATATTTCATATAGTTAGATTTGACTTTAAAAAGGAGTAGTCATTTTGACCAAACATGTTTAACAAAACTGACTATTTTTTAGCCCCCAAGGTCAGCGCTCATCGTGCTCACTGCCCAACATAAAAAAAGGAGCCCAGGGCTCCTTTTCTGCATGACTTAACCATTACCCGGTATCAGTCCTTTTTAAAATCGTCGTGACAGGATTTACAGGCTGCCCCTACGTTACCAATTGCGCTGCGGTAGTTGTCAGTATCTTTGGCTTCTGTAACGCGCTGCAGATTTACCGCGGCAGTTTTCAGCGCAGCAACTTTTTCCTCAACCTTGTCCATATTTTCCCAGAGACTGTCTTTCGCACCCGTTTCAACGTCGAAATTTCTGGTATCCGGATGGAGGTAATCGGCCATCATATCAGCCAGTTGCTCAAGGCGAACAGCATTGGTCATCATGACCGATTCATCGTACGGTAATGCACCTTTCGCCATGCCGCCAAGTGGCGCCATATTGCTTTTTACCAGCTGAAATAAAGACTGACGGTATTTTACCGCTGCATCTGCGTGTTTCTGTGACATGACTTCGTGCGCGCTAAGGCTGGCAGACAGCAGTGCTGACGCCGCAAATAATGCGGTGATAGTCTGACGAACGGTCAGGCTCATAATATGAATCTCCCTTTTAAATTAACTGGCTACAATGCAATACGCGTTGCACCCTGACTAAGCCCATAATAATTAGTCAGGCAGCAATAAAAAAGCCCTCCATGCGGAGGGCTAACAATTAGTTGGTCAGGTCATCGAAGAATTTCTTCACGCCGTCAAAGAAGCCCTGCTCCTTCGGACGGTGTTTTCCGGTTTCGCCACCCATCGACTCTTCGAGCTCTTTAAGCAGCTCTTTTTGTTTGGCTGACAGGTTAACCGGTGTCTCAACGACCACTTTGCACAGCAGATCGCCGACCACGCCGCTGCGTACCGACTTCACGCCTTTACCGCGCAGACGGAACATTTTACCGGTCTGGGTTTCCGGGCTGACTTTCAGCTTCACTTTACCGTCAAGGGTTGGCACCTGCAGTTCGCCACCCAGTGCTGCGGTCGTGAAACTCAGCGGTACCTCGCAGTACAGGTTATTGCCATCACGCTGGAAAATCTTGTGTTCGCGCACATGCACCTGCACATACAAGTCACCTGCCGGCGCGCCATTTTCCCCGGCTTCACCTTCGCCACTTAAGCGAATACGGTCGCCGGTGTCGACCCCTGCCGGTACTTTGACCGACAACGTTTTGGTTTTTTCTTTGCGTCCATGGCCGTGACAGCTGTTACACGGATCGTCAATAATTTTACCTTTACCCGAACAGGTCGGGCAGGTTTGCTGTACGGCAAAGAAGCCCTGTCGCATCTGTACCTGACCGTTTCCGTGACAGGTTGGACAGGTTGTGGGAGACGACCCTTTCTTCGCACCGGAGCCATGACAAACGTCACATTCAACCAGCGTCGGCACCCGAATTTCTACGTCTTTACCACGAACGGCTTCTTCCAGCGACAGCTCCAGGTTATAGCGCAGATCAGCGCCCTGTCTTGCGCGCGACTGACGGCCTCTGCCACCACCGAAGATATCGCCGAATACGTCGCCGAAAATATCACCAAAATCAGCGCCGCCGCCGAAACCGCCCGCGCCACGATTCGGATCCACCCCAGCATGACCGTACTGATCATAGGCTGCCCGTTTCTGCGAATCGGTGAGGATTTCGTAAGCTTCCTGTATTTCCTTGAATTTTTCTTCGAGCGCTTTATCGCCCTGTGTGCGGTCAGGGTGATACTTCATCGCCATCTTTTTGTACGCCTTTTTAATTTCGCGTTCAGTGGCGCTCTTCTCTACCCCAAGCACTTCGTAGTAGTCACGTTTCGACATATCGCTACTTTTCCTACCCTGTTTGTCAGCAACGGCCGTAACCTCTTACTGATACTGCATAAATACGCCGTGTTTTTTACACGACAAAGGCGCAACAAGCTTTCCCTGCTGCGCCTTACTGCCAGATGTGGCCCGCAGCGCGGGCCTATCGCAACAGTGTCTTACTTCTTATCGTCGTCTTTAACTTCTTCGAATTCAGCATCAACGACGTCGTCATCGGCGTTATTGCTGCCTGCATCGGCACCGCCTTCAGCACCGGCTGCGCCGGCTTTTGCCTGAGCGGCTTCCATCAGTTTGCTGGACGCCTGGATAAGCTCCTGGGTCTTCGCTTCGATTTCCGCCTTGTCTTCGCCCTTAGCGGCTGTCTCCAGCGCGCTCAGCGCTTCTTCGATAGGCTTCTTGTCGTCCTCAGACAGTGCATCGCCGACTTCTTCAAGCTGCTTACGGGTAGCGTGAATCATGCCATCAGCCTGGTTGCGGGTCTGCACCAGCTCTTCAAACTTCTTGTCCGCGTCTTTGTTGGCTTCCGCGTCAGCAACCATTTTTTCGACTTCTTCCTCGCTCAGACCAGACGACGCCTTGATGGTGATCTTCTGCTCTTTGCCGGTATCTTTGTCTTTCGCAGATACGTGCAGGATACCGTCGGCGTCAATGTCGAAGGTGACTTCGATTTGCGGTACGCCACGCGCAGCCGGACGAATACCTTCAAGGTTAAACTGACCCAGCGACTTGTTACCCTGCGCCTGCTTACGCTCACCCTGAAGTACATGTACGGTTACCGCAGACTGATTATCTTCCGCAGTCGAGAACGTCTGTGACTTCTTGGTCGGGATGGTGGTGTTTTTTTCAATCAGCACCGTCATCACACCGCCCATGGTTTCGATACCCAGCGACAATGGCGTTACGTCAAGCAGCAGTACGTCTTTAACGTCACCAGACAGTACACCGCCCTGGATAGCCGCACCAACTGCAACCGCTTCGTCAGGGTTCACGTCTTTACGTGGCTCTTTACCGAAGAACTCAGTCACGTACTTCTGTACCAGCGGCATACGCGTCTGACCACCTACCAGAATGATGTCGTTAACATCGCTGGCCGACAGGTCTGCATCCGCCAGGGCTTTTTTCACAGGCTCCAGTGAATTTTTCACCAGTTCTTCTACCAGCGACTCCAGCTTCGCACGCGTCAGTTTGATCGCAAGGTGCTTCGGACCTGACGCATCAGCAGTGATGTACGGCAGGTTAACCTCGGTCTGCTGTGAAGAAGACAGTTCAATTTTCGCTTTTTCACCGGCTTCCTTCAGACGCTGCATCGCAAGCGGATCTTTACGCAGGTCGATACCCTGATCTTTCTTAAACTCATCAACCAGGTAGGTAATGATACGGTTATCGAAGTCTTCACCACCTAAGTGAGTATCACCATTGGTTGCCAGTACTTCGAAGGTGTGCTCACCGTCAACTTCATCAATCTCGATGATTGAGATATCGAAAGTACCGCCACCTAAGTCATATACCGCAACAACGTTGTCGCCTTTCTTCTTGTCCATCCCATAGGCAAGGGCAGCAGCAGTCGGCTCGTTGATAATACGTTTAACTTCCAGACCCGCGATACGACCGGCATCTTTCGTTGCCTGACGCTGTGAGTCGTTGAAGTAAGCCGGTACGGTGATAACTGCACCGGTCACTTCCTCGCCCAGGTAGTCCTCGGCGGTCTTTTTCATTTTCTTCAGCACTTCAGCAGAAACCTGCGGTGGTGCCATTTTCTCGTCTTTGGCCTGTACCCACGCATCGCCATTATCTGCCTTAACAATCTTGTAAGGCATGATATCGATGTCACGCTGTACTTCTTTGTCTTCGAAACGACGACCAATCAGACGCTTAATCGCGAACAGGGTGTTTTCCGGGTTGGTCACTGCCTGACGTTTTGCAGACTGACCGACCAGAGTCTCACCGTCTTTGGTGTAAGCAATAATAGAAGGAGTTGTACGATCGCCTTCTGCATTTTCAATTACGCGAGGTTTGTCGCCGTCAAGGACCGCGACACAAGAATTGGTTGTACCTAAGTCGATACCAATGATTCTACCCATAACGTGTCTCCAAACTTTCTATAAATCTAAATCTGCAATTTTAGTGGGGTTATTTCCCCGACTTTTCAATAGCTGCCAGTAAAATTTATCTGGCAAATCGCCTGTTTACGCCTTGGTATCGACGCCACTTTCCGGCGCACGCGCTACCATTACCATGGCCGGACGTAACAGACGGCCGTTTAACTGATACCCTTTCTGCATCACAGCCATAACACTGTTTGGCTCGTGATCAGCACTTTCCTGCATCGACATAGCCTGATGCAGATCAGGGTTGAAGGCTTCACCCTGCGGATTAATAGGCGTTAATCCGAATTTTTCAATGGTCGACAGGAAGGTTTTTCTTGTCATGTCGACCCCTTCAAGCAATGGCTTGACCGCGTCATTGTCGGCGTCTGCCATTTCCAGGGCTCGTTCAAGGTTGTCCAGTACAGGCAACAATTCACCGGCAAAGCGCTCAAGCGCAAACTTGCGGGCTTTTTCCACTTCACTGTCGGCACGGCGACGGGCATTTTCCATCTCGGCACGCGCGCGTAGTACGCTGTCCTGCTGTTCCTTAATTGTGCTGTGCGCCTCTGACAAGGCCGTTTCCAGCTCATAAATACGTTGTGCGGTCTCATCCGCAGGCGCCTGTTCGGCACTGGTGTCCACGTTGTCTGCAGTCTCAGATTCTGCTGCTACGTTCGTGTCTTTGAGCTTCGCATCATCGTTATTGTCGTTTTGATGCGGTGCGTTACGCTCATCGCTCATGCCTACCTCCAAACCAGTTTTTTCTTGGGCAAATTGCTAACTGGGCTAATTAATGGGGGTGGTTTGTCAGGCTTCAAGTGTATCCACAATTTTTTTGTGGAATGACGTCAGAAGATGCGCTTTTTCGCCGGTTTATGATAGGGTAACAAGCTGTTTTCTCGGGCAATTACTATGTTAAGTATCTGGACTGTCGGCGTTATTGTCGCGCTTTATCTTGGGCTGCTTTTTTTGCTCGCCTTCTGGGGCGATAAGCGGCTGCGTGATAACAGGCAACATCCTGTGCTCTACAGCCTTGGACTGGGTGTTCACTGTACCTCCTGGGCGTTTTTCGGCACCACAACGCAGGCTGTTCAGTATGGCTGGGCGATTGTTCCAACTTATGCCGGTATTATGCTGGCCATGGCGTTTGCCTTCCCGGTCGTGCTGCGTATCAGCCGGCTGTGCCAGCAGCACAATATCAGTTCACTGCCTGATTTTATCAGCCTGCGTTACCGCCACTCACATTTACTGGCTGCACTCATTACCCTGCTCTGCTTTATCGGGGTTATTCCCTATATTGCCCTGCAGTTAGATGCGATAACCGAAAGCATAAACCTGATCACGCCATCCACCTCTGACAGCAGCAATACGGTGGGATTTTACGTAGCCGCCCTGATGGCCCTGTTTGCGATTTTGTTCGGTACCCGCACACTCAACCTGACCGATAAGCACCCGGGTCTGCTGCTGACCATTGCGGCAGAATCGGCAATAAAACTGATCGCGCTTTGTGTGGTTGGCATTTTCGTCTGTTACGAACTGTATGACGGTTTATTTGACCTGGTTGCCAAGGCAGGGCAGCACCCGCGCGGACGCGATGTGCTCTACGCCGATCCCGCCCCCTGGGTCTACCTGAGCCATGTTTTACTGGGCGTCTGTTCATTGTTTGTGCTTCCCCGCCAGTTCCATATGAACTTTGTTGAACTCAACGGTGAAGACGAACTGCGCACCGCCCGCTGGCTGTTCCCTCTGTACCTGCTGGGAATGACGGTGTTTCTGGTACCTATCGCGCTGGCAGGCAGTATGCTGCTGCCGGCTAGTGTCAAGTCGGACGCGTTTGTGCTGGCGCTGCCGTTGAGTACAGACAATCTTTCAGTCTCTGTGATTGCCTTTATTGGCGGACTGTCAGCGACAACCAGCATGGTTATTGTCGCCACCCTGGCGATGGGCATTATGATTGCCAATAACCTGATCACACCGGTGTGGCTGAAAGTTCGCCTGCGTCAGGGCACTGAAGCATCAATGAAAGCAGACAGCCTGCTCACGATACGCCGTCTTACCGTACTGGTGGTGCTCACGGTGGCATTCTGGTACCACCTTAATGTCAGTCAGTCTGCACCGCTAGTAAAAAGCGGGATCATTGCCATTGCCCTATTGTCGCAGTCGTTTCCTATTCTGATGTTTGGTCTTTACTGGCGCCGCAGTAACCGGCAGGCCGCGCAACTGGCGCTGCTTGCCGGTTTCAGTTGCTGGGTCTACTGGCTGCTCTACCCCAGTGTGATGTCGAGTTACTATTTCAACCCGCCGCCGTCTGATGGTGAACTGGGCCTTGGGTTTATTTACTCTCTCGCGCTCAACTGCCTGGTGTTTATTGTAGTCGCGCTGCTGACATCCAAACCACAACCCGGTGATATAACAGACAGTCACGATAACAATGAACAAAGTCTGGCGCTGTCGGTCAGGATCAGCGACCTGATTGCGCTGACCGCCAAAGTGCTGGATAAACGGGACCAGGATGCACTGGTCAGTCAGCTATCGGTCGACGTGGATCAGTACAGCCAGGCCTATGCCAGCCATGCGCTGCTGGCCCGTGCCGAAAAAATGCTTGCGGCACAGGTGGGTACGCCCAGTGCGCGCATTCTGCTCGGCGCCATTGCCGATACCCGAAAAGACACCATGCTCGATCTGGTTGAATGGGTGGAAGAGGCGTCGCAGTCGTTTCAGTTTAATCACGAAGTACTGCAATCGTCGGTACAGCATATCGAGCAGGGAATTTCGGTACTGGACGACAAACTCTGCCTGCTGGCCTGGAACGAACGCTATGTGGAACTGTTCCGCTACCCCCGCGGGTTCCTGAAGGCCGGCATGCCAATAGAGACATTACTGACCTACAATGCGGAGCGGGGACTGCTGGGTAACGTCGATGATGTGGCGCAGGAAATTCACAAGCGTATTTCGTTTATGCGCGGCGGCAGCCGGTATAAATATGTGCGCAAGCAGCCTGACGGCAAGGTCATAGAACTGAACGGCAGCCCACTGCCAGGCGGTGGCTATGTCACCACCTACACCGACATCACTGAATACATTGCGATTCAGGATGCACTTGAAAAGTCGAAAGAGGAACTTGAGGCGCGCGTCGCCGAGCGTACAGAAGCACTGCAGCACGCTAAACTGGATGCCGACCGCGCAAACGAAAGTAAAACCAAATTCCTGGCCGCTGCCGGACATGATCTGATGCAGCCTTTTAATGCGGCCACATTGTTCGCTTCCATGCTGGCACAAAAAACCGCCAATACGGATCTGGCGAGCCTGTCTGAAGGGGTTGTCACGTCACTCAACAGCGCAGAGAGCCTGCTGACCATGCTGCTGGATATGACCAAGCTGGAATCTGGTGTGCTGACCCCGGAACTATCCCAATTCGCTATTGACGATGTGCTGGCGCCACTGGTACGCGAATTTTCACTGATTGCCGGGCAAAAAGGCCTCGCATTACGTTATGTGCCGACCGGTGTGATTGTTCGGTCTGATAAGAAACTGCTCAGGCGTATTATTCAGAACCTGCTGTCGAATGCCATCCGTTACACCCAGACGGGCGGTGTGCTGATTGGGGTTCGTCGAGCGCGCGCAGGCCAGGCTCACGTTTGTGTTTATGATACCGGGCCGGGCATTGCTGCTCACCAGCAGGCAGAGATCTTTAATGAATTTCATCAGCTCGACAAACAAAAGAGTCAACAGGGGCTCGGGCTGGGATTAACCATTGTTGAGCGGATCAGCGATCTGTTGGGTCATCCTGTTGGGCTGAATTCCGTCATGCAGCACGGCACGGTGTTCCGCGTCACACTGCCTCGTTGTGCACGCGCCTCCAGCTCGCGTGCTGCCGCGCACTCGTCAGGCCCAAGTTCGTCAGCCCTGCTGGCCAACAAAACTGTCCTGTTACTGGAGAATGACGAGCAAATCATCCGCGCCATGCGGTTGTTGCTGGAAGACTGGGGCGCACGGGTGATTACGGCCGCTGATGAGAACCAGGCGGTTTCACGCTGTCCGACTGCACCGGATCTGCTGATTGCTGATTTTCATCTTGATCACGATGAAACCGGTATCGACGTGACCGACGCACTTCGCTCGCAGTGGCAGAAGCTCGTTCCCGGTATTCTGATCACAGCAAACCGCAGCGAAGGAATACGCGAGCAGGCTGCCCGCCATGATTTATTATACCTTCCAAAACCGGTAAAACCGGCGGCACTGAAACGCCTGATCAAACGGGAAATGATATTTTTACAGGCCTGAACGGCTTTGCTCCAGCTTATTGAGGATACGATTTCCTCCCACCAATTACTTCTGCCCAATATTTGACCAAAATCAAAGCAGGTTGTGTGCTTTTCCGCTTTACTTAATAAAGGCGCTGATAAACTGCGATGGTGTTCTGCGACCCGCTCTTGAGAACACGCTGTCACGCTACTTATCTTCTTTATTCTCAAGATATGCGGAGGACAACATGCTCTCATTTCTGCAACCGTCCGGCGTCGGGGAGGCGCGGTAGATTATGGTCACACATCCTGCCTCACTCACCGATGCAATTGACAACACCCTGGTGCTTATTCTTGCCGGCGGACAGGGTAGTCGTCTGAAAGCCCTTACCCGGTCCCGCGCCAAACCCGCCGTAGAATTTGGCGGCCACAGCCGGCTTATCGATTTTACGTTGTCTAACTGTATCAACTCCGGCTTCAACCGAATTGGGGTCATTACCCAGTATCAGTCCCAATGTCTCATCCGTCACCTGATGAAAAACTGGGGGCATATCAATCATCACTTTGACGGCTGCCTGGACATTCTTCCGGCCTACTCCGCGACAGTCAAAGAAGGTTATACCGGCACGGCTGATGCCTGTTTTAAAAACAGCGACTACATCAGAAACAGCAAAGCGCGCTATGTGCTTATTTTATCCGGTGATCATATTTATCAGATGGATTACCGCAAACTGCTGCAAACCCACCTTCACCAGCAGGCAGATATGACCGTTTCCTGTATCGAGGTCCCCTGCCCTGATGCCGCCAATAAGCTTGGGGTGGTGTGCACCGATGCAGAAAGCCAGCTTATCGGCTTTCATGAAAAGCCGGATATCCCCTGCGAGATAAAAAACATGCCTGGCTACAGCCTGGCCTCAATGGGCATATATCTGTTCACTGCCGACTACCTGCTGAGCAGCCTGAAAGAAGATGCGCTTGACTGCACATCCGCACACGATTTTGGAAAAAATGTGATCCCGGAGCAACTTGGAAAAGCCCGCGTGATTGCACACCGCTTTCGGGGTAAAGATAATCGCATTACGCCCTACTGGCGCGATGTCGGTACCCTTGATTCCTACTGGCAGGCGCATATGGATTTGTTTAACAGCACCTCGCCATATTGCCCGGACGATGACAACTGGCCATTATGGGGAGCGGCGGCCAACGCGCACAGTACGCGGATCCAGCATGGTCAGTGTCAGCTGTCTGACGTCATTCTTGGTGCCGGATGCGAACTTCAGTCCTGTACCCTGACGCGCACGGTGATGAGTGCCGGTTGCCGGATTGGTCAGGACAGTGCGCTGGATGCCTGCATTCTTCTGCCAAACGTAACAATTGGCAACGCCGTTACGCTCAATCAGGTCATTGTCGACCGTGATTGTGTGGTTCCCGATGACACTCGAATACTGTCAGCGGGCCACGCACGCGAGCTGGGCCTGACGGTCACCGACAACGGAGTGGTATTGCTGACCCAGCATGACATCCAGCGCAATGCTGCGTTTGCCCGGCTTCCGCGGTTTGGCTAATGAGTGAAGATAATAGCGCGTTTACTCCGTACCCATCAGGTTGCGAAAAACCACCCCTGCTTTGGTACGGTTGATTACGCCCAGTTTTTTGAGCACGGCAGAAACATGCTGTTTGACGGTAGATTCGGAAATTGCCAGTTCGTAGGCAATCTGCTTGTTAAGCAGACCGTCTGACAGCATGCGCAGCACCTTCAGCTGATGCGGCGTCAGCTGTGACAGTCGCTGTGCAATCAGCTGTTCTTCCTCAGATGCATACACGCTGATACTGGCATCGAACCCTTCCGGCAGCCATTGCTCGCCGTCCAGCACCTGGTTAACCGCCGCTTCAATGGTCTCAACCGACGACGACTTCGGAATGTAGCCGCTGGCCCCCAAATCCATTGCTTTTCTTATCAGTACCGGCTCTTCGTGTGCTGACACAATCACAACCAGTACATCGCTGAACTGACTGCGGATCTCGCTCAGGCCGGTCAGCCCGTCATTACCGGGCATATTAACATCGAGAAACACCAGCTCCACATCGGTATGCTCAGCAAGCATCGCCATGGCATCGTCAACTGTGGCGGCTTCCAGCGTCTCAGGCCCCGTGATATCGGTCAGCGCTGAGCGCATGGCAGCCCGGAACAGCGGGTGGTCATCGGCAATAAGTACTTTCACGTCCATAGCGGTATGGCTTGTTACTGCAGTGTTAAACAATCCTGTGGACGATGTTAATCCAAAGCGTTCGCTGTTGAAAGGAACAATCAGACAGGAAAGACAGGGCACCATAAAAAAACGCCGGGATGTCCCGGCGTTGTCTTACTGATGAAAGGGCTATCAGAAGCGATAACCCACGGTCAGGTGAATGGTACGTGGATCGCCGTAGTAGCCAATCAGCGTGGTATCGCCACCCAGACCCGGGCCATAGCCACCGTCTTCTGTACGGGTAACAAAGTCGTAGCCACCAACCAGATACTCTTCGTCCGTCAGGTTCTTACCATGCAGACCGGCATACCAGTGACCGTCATGGCTTTCCCAGCGAACGCTCAGGTTAACCATACCGTAGGAGTCCTGCTCCAGCAGATCGCTGGTTTCAAACAACAGGTAGTCATCACGGTAGTAGTAGTTGGCGTTGAAGATAAAGTCACCCCAGTCTGATTCCAGCAGGTAGTTGGCACCAAAGTTAAAGGTGTTTTCCGGCGTATTGGACAGACCAATCAGTGGCGGTACGGCGTTGTTCTTCTTGATTTCAAAGTCAATGAAACCGTAAGCCACATCAAACTTCAGATTTTCAGTAGCAACCCAGGTCATTTCCACTTCAACGCCATCTGCCGCGGTTTCTGCCGCGTTACGCAGACGCTGATCCAGCGCCGTCGGGTCAGACAGGTCGCCTTCAATACCAATGTACTGACGGTCTTTGTGATCATAACTGAACAGGGTGACGTTCAGACGAAGCGCGTCGGTCAGGTCGCTCTTCATACCCAGCTCGTAACTGTCTACAATTTCAGGATCCACACCCGGCTCATTGGTGGTAGCTCGCGGGTTAAACGTTCCCGATTTAAAGCCCTGCGAGTAACTGGCGAAGAACATTGTATCGCGGTCCATCTGGTATTCTACGCCAACACGCGGTGTGAAGCGCGACCAGCTCTGTTTTGCCGGAGCATCCAGCATGCCGTCACCGTCCGTATCACTACCCAGCACCTGAGGCACTAACTGTCCATCCGGACGAACATAGCCCGGGATCCAGCCGGTAGACGGATAGGTATTCGCGAAAATCAGGCCGTTGTTAACGAACGCAGTCTTTTCTTCGTCAGTGTAACGGGCACCAACGGACAGTGACCACTGTTCATTAATGTCGTAGTTCACCTGGGTATATGCCGCCCAGCTTTCTGAATTATTACAGCCGGTCACTTCACGGGTCAGGCCGGGAGCACCAAGTGCGACACCCAGTACGCCCAGTACCGCGTCGAAATTACCGCAGGATTCACCGTCATAGAAATACAGACCGGATACCACCGAGAAGTCTTCACCAAAGTAATTAGCCTGAAGCTCATGGGTATCGTTGCTATCATCGTACTCTGCCGGCACGTCAAAAATTGGCAGCTGAGTGTTGTCAAAATCAATGTTGGTCGGTGAATAGCTTTCACGGTGTGAGCCAATGTATTTCAGCTCAAGATTCGGATTCACATTGTAACGAACCAGCCAGTTATAGCCTTCCAGTTCCACCTTGTTCCAGGTTGGCAGGCTGGTATAGGAATCGTAGACAGAGTCAGGTACCGGTGCATCCGTCAGCAGGCTTGGCAGCAGACGGTAACCGCCTTTGGCATTCGACTTATCTTCGGTTTTATCCCAGCCGATACGGAAAAACAGGTCGTCGGTGGGATGCACTTCCAGCGTCACACGTGCTGCCCACAGATCTTTGTTGTAGTTCTCGCGGTCCTGATCGGGCAGCGCAGAAATCAGGTACTCACCAAAGCCATCACGGTTCAGGTCAGCATAGCCTACGCCCAGATACACCGTATCCTCAACCAGCGGGTACTGCCCCGTCAGTTTGACATCACGCTGGTTGTAGCTACCCACGGTAGCTTCAACATTCATTTGTGCGTCGCCTGACATTTCCTTGGTGACATATTTCACTGCACCACCAATGGTGTTTTTACCGTACAGGGTACCCTGCGGGCCACGCAGTACTTCAATACGCTGCACATCCAGCAGGTCAAGCACCGCACCCTGAGGACGCGCGATGTACACATCATCAACATAAATACCAACACCCGGCTCATAACCCCAGAGCGGATCCTGCTGACCAAGACCACGGATGAAGGCGGTCAGTGTAGAGTTTGTACCCCGGCTGGTTTGCAGCGTGGTATTTGGCGAGAATTGCTGTACTTCGGTAATGACAGCAATGCCCTTCTCGCCCAGTTCAGCAGCGCCAAGCGAGGTAATGGCTACCGGCGTTTCCTGAAGTGATTCAACCGTACGACGGGCAGTAACTTCAATGCGTTCAAGCTTGCCTTTCTGGTTTTCTTCAGCGGCGGCCTGGTTGTCCTGAGCCAGCGCCATGGGCGAACCAATGCACGCGGCGGCCACAGCAGCAGCGCACAGTGAGCGGGTAAAGAGATGCGATGTTGTGTTCGAAATTGACATAATATGTCCCTGTTATTGTAAATATTGACTATCGGGTTCATGCCTGCGGTCGACATTTACTCTAGGGCAGTTTCCTTTTAGCGTATGTAGTACCATCGTACTATGGGCAATATGACACGCTAACGCCACAATTAGCGGCAACCCAAAAGATCTGCGGTCACAGATTTTTGCAAGGAAACCATTATGTTAAGTATGTTTGGATTAATTGGCGGCCTGCTGCTTCTGATCCTGTTGACCATTCGCGGCATGAACCTGTTCATTGCCGCGCCACTGTGTGCGCTGCTGGTTGCCCTGACCAACGGGCTGCCGGTTTTCATCGGCGACACCAACTTTGTGGCCACCTACATGAACGGATTTACCGGCTTCATTGCGGCCTGGTTTTTCATGTTTTTGCTGGGCGCGTTATTCGGTAAATTTATGGAAGATACCGGTGCGGCCGACTCGGTGGCCCGCTGGATCATCAGTAAAATAGGCTTTAAACAGGCGGTGCTTGCCGTTGTGCTGGCCTGCGCCATCCTGACCTATGGCGGTGTCAGCGTGTTTGTGGTGGCGTTCTCCGTTTATCCCATGGCGGTCAGCCTGTTTAAGGATGCCAACCTGCCGCGCCGGTTTATTCCCGCCGCGATGGCGTTTGGTTCGGTCACATTCACCATGACCTCTGCCGGCTCACCGGAAATTCAGAACTGGATCCCGATTAAATACCTGGGCACCTCGCCCTTTGCTGCGTGGGAAGTCAGCCTGGTGGTGGCGGTCTTTATGGCGCTGTTCGGCTACTGGTGGCTGCGCCGGATGATCAATAAGGCAGTTGCCAATGGCGAGCACTTTGAGGCCCGCGACAGCGACCCGGTGATTGCCGAACGCGACTACCCCCACCCGTTCACCGGGATCCTGCCGCTGATTGTGGTACTGGTACTCTCATTTACGCTGCACGAGGCACTGGCACAGCTGGCGCTGATTGTTGCGCTGAGCGGTGGCGTGCTGAGCCTTCTGCTGATTAATTTCCGTTACTTTCATAGTCTGGGTAATGCGGTCAATATGGGTACCACCGGCGCATTGGTCGCCATCGGTAATACCGCAGCGGTGGTTGGATTTGGCGCGATTGCCAAAGAAACCATGGCATTTCAGGATACCGTGGCACTGATGACACAGATTCCCGGCAACGAGTTGATTGGCGCCGCGATTGCTGTGAGCGTGATTGCCGGCCTTACCGGGTCCGCATCGGGTGGTCAGGCAATTGCCCTGCCGCTTGTTGGCCCGCACTATCTGGATCAGGGCGTTGAACCGGAACAACTGCACCGGATTGTGTCTATCTCATCGGGCGCGCTCGATTCCCTGCCCCACAACGGCTATGTAGTTACCACCATTCGGGCTATCTGTCATGAAACCCATAAAGCCGCCTACGCTGCTGTGGGTGCACTGACGGTAGTTGTGCCCGTCATTGGGCTGGCGATGGCCATTGGGCTGTTTAGTCTGTTTGGATAGAGGTTGTGATGACACGCATTATTTCTGTACTGTTTTTCCTGCTGGCTACCTGCGGTGTGGCAGCGGACGACGCCGTACTGCTTACGCAAAAACAGGTGTTTGAGATGGACAGCTACACCACGTTTGGCGGCAAAACCATCGCTCCTGTGCGGGTTGGCTGGGAAAGTTACGGCACACTGAATGAAAACAAAGATAACGTGATCCTGATCACGCATTACTTTTCAGGCACCTCACACGCCGCCGGCAAATACCACCCCGACGACGCGGCTGCGGGCTACTGGGATGCGATTATCGGGCCGGGCAAAGCCATCGACACCAACACGTATTTTGTGATCAGTGTGGATACCCTGGTCAATCTTAATGCCTACGATGAGCATGTTATTACCACCGGCCCCGCCAGCATTAATCCGGCAACAGGCAAGCCCTATGGCACCGATTTCCCGGTTGTCACCATTCGCGATTTTGTGAATGTGCAAAAGGCCTTACTGGAATCATTAGGTATCAGCAAACTGCATGCCGTGGTTGGCCCGTCGATGGGGTCGATGCAGGCCATTGAATGGGCCAGTGCCTACCCCGACTGGGTAGAACGCATGGTATCGGTGATCGGAACCGGCGAAAGTGATGCCTGGACCACCGCAGCGTTGTCGCAGTGGGGCGCGCCGATCCGTCTTGATCCAAACTGGAAACAGGGACACTACACCCGTGATGATGCGCCCGTTACCGGGCTGGTCAATGCGCTGATGATGATCACGCAGCATGCCCTGTATCCTGACTTTTTCAACCAGCAGGGCGAGAGCCTGAATTACCAGGCCGTGGAAGCGGCACCACTTGAGAGTATCTTCAGCCAGCACTCCATTGTGACCTGGTTACGTGACCGCGCCGAAGCACGCGCCGCCAAGATGGACGCCAACCACCTGCTCTACCTGGTCAGAGCCTGTCAGCTGTTTGTCACCGGACACGGCGGCAATCTGGAACAAGGCCTGAAGCGCATTAAAGCCCGCACTCTCTTTATGCCTGCCACCACCGACCTGCTGCTGATGCCTTATCTGTCGCGTGATGCGCACACCAGGCTGAATACGCTCGGAAATCAGAGCGACTATATCGAATTAACCGGCTCGCTGGGTCACCTTGAAGGTGTGCTCGATGTTGCCGAACAGGCAAAGCGTCTGCGGACTTTTTTAGCGAATTAATCAACAAGGACACCAACCATGGCCTTTTTAAAATCTGTTCTGGCGAGCGGCTGTCTCACACTGAGTGCGACCGCAATGGCTCAGCTACCCGACGCCCCACCGCTTAATCTGCAGCTGGATAACATCACTGTCTCCGGATTGTCCTCGGGAGGTTACATGGCCACGCAGTATCACCTGGCCAACAGTGATCGGGTGACAGGTGCGGCTATCATCTCAGCCGGCCCTTACTACTGCGGACAGAATGATATCACGACGGCCCTTAGTCAGTGTGTGAACAAGACAGACGCGCCAATCGACCTGCCAGCCCTGTCTGCCCGGGCCAGCGAGTGGGCTGCCGAGGGCAAACTGCCGTCACTGGACAATCTAAAAGGTAGTAAAGTCTGGTTACTTCACGGCACGCTGGACACCAAAATTACCCGACAGGCCGCCGACCTGCTGGCGCAGCAATACCGGGAATGGGCCGGAGAGGATGCGGTGCGCTATATCAGCGACAAGCCGTTTGCTCACCTCTTCCCGACGCAGGACAAGGGCACAGACTGCATGACGTCTGAAGCTCCGTTCATCGGTAACTGCGACTATGACGCTGCCGGCGAACTGTTAACGTTTTTGCTGGACGATCTGACGCCACCGGATGACACACAAACCGGCGCACTTATGCAATTTAATCAGACCCGGCTTGCCGGTGAGAATGGCAAAACACTGGCCGAGCTGGGCTATGTGTATGTACCCGAGAATTGTGCAGAAGGCGATGCCTGTCGTGTCCACATCAGCTTTCACGGCTGTAACCAGTACGCGGGCGCAGTCGGTACAGCCTACGCCGAGCAAACCGGCCTGAATCGCTGGGCCGATGATAACAGCCTGGTAGTGGTTTACCCGCAAACCAGAAAGTCGCTGTTTATGCCACTTAACCCGCAGGGTTGCTGGGACTGGTGGGGCTATACCGGTGACAACTACGCCACAAAGGACGGCGTCCAGATAAAAGCAATCACGGCCATTGTTAACGGCCTCAACCACGTCAATATAAAGGATAACTAACCGTATGTCGTACCATGTACTGATTACCGGGGCCGCCAGCGGCATTGGTCTTGGCATTGCAGAAAAGCTGTGTGATGTCGGACACACCATTATTGTCGCAGACATCAACCAACAGGCTGCACAGCAGGCAGCTGACAGCCTGATTGCCCGTGGCGGCAAGGCAAAAGCGGTTGCCGTGGATGTGTGTGATGCCGAAAAAATTCATGCAATGCGGGACGCACTCGGCGATACGCCCGTCGACATTCTTATCAACAATGCGGGTATTCAGCACGTCGAGAAGATTGACACGTTTCCGCCGCAAAAGTGGCAACAGCTTATCAACATCATGCTGGTAGGCCCTGCACTGCTGACCCAGGCGTTTTTACCGGGCATGCGGGCGCGTAACTTTGGCCGTATCATTAATGTCGGCTCTATTCATTCGGTGGTCGCCTCCCCTTACAAATCAGCCTATGTCGCTGCAAAACATGGCTTGTTAGGGTTTGCCAAGACCGTCGCGCTGGAAACCGGCGACTGTGATGTCACCATTAACACGCTGTGTCCGGCGTATGTAAAAACGCCGCTGGTTGAACAGCAAATTGCCGCACAGGCAAAAGAGAACAACCTCACAGAGGAAGAGGTAGTGAACAAAATTATGCTGGAGCCGATGCCGAAAAAGCAGTTTATCAGCGTGGAGGAACTGGCCGACACCGCAGCGTTTCTGATTTCACCTGCAGCCCGCAACATTACCGGTCAGACGATTATACTGGATGGCGGCTGGACAGCCCGCTAAGCCAGTGCTTTTCAAATCTGCAATACCTGTGCTAATGTCCGACACATTGTGTTTTGGACATTAGCGCGTTATGCCCTATCAAACCGTTGGCCTGATTGGTAAGCCACAGCACGCAGGCACTCACGACAGCCTGAAAATTCTGACTGAATTTCTGACTCAGCGAGGCTGTACGATTCTTGTCGAAGAGTCGCTGGGAAATGATCTTGGCGAAACCCGTTATACCCTCTGTGATTTGGTCACCATTGGCCGCGAGGCCGACCTTGCCGTGGTGATTGGGGGTGACGGCAGTATGCTGGGTGCCGCGCGGGTACTTGCTCGTTTCGACATTCACGTGGTTGGCGTAAACCGCGGAAACCTGGGTTTTCTTACCGATATTAATCCCGATGACATCTGTGAACAGATGGCGCTGATCTTTGACGGCGACTGTGTGGTTGAACAACGCTTTTTGCTGGAAGTCGGCGTGTACCGCCATGATAAGCTCAAAAGCAGCAATGCGGCAGTAAACGAAGTGGTGCTGCACCATGGCAAAGTCGCGCACATGATGGAGTTTGAGATCTACATCGACGGCCAGTTTGTGTTCAGCCAGCGCTCAGACGGACTGATTGTTGCCACGCCGACCGGTTCCACCGCGTATTCTCTGTCGGGTGGCGGCCCCATTATTATGCCGCACCTTGACGCACTGACGCTGGTTCCGATGTTTCCGCATACCCTCAGCAGCCGCCCCATAGTCGTCGATGCCAACAGCACCGTGTCGATGCGGGTATCGAAAGTCAACAGTGATTCACTGCAGGTCAGCTGTGACAGCCATATTGTGCTGCCGGTGCTGCCCGGTGACGAGATCCAGGTCAGTAAAAGCAGTGAAAAACTGTCGCTGGTGCACCCTAAGGGGTACAGCTATTTTACGGTGCTGCGGAACAAGCTCGGCTGGGGTAGTAAGTTGTATTAACGATTTTCACCGCAGTATGTTGCATCCATCGATTACGCTCACTGCGTAATATTGATACGTGCCATCGGTTAATCGCTGACTCCTTCCGTTCTGGCCTTTAAAAATGCACGTTATACCAAGTCTGGATTAACACATTGAGTAACACCGTTAACAACGTTACTCAATGTGTAAAACGTAAATGGTCGGCAGCTTACGGGTTAACGGCCATGTTCAATTATATTCTCAACTATGGTCTGCTCTTCATGGAGAACGTTGCTTTCATCCGGTTTCGGCAGCACCAGGTTCAGCATAATCGCTACCACACCACACAGACTGACGCCTTGCAAATGCCAGGATTCCGAGCCGATCGCCATACCGCCGATACCGAATACCAGTGTGGTCGCCACAATCACCAGATTACGCTGCGAGTTCAGGTCAACCTTACCCTTGATCAGAATATTCATGCCGACACCGGCGATAGAGCCGAATAAAAGAATCAGGATCCCCCCCATCACTGGGGTCGGGATGGTCTGCAGGAAAGCACCACACTTCGCCACAAATGCCAATAAAATGGCAAATATCGCCGCCCAGGTCATCACCACCGGGTTAAAAGCTCTGGTCAGCATCACCGCGCCAGTGACTTCCGAATAAGTAGTATTCGGTGGACCGCCGAACATAGAAGCGGCAGATGTCGCCAATCCATCTCCGAGCAACGTGCGGTGCAGACCCGGTTTCTGTACGTAGTTCTGGCCTGTCACGCTGCCAATCGCCAGTACATCCCCCACATGCTCAATGGCTGGCGCAATCGCTACCGGGACCATGAAAAGAATAGCCGCCAGCTCAAACTCAGGGGTAACGAAGCCCGGCAAACGTAACCACGGGCTGTTAGTTACTGCGGAGAAATCGACCATGCCCATCGACATCGCGATAGCGTAGCCCACTATGATACCTACCAAAATCGGCACCAGACGGAAGACACCCTTAGCCAACGTTGCGACCAGTAGTGTGGTGATCAATGCAGGCATGGACACAAACATCGCATCGACATACGGGAACAGTTCCGCAGAAGCATCTCCGGATTTACCCATCGCCATATTCACTGCGATTGGCGCTAACCCCAGACCTATTACCATAATTATCGGACCGGTAACCACAGGCGGCAGTAGACGGTGCAGGACGCCCGGACCACGCAGCGCCACCGTAATCGACAAGCAGATGTATACAAGACCAGCACAGAACAAAGCCCCCATAGTGGCAGCCATACCCCATGTCTGAATACTGAAAATAATGGGTGCAATAAAAGCAAAGGAAGATGCCAGGAATACAGGGATAGAACGTTTGGTTGTGAACTGAAAAATCAATGTACCGATACCGGCAGTAAACAAAGCGACACTGGGGTCAAGACCAGTGATCAAGGGCACCAGCACCAGCGAGCCAAAAGCAACGAATAGCATTTGCAGACCCGCCAGTAACATGCGCCAGCCGGAGAATAAGTTGTTAGTCGATGTATTCATTCTGAACCTTACCTTGTACCAACGATGTTATCACCGGCGCAACCAGGAATAATTATTGGTTAACTTTGAAGAATGAGACCTCTTTTTTCAGTTCATGGGCCAAATCATTTAAGCCTTTAGCCGCTTTGTCGTTGTTACTCATGGATTCCATCGTGTTTTTTGACATTGCTGCAACGGCTTCCATTGCTTTACTCAAATCGCTGACTACATCAACCTGGCCTGACGCCGCAGATGCAACTTCTTTTATTCTTAACAGAGAATCCGTTGCCTGCTGCTCTATGCTTTCAAGCAACTCCGTCGCTTTCATAATTTGCGCTTTGCCGTTTTCAACCTGAGGCTGGGTCGTTTCCATTGCCTGAACCGATGCAGTTGTCTGATTTTGTACTTCAACTATCATCGACTCAATCTGCGAAGTTGCCTCGCCCGTACGCTTTGCAAGCTGCCGTACTTCATCTGCTACCACAGCAAAGCCACGTCCTGATTCTCCTGCCCGTGCGGCTTCAATTGCGGCGTTCAACGCAAGTAAATTAGTTTGCTCGGAAATTCCGCTGATAACACTTGCGATTCCGCCAATCTGCTTGGTGTTTTCTTCGAGCAACTTAATTTCTTTGACCGTGTCATTTACCGTATTCGAAATACGTTCGATTTCTTGCGCGGCGGCATTGACGACATGCCGACCTTCTTTCGCGTAATCAACAGTCAGTCCTGAGTTTTCTTCTGTACGGATCGCCAATTCAGAAACCTGATCAATACTCGATCTCATTGAGTCAAGTTTAACTGCAGTCTCACTGGTTAGTTTGGCTTGCTTTTGAGCAGCGTCCAGTACGTAAGTCGCTCCCTCCGACACATCTTTGACTTGAGCAGTGAGTTCATTAGAGCCATTGATAATGTTTCTGACAATACTCGTTAGCTTGATGTTCATCTCTTTCAGAGAATCAAGAATGCTACCCTGATACGGAGAATTTACGTCTGTATTTAAATCGCCTTCTGATAACGCTTTTATTGCGGTTTGGGCTTCCATTGGCTCGCCACCAAGAGACACACGTAAACTTTTTTCAATTAACACGCCGATTGCAATTGAAAAGGCCGCAGCAAATGCGCTGAGAACAAGCATCAGGTTTTGGAACGATCCAGCCACGTCACGGGCCTGTGGTGTAGCAATTTGGTTTTGCTCTTCCTGATAATCAATGAACTCATTAATGGTATTAAGCCAGGAGATGAAAGCAGGACGAGCCTTTTCCAACACAATCTCATCAACTCTCTCACCACTTTTCTTCTTTACCAAGATCTCTTCGACAAGCGGTAGTGTTCGGCTCTGAATGTCTTCTATTCTTCTTAAAATGTCACGCTCAGCGGCAGTGAATGCTGTTCCGTCTCGAAGCATCTCATTCATCTTTTCCTCGGACTCGATGTAGAACGCTTCCAGTTCACGGATTTCATGCTCGAACTTGGTAACTTGACTATTATTTGATGCAATTGCTACATCTCTGATAGCAATAGCTCTGTCGTGAACGCTCCCACGAAAGTTGATTGCGTAACGCTGTTTAACTGAGTTGACGTCAGTAATTTCAGCTAGTGTTCTATCAATGAAATTTACACGCTGAATACCCTGAACGGTCAATAGAATCAGCAGAAAGAGTATAATTCCGAAGGCCAGAGCAAGTCTTGCTTTCACTGATAATGAGGAAAAAAACCGAACCACCTTATAATCTCCAGTTTTAATACGTAAACCCAACCAACACATTACGATGTAAAATGCAAATCAGATTGGCCTTATTTTAAGAAATAGTGCGGTTACAGTAAATCTGCTACGCCACACCGAGGTAAAATCCCACTCCTCGCCGACACTCATTCCTCCTGCATTTACAGATTGCTTTTAATACCCTGCTCTTGTTTTTTATATCCTTTTCGCGCTTTCGAACGATTTTTGTACGAACCGACGCTTCGATAGAAGAGTGTGTGGCGTTATCACCCTACCTATAACAACGAATTTATAGAATCGAGGAAGCCAGAATGCGTTATCCGGCCCGTATTTGTGTAATGTCTGTTTTGATGTTCGCCAGTTTTGCTGGGCACGCCAGTTTAATCATCAATGGTAGTTTTGAAGATAACGATGTCCGCAATGGTAGCTGGAAATGGTACAACGCTGCCAACGTCAATGGCTGGCACGGAAGTAATATCGAAATCTGGGACAGTTTGTATCGATTTGATTCCTTCGATGGTGAGCAACATGCGGAACTCAACGCCCACGGAGGTTCGGGCGGCATGGCGTACAGCATTTTTCAAACTTTCACGACAGAAATTTCATCCCGTTATCTGGTGAGCTTTGCATATGCCGCGCGCAGCAGCCTGGCGGAGGCGTTTCGTTTTGATATTTTAGGCTGTTCCAACGACGTTTTGTTCAGCCAGACAATAGACGATCACACGATTAAAAATTGGTCAGAGTTCAGTACTACGTTTGTGGCTGTCTCTACTGAGTCAACTATTCGATTCACGTCACTCAACGGGAACAGTACCGTGGGAAATTTTCTGGACGCGATTAACGTGGCAGAAGACCCGGGCCCGCAGACGGTAATATCCTCAACCTCTGTTCCCGAGCCGGCAACTATGTTCTTAAGTGCCATGGCACTCACAGGATTCCTGGTCAGACGCCGTTCACTGACTAAAAAAACGTAAGTTGCTTTGCTGCTAACAAAGCCAAATTACAGGTTAGAGTAAGATGCTGCCAGGTTCTTACCACGAGCAGACACGCTCGACATATAAGAAACTGACTCACCCGTCAGCAGCACTTGTTGAAAACTGGTGGGCCCATGCTCTGCTGTCTGCGTTTATTGGTGTCCTTACGCTGACCTTCTTCCCCCTTGGCATAGCAGAAATCTCCTCGTCCGGGGCGTTTGGCTGGGTTCACTACATTTTTTTGCCGTTCCACGAGGCAGGTCACGTGTTTTTCGGCTTGCTTGGACAGTTTATGGGCTCGCTGGGCGGTACACTTGGGCAACTGCTGATGCCTCTTATCTGCGTTTACGTGTTTCTCCGCCAGCGCAATGATAATTTTGGCGCAGCCGTGTGCTTCTGGTGGTTTTCTCTGAATTTCCTCGACATGGCCCCTTACATCGCTGATGCTCAGGACGGCGTGCTTCCTCTGCTTGGCGGAAACGTTGGCCATTCCTCACCGTATGGCTTCCATGACTGGGAATACCTGCTGACGGAAACAGGACTGATTGCACTCGATAACTCAATCGCCTCCGGATCACTCTGGTGCGGCAGGCTGATGATGCTGTTGGCCTGCTACTGGTTAGCAGTACTGTTAAAGCGCGCAGCCACCGCCCGGTAGTTGCCACTCCGGTAATAACGTGCGTTGACATGCAGCATCCCTGGTTAACAACGCAGGCTTGCATATTCATGGCTCAGCTTCTACGTTCGTAGTGACATCAGCAAAGGAACAATGCGTCTACATGGCAGCCCCCAAAACTGAAAATATCGACCCGAACTACGTCACCGGCGACAACGCCGGTACCTATAAACAAACCCGCAGTGAATCTGCCAGTCGCGTTCCCGGTTCCGTCACCGATGCAGACCTTAAACAGGTAGAAGCACAGGGCTACGTTATTATCGAAAACCTGCTGTCACCTGAGGACATTGCCACGATTAAGGCGGCGATTATTCCGCTGCTTGACAAAACCGGACGTAACCGTTTTGAAGGTTATAAAACCCAGCGTTTGTATGCCGTACTTAACAAAACCCGTGCGCTGGACAGGCTGGTTGATCATCCCCGCATTCTGGCCATGCTGGACCGCATTTTTATGCCCAACTATCTGCTTTCACAACTGCAGGTTATCAATCTGCTGCCGGGAGAAAAAGGTCAGCCCCTGCATCACGATGATGGTTTTTATCCTTTGCCCCGCCCGCGGCCTGCACTGGGGGCTGCTACTATCTGGGCGATCGACGACTTTACCGACACCAATGGTGCGACCATGATTGTCCCCGGCAGTCACCAATGGGGCGACGACCGTAAGCCATCCCCAGAGGAAGCGATGCCGGCGGTTATGAAGGCGGGTTCTGTGCTGTTTTATCCCGGCATATTCTGGCACGGCGGTGGCGCTAATCAGTCCGATGCCTCGCGACTGGCCGTGACCTGTCAGTACTGTGAACCGTGGCTGCGCACGCAGGAAAACTATTTTTTGGGCACGCCTAAAGACGTGGTCACTGCGGTGTCGGAAGATATTCGCAGAATGCTGGGCTACTCCATCCATCCGCCCTTTGTTGGCATGGTGAATGGTATGCACCCCAAACGCTTGCTTGAGGATAAGAACACACCCGACCATTAACCTGACGCCTTCGGTGGTTTTCTGGCTAATCAGATAAACTGCTCTATAGTTATTTTATACATTACAACCCCGGGAAACAGGCATGGGCCAGGGAATCACCCGCCGTCAATATCTGATGCTCATGGCAAAACTGGCCGGTGGCTCAGCGGCACTGTTTCAGGTTGCCCGGGCATTTGGCATCACCCCTGTATCGTCTGTATTTACGCCGTCAAAGCTCAAAGCCGTGTCAGGCAAGCCCCCCAAAGTCGTATTACTGGGGGCTGGGATCAGTGCATTGGTCTGTGCTTATGAACTCAGTCGTGCGGGCTATGACTGCCAAATTCTGGAAGCATCACACCGGATAGGCGGGCGCAATCTCACGCTCCGCCACGGCGACAAAATTGATGAACTGGGCAACCCTCAGATTTGTCAGTTTGATGATGAGCCACACCTTTATTTTAACGCAGGCCCCGCACGGCTTCCGGCTGAGCACGAAGGCATTCTGCACTACTGCCGTGAGCTGGGCGTAGAGCTCCAGTTGTTTTGTAATTACAACCGTAATTGTTACTGTCAGGACGATAAAGCCTTTGATGGGCAACCCATCCGTATTCGCGAATATGAAGCCGACGTGCGCGGCTTTATGAGTGAGCTGATGGCAAAATCGATGCAACCCGACGATTTACTCGACGCACCGTTCGACGATGTAGACTTCGACAAAATGGTCGAGTTTGTGAAGCGTTTCGGCAGCCTTGACGAGGAAGGCCGTTATAAAGGTAGTGAGAGCGCCGGGTTCGCCTCCATCGACGTGCTTTCGCCTCTCAGACTAAAAGATCCCCGACGCTTTGCCGACTTGCTCAAAAGTGACTTCTGGGCGGGCGCCATGCACTTCATTGATATTGCCGACCAAAGCCCGGCCATGATGACCCCGAAAGGCGGCATGGACAGCATTGTCCGGCACTTTCTGCCACATATTGAGCATCTGGTTACCTTGCATGCCCTGGTTCAGCGTATTGAAACCAGTGATGATCAGGTCACAGTCAGCTACCTGCATAACGGTGAACCTAAGCAGATCACTGCGGATTATTGTCTGAACTGTATTCCCATGCAGATCATGGCCGGTATAGACTCGAACCTGCCTGAAGACTACAAATCCATCATGAGGATGGTACATCGTGGCAAACTGTTCAAAGTCGGCTTACAGGCCAGGGAACGCTTCTGGGAGCAGGAGCAGATTTATGCGGGCATCAGCTGGACAAATCAGGACATCACCCAGATTTGGTATCCCGAGCACGGTACTTTTCAGAAGAAAGGCGTATTACTTGGCGGCTATTCCTGGGAAAACCCGATTGTTGAGCGTATCAGTGCAATGTCTCCCGCACAGCGCATCAACTACGCCATTACGCAGGGAGAAAAGCTGCATCCCAACTATCGCCAGTATATTGAAACCGGTGTCAGCATCTGCTGGAACCGAATGAATCACCTGATGGGTTGCGGTACCTACTGGCCACCGGAAGTCTACGAAAAACACTATGAGCGATTGCGGGCTCCGGCAGGCAGGCATTATTTGATGGGTGACCAGATGGCAACGATCCAGGGCTGGCAGGAAGGGGCTGTGCAATCGGCCTGGTATGTTTTGCGGGATATCGAAGCGCGGCAGATTGCCACCCAGGGAAGACCCGTATGAAACGCCTGTTACTACTGTGTTATGCCATCAGCAGCTATGCGCTGGGCGCTGATCAACCCATGCAGCCGCCATCCTGCCCGGTTTGCCACGGCGGTTATCTGCAGGGCAACCCGTCGCTGGAAGCCCCTAACCTCAGCGTGTTACCCGACTGGTACCTGCGCAGCCAGCTTCACAGCTTTAAGAAGAACTGGCGTAGCGTAAACAGCACCCGGTCGGCCACGCAGGATATGCACGCTGTGGCCGCAATGTTAAGCGAAGAGGACATCGACCATGCGCTCACCTTTATTGCTGCGCAGCCCAAACGTGCGTCAGCATCTTTGGTAACGGGCGATGAAAAACGCGGCGAGGCACTTTACGCCGCCTGCACTGCCTGCCATGGCCCGTCTGGCGCAGGCAATGCGGCCACGCATGCGCCGCCACTGGCGGGTCAGTCTGACTGGTATCTGCTCAGCCAGCTTACCGGCTTTACTGCCGGTCACCGGGGTACCCACAGTGATGATACTGACGGTCAGGTGATGCGCGCCGCGGTCAGCGCAATCACGTCTGAACAGGATGCGCTGGACATAGTGACTTACATTAACACCCTCAACAACGGAGACACGAACCCATGAAGTCTGTTTACTGGTTACTTTTATTAATGGTTACCCTCTGCAGTCCGGTACTTGCGAAGGAAGTAAAGCGCTACCCGCTGCCGAATAACAGCACCTTTCCCATTGCATCCGCCGTCGAGGTAAACGGGCTGGTTTTTGAAAGCGGTAATGTACCCAGTCCACAACAGCCCGATGCAGAAAAAAACTCGCGCGAGTACTGGGGCGATACCGAATACCAGGCCCGCAATGTGCTGCAAAAAATCCAGACATCATTGCAAAACAAAGGCATGGACATGGGTGATGTCATTAAAATGACCGTATTTTTGGTCGGCGATCCGGCCAACGATGGCCGCATGGACTTCAGCGGTTTTATGAAAGCCTACACCGAGTTTTTTGGTACTGACGAGCAGCCTGACCTGCCCGCCCGCTCGGCCTTTCAGATTGCCGGCCTGGTTATACCGGGTATGCTGGTCGAAATTGAAGTGATTGCAGTCAGACCGGATTAACCGCAGGCGTTCGAAAAAATGAAATGATGTGATAAAAACTTCACTTTACATACAGCAAATACTGTATATATTTACACTTACTGTATAAACATCGAGTGGTTGTATGTTATCGCATCTTTCTATCAGTAATTTTGCTGTCGTCAAACAGTTGAAGGTTAACCTCGAAAATGGGCTCACCGCAATTACCGGTGAAACCGGTGCAGGTAAATCCATTGCGATTGATGCGCTCAGCCTTTGTCTGGGTGAGCGTGCCGATGCCAGCGCAGTCAGACGAGGCGCCAGTAAGGCAGAAATCGTTGCACACTTTACCCTGGAAGGTAACCACAAAGCGGCAGCCTTTCTGGACGAACACGAGCTACATGCCGATGAAGAAGACACCTGCTTTATTCGTCGTGTCATTTCTACTGAAGGTCGCTCGAAGGCGTTTATCAATGGCTCTCCCGTGTCACTGCAGCAGCTAAAGCAGTTTGGTCAGACGCTGTTGGCAATTCATGGCCAGAACACCCACCTGCAGTTACTTAAGGAAGATTATCAGCGTGCGTTACTCGACGCGTATGCAAATAACAGTGCGGTGCGCGAAGCCGTAAGCAACGCATTTCAGTGCTGGCGGGACAAACAGCGTCAGCTGACTACGTTAAAAGACGCGGCGCAACAACGCGAGGACAGACTGCAACTGCTTACCTATCAGGTGCAGGAGCTGGATGAATTCGCGTTGGCTGAGGGCGAATTTGAAGAGCTGGAAACCGAACATAAGCGGCTGAGTAACGGACAAAGTTTGCTGGAACAGGCACAGCACAGCTTTTATCAGTTGTATGAAAGTGATGAAGGTAATGCGCTGAGTATTATTCAGAACAGCATTGAACGCCTGTCTGATCTGACTGAGCATGACGCAACCCTCTCGCCAATATTGACCATGCTGAATGATGCCTCTATTCAGGTTGAGGAAGCCGCCCACGAGTTAAGAAGCTACTGTGATGATCTTGAAATTGATCCCCTTCGTCTGCAGCAGGTCGAGGCGCGCTTCAGCAAAGCAATGGAACTGGCGCGCAAACATCAGGTTGCGCCCGAAAAGCTCACCGCGCACCACGAAGCACTGAGCGCTGAATTCAGTGCACTGGGCGATCAGGAAAGCCGTCTGAATGAACTGGAAGATGAGGTAGCCGATGCCAGGGCAGACTATCTGGCGGCAACCGTTCAGCTCTCACAAAGCCGGAAGGACGCCGCAGTGGCACTGGCTGGGGAAATTGAACAACAGATTCGCAGTATGAACATGCCACACGCTAAGCTGGCGATTAACGTGCTCTATGACGACGCGCAAAAGCCCGCTTCACATGGTTTGGATACCGTAAACATTGAGGTCTCAACCAACCCTGGTCAGCCAATGGATAAACTGGATAAAGTGGTCTCCGGCGGTGAGCTGTCACGAATTGGTCTGGCTATTCAGGTTATTGCCAGCGACCAGCACGCTACCCCAACCATGATATTTGACGAGGTCGACACAGGGATCAGCGGGCCAACCGCCTCTATTGTGGGTGGCTTGTTACGTCAGTTGGGCAAACGTGCACAGGTTATCTGTGTAACGCACCTGCCTCAGGTTGCTGCACAGGCGCATAATCAGTTGTTTGTTACCAAACTGACTGACGGCGAAAGTACAGAAACGCAAATGCTGCCGCTGACCAGCCAGGACAGAATTGACGAACTTGCCAGACTGCTCGCGGGTGACAAAGTGACAGAGTCGGCACTGGCAAATGCCAGGGAGTTACTGAAAAGCGCCGATTCGAACTAATCAGCGGTTGATTGGTCATAGTGGACAAGGTAGCATGCGAACGCGCACTCGTAATAGCGTGCGTGTTCTATCTGCTATGCAAAGAACACAACAAAAAACCAACGCATTTGACGGAATCAACTCACCAATGAAGCTGTATCGAATTCTATTTGTACTCACACTGGCTCTGGCGACAGGCGCTTGTTCCAACTGGATTTATCGCATTGACGTACCACAGGGCAACTTTCTCGACGAGCGTGATGTAGAAAAACTGCGTATTGGCATGAGCAAGGAACAGGTTATTTACGTACTGGGTCATCCGGTGGTGGAAGACTCTTTCGACAAGAGCACCTGGTATTACGTTTACGATATGAAACGCGGCATGGAAAAAAATGGCGAGGACTTCCAGAAGCGGATGATCATTAACTTTGAAAATGACAAAGTGGTCAGTGTCGACGGTGATTTTGAACTGTCTGAAGACTTCTACACGCCGCTTGACCAGTAACGCTTAACTTTTCAGCATTATTCGTCTGATCCGCAAATAAATGGCGGATCAGACAACCTCCCCACTCCTTCCAGATCACAAAAAAACTTAACTTATTGTTTTTAATTGCTTTTTATAAATGGCGCAGTGTTTGCTGAATGGTCAGGGACATTTGATTAATACGTTTTATAAGGAATAAACACATGATTTCTCGTTCACTGGCAGGTTTAGTGGTTTTAGGTTCAATGACACTGGGAGGCTGTGTCATTCACGTCGGCGGTGGCGCAGACGGCAGTGATCTCAGCAGCGTATTTGGCGGTGTTGATGTATCAGAAGGACGTCACGTTGGTGACATTGCAACGGTAAACGGCGGTGTCACGCTGGAAAAGCGCGCGCAGTCAGGTGCTATTGATACGGTAAATGGCGGTGTCGAGCTGGGGCGCTATGCAATGAGCCAGGACATCGATGTGGTTAATGGTAATGTTGACCTGGATAAACACGCCATGGTGGTGGGCGACATCGAAACCGTGAACGGGGATGTTACGCTGACCAACGATAACGATGTTGACGGAAATATTGAAACCCTGAACGGTGATATTGAGATCACCTCTGGCAAGGTGAACGGCAGTATCATTACCCATAATGGCGATATTACATTGAGCGATAACACCGTTGTCACCGGGGACATCATATTTGAAGAGCGTGATAAAGACAGCTGGGGCAACAGCTCTGCCCCTACCCTGACCATCGATGACTCGGTGACCGTCTCCGGGCGGATTATTCTGAAACGTGAAGTTCGGCTGAAAATCGACAATCCGTCACTGCAGGATAAAGTCGAAACGGATTACCGGGACTAATTTCCCTTCCTCACTTTTATTCAAAAACACAGCAGCCACCGGCTGCTGTGTGCGTTATTAGCGTCGGAGAACGGTAAGATCGAGAAAGTGCGTGGAACATGAAATGCACGGATCATAGTTTCTGATCACCTGCTCACAGAAGCGCTTAATGTCGTCATCGGCTTTGTCCATCCCGAAACGGTGCAACGCCTGTTTTAAATCCTTTTCAATCCGCGCCTGGTTCTGACTGGTGGGCGGAATAATACGACACGACACCACCTTACCGGCATCATCAATCTGATAATGATGATAAATAAGCCCTCTGGGAGCCTCTGTGCAATAGCAACATTCGCCCTCAGTAACGGTGTATGGCACGTGCGCATCCCCTACCGGACAGTCCTGCTGCAGAATTTCCTGTGCTGTTTGTAACGCCCACACGCACTCCAGCGCCCTCGCACGAACACTGTCAAACATGTTATGACTGGGAAACGTCACCCCTGCCCGGGTTGCCATTGCACGGACTTTTTCCGGCAACTGGCTAAAATTATTGTTCATGCGCGCCAGCGGTCCGACGAGGTAGTCCTGCCCATCAAAAAGGGAATACAGCGCGGTTGAATGACTGACCTGATGTTCTTTGAAATGTGACGCATAGTCCTCGTGGCGCAACAACGCTTTACCGTCAATGCTGATAGCGCCGCCATTGATAGGGTATGTTCCCTCGCCAGACAGACTGACCGACGTAAACGGATGAGCATAATCAGGTAATGTAAGCTCTGCTGCCCAGTTAAATAGCGCATTAACTGCCGTGATGGCGTCATTAACCTGCTTTCTGGCGTGTTCCCAGGCCTGCGGTGTCGGCAGCGTACTGAATCCCCCAACCTGCAGGCCAACCGGATGAACTGAGCGTCCGCCCAGTAAGCGCATTAATGCATTGCCCGCTTCTTGGATCTGCATCCCCCGTTTCAGTAAGTCGGGGTGATGCGGAGCCATTTGCAGTGCACTGTCAAAGCCGTAATAGTCAGGCATCGCCAAAAAGTGAATATGCAATGCATGGCTTTGCAGCCATTCACCAACATTCATCAATAATCTTAATTCCTGCAAACACGTGGGCAACGTCACTTCAAACAGGCTTTCCATGGCCAGAATTGAGGTGAGCTGATAGGCCATGGGGCAGATACCGCAGATCCGCGCACTCAGGTCCGGCACCTCCTGATAAGATTTGCCGACCAGAAACCGTTCGAACAAGCGCGGAGGCTCAAAAATCTGCAGATGCAGTTTCTCGATATCATTACCGGAGGCCGTCAGTGTCAGTGCACCCTCACCTTCGACGCGCGTAATAAACGGCACATTCAGGTTAATTTTACGGTTGCCCATTACTTCACCTCGGTCACGTTGATTTGCTGCCAGCGCTGTATCTGCGTCTGATTGGAGGGGGCATGGCTGTGAATGGCAGCAAACCGCTGAACGATTGCGTCAGGCTGCAAACCCAGTCCGGCAAAGCGGTTACTGAGACTGGTTGCATTGGGTTGCTCAGAGGGGCCAAAACATCCGTAACAGGCGCGACCAAACGCCGGGCAGAGCGCACCACAGCCGGTCCGGACGACCGGACCCAGGCACGGGGCCTGCCGGGTCACCATGACGCAGACGTTCTGGTCACGCTTACAGGCCATGCAGACCTTTTCTGCATCGTCTTTAGGCAGTACACCGGCGCTCAGTTGCTGAATCAGCGCAATGAGCTGTGCGGCAGTCACGGGACACCCCCACAGCTCAAAGTCCACCTTAACGTGTTCAGCCACCGGGGTAGAGTTGTCCAGCGTTTCAATAAATTCAGGATGCGCGTAGACCGTGCGTGTCCATTCATCCTTGTTGCCCATATTACGCAGTGCCTGCACACCGCCACTGGTTGCACAGGCGCCCATGGTTACCAGCCATTTGGCGTGGCTACGGGCCAGTTCCAGCCGGGCCAGATCGTCAGCGGTAGAGACGCTGCCTTCCACCAGCACCAGATCGACATCGTCATCCGGGGCATACAAGCCGGCTTCAATAAAATGTACAAACGTGACTTTCTCCAGCACTTTGAGCAAGTCAGACCCTAAGTTCAAAAACGACAACTGGCAGCCTGAACAGGATGTAAGTTTGTGGATGGCAACTGTCAGCGTATTGGCCATATCAGATCCCTGCCCGGCCAAGCCAGGGTTTTAAGTCGGGGTAGCGGAACACCGGCCCGTCATGGCAGACAAAATAAGGCCCAAGCTGACAATGACCGCAGGCACGTTGTCCGCACTGAAAATTGCGCTCCATGCTGAGATAAATATCGTCATCACTGACCTGTTTTTTCGCCAGATAGGGTAACGCAGAGAGCATCATAATTTCCGGGCCGCAGATCATCACCGCGCAGTGTCTGGGATCAAAATCAGCATACTCCAGCAGCTCGGTCACCATACCGAGCCGCCAGTGGTATTTACGTTTTTTCTCCTCACTGGCCGCCAGCAGCACCTGGCAGTTTCCAATATCGCGCCAGGCATCATATTTTGCCTGCCAAAGCAGATCATCATGGTGTTTTACACCCTGTAAAATCACAATCTTTCGGTAGCGGTTGCGGTGCGTAACAGCGTGATTGATGGCGGCGACGACCGGCGCACAGCCCAGTCCGGCCGTAATAAATATCAGGTCGCGTCCTTCAAACATTTCCAGCGGCCAGCCTTGTCCGAACGGCCCCCGAAGGCCAACAGCACTGTGTTCGGGCAGCGCCAGCAAGGCATTAGACACCCTGCCAACACCCCGAATCGTATGCATCAGCAGGCCGTCCTGCCAGCCCATGATAGAAATAGGAATTTCGCCGATACCGGGCACGGAAATCATGTTGAACTGCCCAAACCGAAAGGTAAATGGCGTGTCTGACGCCACATCCAGATGCAGGGTTTCAAGTCCGCGGCTTTCAACGGTCTTCGCCGCAATACGGGCACTGACCGGTAACATACTATCCACTGACCTGCACTCCCAGCATACGATTCACTTCATCCACCAGATCGATGGCAGCCGGACACCAGCTTACGCAACGCCCGCAGCCAACACAGCCACTGCGCTGATACTGCGACTGCCAGGTGACCAGTTTATGCAACACCCACTGGCGATAACGCTGACTGATCTCGCCGCGAATGTTTTTGCCGGCAATATGCCCATGCTTTTCACTGAAGCACGAGTCCCAGTAGCGAACCTGCGCATAGTCACCTGAGCGAATATCCTCTTCAGACTCCTGCTTAGCGCAAAAGCAGGTAGGACATACTGATGTGCAGTTTCCGCAGGCCAGACAGCGCTCGGCAATCTCAAGCCATTGCGCGTCATCAAGATGGTCGGCCAGACGCAGCAACGCCTCCGGTCCCGGCATGGTGCGCGACTGTTGCGAGGCAGCCTGCAACTGCGCGGCTGCCTGCTCTCGCTGTCGTTCTGTCGCCTTATGAAGCGGAAGCGTGGCAAGCAGCGTCGTCCCTCGCTCACTGTTGGCTTCAATCAGATAACCGTCATCGAGTTCGTCCAGAACGATGTCGTAGCCAAACAGCGCTTGCGGCCCGTCACCGGTAGACACACAGAAACAGGTGTCGTTGGCCTGTGCGCAGTTAACCGCCACAATGAATAACTGCTTGCGCTGCGCCGAATACCAGGGGTCGGCGTAGGGGCCATGCATAAAATGTTTATCCTGCAGATACAAGGCGGCAATGTCGCAACTTCTGACACCGAAAAACGCCAGCGGGGTGGCTTCCGGTTCGGTTTGAGTGAAACGAAAGCCGTCGCTTACCGGTGTTGCCTGCCACAGGGTTTGTGATGGTTTAAACAGCCAGGGCTTGAAGCTCTGCGGCGTCGAATTCCAGCGAAAGCAGCGTGACGCTTCAGCCTCCTTGAGTGTCACCTGTCCGGGAGCGGTGGCATCACGTATTCCCCATGGCAGTGCCGACACGTCGGATAATGGCTCAAAAACGATAGCGCTCTGCTTCTCCTGGGGGCCAATGACCTCATAGCCCGCTTTCACAAGCGCACTAAACAGGGCGGAGAAATCAGACCGGGATAAGAACGACTTAGCCATCAGCGAGCCTGTCGGTAAGCCAGGCAAGCACAGCATCAACGCCCTCACCGGTTTTGGCTGACAACGTCAGTACGGGACAGCCCGGATTCAGATGAGAGAGATCGTGTCTGACCTTGTCCATGTCAAAATCCACGTAAGGCAGCAGATCGACCTTGTTAACGATCACCAGTTCGCAGTGACTGAACATATGCGGGTATTTAACCGGTTTGTCGTCGCCGTCGGTGACCGCCATCATGGCAATTTTGGCTGACTCACCCAAATCAAACAGCGCCGGACAAACCAGATTCCCCACATTTTCGATAATCAGCAGGCTACCATCCGGTAAATGCAGCGACTCGGCGCCCGCCCGGATCATCTCAGCATCCAGGTGACAGCCTGTTCCTGTGTTAATTTGCAGCGCCTGACCTCCTGCGGCCTGGATCCGGCGGGCATCATTGCTGGTGTGCTGGTCACCTTCAAGCACGGCAACACCTCGTCCCTGCTGACGAAGCCGCTGGATCAGCATCTCAAGCAAGGCGGTTTTCCCTGCTCCGGGCGTGCCCATCAGATTCAGACAGGTGTGATGATGATGAGCAAAGTGATGCCGGTTCGCCTCAGCAATCGCATCGTTACCGGCCAGCAGCGCGTGGTGCAGATGCAGTGCTTTATTGTCCTGAGACAGGCTTAGTATTTTAGCCGGTGTGGTGGACGACGGGTTGATTAAGCTGGCTTTATCGCTGCCACAGCCGCAATGTGTACACATCAGACAAACTCAATTTTAGTCAGGTTCAGTTCGTTCCCGGAAAGCAATTCATACTGGTAGCTGCCGCATGGGCAAGGCTCACCGGTCCGGGACACCGTAAACTCGGAATAACAGACAAGGCATCGCGCCACCGCTGGCACGGTTTCCAGGCGAAGCGCCGCGGTAGCCAGTCCGGCGTCCTCCTTCACCATATCAAAACAAAACTGCAGACGGTCTTTATCCACACAGGTCAGCTGGCCTACCTCTACACTGATTGCACCAACATCGCTGTCATGTTCGGCGTGTTGGTAGTGTGCAACGGCATCAATCAGTGCCGTGATAACCGAGAGCTCATGCATGTGATGTCCTTGTCTGTACACTCAGCAAATTCGAGGGAGTTGCACTCCATAAGGTAGTTCAATCATGCGCTTACCGCCAAAAATGGTATTGATGTAGAGCAAAGGATCGGTTGATGACAACACCTGACCTATCTGACAGGCATGCTGTCCGTACGGGTGATCGCGCATCACAGCAAGCACCTTGTCTGCGTCACCCTGCGGCACAATGAACACCGCCAGTCCTTCATTGGCGAAAAACAGCGCTTCCATACCGAGCAGCTCACAAATTGCCCGGGTCTCTGGCCGGACAGGCAGGCTGGCTTCGTCAAGTGCGACAGTCACCCCGGCGTCGCGGACGATATCGGATAACACCGCCCCCACACCGCCCCGTGTAGCATCACGGATCACCTGAAGATGAGGACACGCCGAGAAAACCGACTCAATCAGACCATTTAACGGCGCGCAGTCACTGTGTAGTGTGGCATTGAGCCCCAGCTCGCCGCGCGCCAGCATCACCGCAGCGCCATGATCGCCAATAAAGCCGTTGACCAGCACGGCATCGCCCGGCCTCGCACCATGCGTGCTCACAGACCGGTCCGGCGGTACCACGCCGACACCAGCAGTGTTGATATACACTTTGTCCGCCTGCCCTCTGGCCACCACCTTGGTATCGCCGGTAACAATACTGACTCCGGCCTCACTCGCTGCACGTGCCATTGACCGGGCAATGTCAGTTAAGATGCTGAGCGGCAGCCCTTCCTCAATCACGAATCCAGCGCTAAGGTAGCGCGGTCTGGCGCCGCTTACCGCGAGATCATTCACCGTACCGCACACCGACAGCTTGCCAATATCACCGCCGGGAAAGGTCAGCGGAGACACCACAAAACTGTCAGTGGTCATGGCCAGCCTGCTGCCTGTGACCGCAAGTTCCGGCATTGCCATGGCCGCCGCATCAGGCTGGCTGCCGTTAAGGCCAAACGCCGGATAAAATATGTCCCGGTAAAGCGCCTCTGAGGCGCGTCCGCCTGCGCCATGGGCCAGCGTGATGACATCATCCTTTTTCATACTGCGCCTCAGTGTTGCTATCCGTCTGATGACGTCGATAGCGATAATAGGCTGCGCATGCCCCTTCCCCCGACACCATCAGGGGGCCTTTGGGCGAATGGGGGTGACAGTCTGTGTTGAAATGCGGACAGGCGGTTGGCTTGCGTTTTCCGGTAAGTACGTCGGCACAATATACCGGCTCATCATGCTCTGCCGGCGTCTGCAGGCCTGCCATCCGGCTGGCATCCAATGCTGCGTAACTGGCATTCAGTGAACGCACAGAGCCGGGAATTCGACCAACACCACGCCAGGTTACGTCGTCTGCGGCAAATACCCGTCTGATGGCATCGAGTCCACGTACATTCCCTGCGTCCGTCACTACCCGCTCATAGGCGTTTTCAACCTGACAGCGCTGTTCGTCAAGCTGAACAACCACCATCCACAATGCCCGCATCATATCGACCGGCTCGAAGCCTGCCACAACCAAAGGTGTGTGCCATGCGCGGACCAGCGGTTCGTATGCGTCTTTACCAATGATCATGCTGACATGACCCGGACCGATAAACCCGTCAATCACAACGTCTTTTCTTTCAAGCAGTGCCTGCAAAGTGGGAATAAGCCGGATGTGGTAACACAGAAACCTGAGATTATTCACCTGGTCCCGCGCTGCCTGCTCAATGGTCAGCGCCACCGCTGGCATGGTGGTATCAAAGCCAATTGCCAGAAAGATAACGTTTTTTTCCGGATGAGCCCGGGCCAGCGCAATGACATCCATTGGCGAGTAAACCACGCGAATATCTGCGCCGCGTGCCTGCAGACCGGCGAGTGTGGTGGATGAACCTGGTACCCGTAAAACATCACCGAAGGTAACCAGCATCGTATCAGGCTGACCGGCGAGACCGACGGCCTGATCGATGGCCTCGGGTGGCAACACGCAAACCGGACACCCCGGTCCGTGCACAAATTCCACATCGGCAGACAGTAACTGGTCAATCCCACTGTGAAACAACGCATGGGTATGCCCGCCGCACACTTCCATAATTTGCAGCGGGCGTCCAAGACGGTTGGCAACCCCGCTTGCCACCTGGTTAATTTTATCGGCAAGGCGCCTGACCAGGGCCGGGTCACGCTGCGCCGGCATACTAAGGTCCGTCATTTTCCATGTCCTGTAACAGTGTCAGCGTACGCGCTGCCTCATCCTCATCAATCAGCGCCATGGCAAATCCCACGTGAATGAGAACCCAGCGCCCAAGCAGTGATGTCACAGGCTGCCCCTGCAAAGCGAGCATGGCCAGACTGACTTCACGCGTCACGCCCTGGGTTTCCGCCAGCGCCAGTCCCACAGCCTCATCGGTGATCGCAATCAGTTTTGCCGGTACGCCCAGACACATCAGTTTGCCCTCCAACAATGCTGGCCAATAATACTCTGGCCCAGCGCAATACCCCCGTCACCGGCGGGTACGCGCCGGTGTCGGTAAACCGTAAAGCCTTGTGCTTCAAGCCGGGTTTGCAGGCTCATCAGCAGCCTGGCATTCTGAAAAACACCGCCGCTCAGTGCAATTTCGCGGCCGCGATAACCGCCATGCTGACAGACAGCGTCAACCAGCGCGACCCAGCTGGCCGCAAACACCTCATGAAACCAGGCGGCCAGAAGCGCTGGCGCAGCCCCGTCGGCAAAACGTGCACACAACTGTCGCATAAATCTGCGTGGGTCAAGCTGCCACTGTCCCTGCTCAAAATACAGGTCAAACGGCAACACCGGCCAGGTCGCGTCATGCGTCCCAGCCAGCGCTTCAAGACGCATCGCGGCCTGCCCTTCATAACTCAGTGTTGCCGGTGCGACACCGAGCAGCGCCGCAACCGCATCAAACAGCCGCCCGGCAGAACTGGTCATCACGCCTTGCTCTGCATGCTGAACCAGGGTGAATGCCAGCGGTGACAACGCACCGGCCAGGGTTTCATAACGCGCCCGCCAGGGTGCATTCAGGTCAATTTCTGCCTGATGAAGCAACGCGACGAGGTTGCGCCATGGCTGGCGGCTTGCTTTATCACCGCCAAGCAGGGTATAGGGTTTCAGTCCGCCTGCTTTAACTGACTGTTGATAATCGGCCAGCAGAAGCTCACCGCCCCACATTGTCCCGTCATCCCCATACCCGCTGCCATCCAGCACAATCCCAAGTACCGGCGAAGAAAGCGTCACCCCGTTCTCAGCCAGACAGGCGGCCATATGTGCATGGTGGTGCTGAACGGCAATAACAGGAAGATCATGACGTGCGGCCAGTTCCCGACCCAGCTTTGACGAAAAATAATCAGGGTGCTTATCAATCACAATGGCCTGCGGACGCGCCCCCAACAGGGCACACAACTGTCCGGCCTGGTCTTTGGCGTGCACATAACAATCTGGGTGCTGCAGGTCGCCATTGTGGCCGGATAACACCACCTTGTTATCGCGCGCAACGGCAAGCGTATTTTTGATATCCGCGCCCATGGCCAGCAAGGCACTTCCTGATACCAACGGCTGCGGCAGTTGCAGTGGCGCTGGCACGAAGCCGCGGGCGCGCCGCAGGACTTGCACCTCCTCCGACACAACCTTGACCACCGAATCATCAATACCGCGGACAATCTCGCGGTTATGCATCAGCCAGCCATCGGCAATACCGGCCAGCGCGCGCAGTGCAGTGTCATTATCTGTGCATAACGGCGCCCCATTCTGATTGCCAGACGTCATAATGACCGGCTCACCCACGGCACGAATCAGCTCAAGGTGCAGCGCGGTATAGGCCAGCATCACGCCCACGCAATCGACGTCAGGGGCAATGTTCTCAGGCAAAGGGGCTGTCTGGCGCTGTTTGGGCAACAGTACGACAGGCGCTGCCGGACTGCACAGTTGCGTCACTTCCGCAGCGGTAAGACGAAAATAGCGCTGCACCTGGGCAATATCCTGCATCATCACAGCCAGTGGTTTGGCGGGACGGTGCTTACGCTCGCGCAGTAACGCAATTGCTTCAGGAGCCTGTGCACGGACACAAAGATGAAAGCCGCCTATGCCTTTGACTGCCAGGATCCTGCCCTGCCTAAGCCACTCTGCAGCCCGTCGGATTACGTCTTGCTCTTTATCTTCAACCTGCTGGCCCTGATTATCCAGCAGCGTAACGCCGGGACCACACTGTGGGCATCCGATACCTTCGGTATGAAAGCGGCGGCTGGTCTGGCTTGCATAGTCCTGCTGGCATGCTGCGCACAGTGCGAAGGCGTCCATGGCGGTGGCATCCCGGTCATAGGGCATGTGGCGAATCATCGAAAAACGCGGCCCGCACTGCGGGCAACTGTTAAATAGGTAGCCAGATAACCGATGGGACGTACTTTGCATTTCATCACGACACGTGTCGCACATCGCCATGTCGGGCAGCACGTCGCTGATATAGCCATGCTGTTCGCTGTCTGAAATGATAAAACGCGGCGCCGACGGCGCGTGCTGGCAGGGCTGCACGTCCAGGTGATCAATCCGGCCAGGGGCTGGCACGGTGCTTTGCAGCGTCATCACGAAGCGCTCTAGCTGTTGCGGCGTACCCGTGGCCTCAATCACCACTCCACTACGGGTATTGCGTACTTTCCCGGTAATACCTTCAGAAACCGCCAGCCGGCAAACAAACGGGCGAAATCCAATGCCCTGGACACAACCGCTGACGGTTACGGTAATACCACTTACCGGTGCGGGCATGGCGAGCATGACCGTTTCACGGTGCGGATAACCAGCCAGCCCGCCAGTAACAGTAACGCGAGCCAGGGCATCAGATGAACAATAAGGTGAAGCGCAGCCGATAATGATGACAGCCCATGGTTGCCATGCGCCATCACCACAGGTGGACTAAGCAGCAGTATCAATACCGTAATCAGCCGGATCATGACGTTTTCTCCTTTTTTGTCTGTTCCGTGGTTTGTGTATTCAATGCGCTAACGTAATCGAGCACACGCGCGCACAACGCATCCACAACCTCCCCGGCGTCAAAATCTGTCCGCACGGAAAAGTGTTCAAGCGAACGGGCCGATACACAGAGCAGGTCAACACGTGGCGGCGTTTTGATATACACCGGCAGCATCGCCAGCAGGGTTGCCATACTGCCCCCATGCAGCGCATTGTCGGCATAGTCGGCGGGCCATCCACGGCCAATATCCGGGTACAGCGCTACACTGCCCTCAGGTGCCGTGCTTTTTACACAATCCACCAGCAATACCTGCGGCACGCCTTTAAACAGCGGCAGCAACGTCAGTCCGCCGGTGCCACCATCGATAAGGTCAACCGAACCGGGCAACGAGGCGCGACACAGCGCCGAATAAACCCGGTAGCCGACACTGTCATTGCCGTGCAACAGGTTGCCGATGCATAAAATACGAAGCCTGGTGTCAGCCATGGTGGTTTTTTCCTGCCAATCCGTGCAGTAAGACTAACGCGCAGACCTCCCAGACAGTTTGACCTGTATCAACCACCATCGGCATACCTGCTCATTGCTTTAACCTGAGCTAAGTCTAGATCATAAAAAGAAAAAACGGTGAATGCACAGCGTATTTTCAGGTCGACTGTAAGCGGTACGACTGCCACCAGTCGAGAATAGCCTGCCGATTGCCCTGAAACAGAACAGCTCGCTCAGACTGACCCAGCTGGTAGCGGTACATGGGGTCGTAATAGCGCTCCAGCAGAGCAGCAATCCAGGCACCATGTAACGCGGTTTCTCCGGTTAACAGCGTGTCCTTAATCGCCGCTTCCTGCATCCCTTTAATCTGACGATAGGCTTCGTTACCCAGGCGCTTTCGAATACGGTACAGCGAGCGCGTAAGCATGTGTTCAAATGCGGCAAACGGGTCGTCTGACTGGTGTTGCTGACAGCTCTGTAACAGCGCCGACACGTACGTCTGAATGAGGTTCGCTACCCTCACGTCCATCGGTTCGTCCAGGATCACACACGGCATGCTGGACAAATGGCTGTAAAAACGCAGCGGCATGTTGCAACTACCAATGAAACTGCCCTCATCCTCAACCAGTAACGGGTGCGTTGACTGGCGCTGCATCAGGGCAATCGCCAGATGGTTTTCGAAATTAATCTGAGTAGGCTGTGGTGTGATATCGGCGCCGAATGCCGAGCCTTTGTGATTAGCCAGTCCTTCCAAATCAATACTGTGTTCACTGGCCGCAATGAGCAGGGTTTTACCACTGCCGGTGTAGCCTGAAACGACCACAAAAGGCTGTTCACAGGCCTGCGAGTCAAGAAACTGCAAAATGTGCTGACGAAGCGCTTTGTAGCCGCCCGGCACCCGTTCAACCGGGGTTCCGGCCTCGCTGAGCCATTGCTGAACCAGCTGCGATCGCAGACCTCCGCGCCAACAATAAAGCCAGGCATCAGGATTGGCTTGCAGGTGTTGTTGCCAGGCAGCAACACGGGCTTCCTTCACGGCGCCGTGCACCAGGCGGTGCCCCAGCGCTATGGCTGCCTCCTGGCCCTGCTGTTTATAACAGGTCCCCACCTGAGCCCGCTCTTCATCGGTCATCAGGGGAAGACTGACGGCATTGGGGAAGGCACCTTTGGCATATTCAGCCGGTGCCCGGCTGTCGATAAATGACGTATTGGCCACCAGCAGGCGGCGATAGAGGGCATCGTTGCCGTTAGTCATTGATAACGACCCTGACATCATCCGTCTGCGCGCGCAGGTTACCGACCACATACAACGTGACGCCGTGTGCGGCCGCTACTGCCAGGGCATCATCCAGTGCAGTGGGCTCAACCGCCACCAACAGACCGCCAGAGGTTTGTGGATCGCATAACAGCGGGACATCCTGCGCGCTGAGGCCAGCCACTTTGTGGCCATAGGCGGCAAAGTTGCGCTGGGTACCGCCCGGCACACAGCCTTGTGCAATGTACTCCGATACGCCCTCGGCCACCGGCACGCCAGCCAGCGACAACCGGGCACAAAGCTGACTCCCCTCGGCCATCTCAATAAGATGCCCAAGAAGCCCGAAGCCGGTGACATCGGTCATTGCGGACACGCCGGATAACGCCGACAGTTTTTCACCAATATGATTGAGCTGGCACATCAGTGCCGGTGCAATACTGACATGCTCAGATTTCAGCTTCCCTTGTTTTTCAGCGGTGGTAAGCACGCCTACGCCGAGCGGTTTGCTCAGCAGCAGAATATCGCCTTCACGGGCTTTGTCATTCTGCTTCAGTCTGGCTTTCTCGACCTGCCCGGTCACGGCCAGACCAAAAATAGGTTCGGCGGAATCAATGCTGTGCCCCCCGGCCAGTGGGATCCCGGCCTGACGACAGGTTTCACGGGCGCCATTCAGTACCTGCGCCGCAATGTCAGCAGGCAGGGTGTTGATAGGCCAGCCCAGGATCGCAATCGCCATCAGCGGCCTCCCACCCATCGCATAAATATCACTGATCGCATTGGTTGCTGCAATTCTGCCAAAATCAAACGGATCATCCACAATAGGCATAAAAAAATCGGTGGTGCTCAGAATGACATTGCCGTCTCCCATATCATACGCGGCGGCGTCATCGCCAGACGCATTGCCCACCAGCAATTCAGGCGGAAACGGCATTTGTTCGCTGGTTTTAAGAATATCTGCCAGTACCGCCGGTGACAGCTTGCAGCCGCACCCTGCTCCATGACTGAACTGCGTCAGCCTGACCGTCGATGAACTCATAGCATTCCTTGATTAATGTCTGATTACATAGTGCTGCGTGTGATTATGCCATTCCCGTCTGAGGATGCACGCCCGTTTGTGCTGCTATCCGGGATCCGTCGAGACATTCCGGTGCGTTGTCCGTACAATATCGCCATTGCTATTCACGCTTTGCGAGGTAAGACACACCATGGAGCACGACTTTTGGCACGAACGATGGGAAAAAAATGAAATTGGTTTTCACGAGGAAAGTGGCAATCCGTTTCTGAAAAAATATTGCTCACTGGTGAAAAAAGCCGATGCACCGCGCGTGTTTGTGCCGCTCTGCGGCAAGACGAAAGACATTGGTTACCTGCTTTCCCTGCAATGTGATGTGGTCGGTGCAGAATTAAGTGAGCGTGCAGTGCAGCAACTGTTCGACGAACTGGATGTCCCCCCGCACGTTACGCAGGATGGACCATTTAAAGTTTACCGGTTTGAGAATGTGACCATCTTTGTCGGTGATGTATTTGAACTGACCGCCACCCAGCTTGGCCGGGTTACCGCTGTTTACGATCGCGCTGCACTGGTTGCCCTGCCTTTCGCCATGCGTCAGCGTTACACGGCGCACATCGCTGACATTACCGCAAAGGCCGACCAGCTGCTACTGACATTCGATTATGATCAGCAAGCAATGGATGGCCCTCCATTTGCGGTATCAGAATGTGAGGTGCGCGATCATTACGAACATCGCTACACCGTTTCCCTGCTGCAGGAGCAGCCCGTTGAGGGCGGCCTGAAAGGTCAGGTTGACGCCCGTGCACTGGTGTTTTCGCTGACCGCGCGCTAGTCCCAGTCCGGCGCAAAGTCCGGATTGACGATACGCTCGCCGTTATCCAAATCATCAATCCGGGCAATCTCATCGGCTGTCAGCGAGACGCGCTGATATGCCGCATTTTCCTGAATGTGCGCGCGGCTGGTTGACGACGGTATAGCGTGGATATTTTTGTGCTCAAGCCAGGCAAGTACGACCTGAGCAGGACTTGCATTGTGTTGCTGCGCAATAGCGTTGAGCGTGTCGTCATTCAGAATTTTACCCACCGCAAACGGCATATAGGCAGTCACGCCAATACCCAATGAACGGCATGTGTCCACCACACTGCGATTCTGCATAAATGGATGCAGCTCAATCTGGTTGGTAAAGATTTCGCCGTCTCCCAGAATCGCCTGTGCCTGCTTCATCTGATCAATGGTGAAATTCGACACGCCGATATGCCGTGTCAGTCCCAGTTGTTTCGCTTTAGCGAGCTCGCCTAAGTACGTTTCCATGGGAATGTCATCCCCCGGATACGGCCAGTGGATCAGCAGCAGGTCGACATAGTCGAGTTTCAGTTTTGACAGGCTTTCGTACACACTGGGCATGAATTTATCGGTGCCCAGATGCTCATACCAGACCTTGGTAGTAACAAATACCTCATCACGGTCAGGCTTACTGGCAATAAGCGCATCACCAACCTGTTCTTCGTTGTCGTAAAACTGGGCGGTGTCGATATGCCGAAAACCCGCAGCCAGCGCATCAGCAACCGCCTGCCGGGCCACCTCTTCTTTCAGGCGAAACGTTCCCATTCCCAGTTGCGGCATCGAATCCATACTATCCCTCCCCTGTCATTGGATTTGTATTCAATCTATTAACCTTCAGGTATGGCTACGCAATACTGCAGCGAAAGATCGTAATACGACGTGTCAGGGCGTGCACCCTGATGTTTTCCCCATCGCGGCATCATAGTATTCATCGAAATGCTTTCGCGTTTACGCGTAATTCGCGCTATGGTGAAAGCTGTATTGGTCGTTTTGCTCATCTGTTGCCATGAAGTTTTTTCTCCTGTCGCTGCTGTTTTATCTGACGCTGGTACCGACGCAGGCAGCTTCATACCGTGTTGGCGTTGAAGACATCAGTTATTACCCCATCATGGATTTCAGCCAGGCTGACGGGCGCGGTCTGATGAAAGACATTCTGCAGACATTTGCTGACAGTGAAGGCATTGCGCTGGAATTTATTCCATTGCCCATTTCCCGGTTCAGCACCTGGTTCGACGATGGCGCTATCGACTTACGCTTACCGGATAATCCACTCTGGAGCAGTGAACAGGATGACGCGCTTATTTACAGTGCACCCATCCTGTCGATTTGCCAGTCGACGGTGGTACTGGCGAAAAACCGTGACCATCAGCAGGAACAGGTAAAAACGGTTGGCACGCTTCAGGGGTTCACCCCTTCACGGCACTGGGATGCATTACTGCGTGATAACAAAGTAAAACTGGTCAGCGACCCGTCGTTAAGGGTGCTGACCCGAATGCTGTTTAATGACATGATTGACGCGCTGGATTTACACATAAGCGCTATCGAACATCAGGCATCGCTGTTGGGTTTAGCGACAGAAGAACTCGCCCAGCTCAAAAGCCTTCCGGCTTTTCCGCTGACCTATCGCCTGTCAACCAAGGCACATCCAGAGCTGATTTCCCGCTTTAATCGCTTTTTAACCAACCAACGCAAAGCCATTGATGCACTGACAGTGCATTATGCCTTCGATGAAGGCTGCCACTAGCGTCGTTTTGTGTTCAGCTTGCTGCGCGGTTCATGACCGCGTTCCTGACGCACCTTATGCTTCTTCACCGAACGGCGCATACGGCTGATACGGGCGTGATCCAGTTTATTCTGACGGGCATCAATAAGCGTCTGGGTTTCCAGCGGCAGTTGCACCAGTGATCGCAGCGCATTCACTTCTTCCAGCCCAAGCTCCACCCAGGCGCCCTGAGGCAGACGTTTTTGCAGCGAAACCGGACCATACTTGACTCTGATTAGGCGGCTTACCTGCACGTCCTGAGACTCCCAGAGACGTCGAACTTCACGGTTACGCCCTTCTGCCAGCGTAACGTTAAACCAGCGATTCATGCTCTCTTCTTCACCGCCCGACTCTTTACGCGGGCGAATTGTGGTGAATTTTGCGAGGCCATCTTCCAGTTCCACGCCACGCGTCAGCTTGGCCAGGGTCTGATTGGGCACGTCGCCGAAAACGCGCACCGCGTACTCACGGGTCACTTCGCATTTCGGGTGCATCAGCCGGTTGGCCAGCTCACCGTCATTGGTAAACAGCAGCAACCCACTGGTGTTGATATCCAGACGGCCTACCGCAATCCAGCGGCCAATGCGAATGGATGGCAGGCGATCAAACACCGTAGGACGGCCTTCCGGATCGACACGGCTGCATAGCTCGCCTTCGGGTTTGTTGTACATCAGCACGCGACACACCGGCTTCTCCGTCTGACGCGACAGCAGGTGGCCATCGACGCGGATCTGGGCGGTTTCATCAACACGGTCACCCAGTTTCGCGATGCTTCCGTTAACACTAACCCGTCCTTCGTCTATCCAGCGTTCCATTTCACGACGGGAACCAAGCCCCTGATTGGCCAGCACTTTTTGCAGTTTTTCAGTCATTTCGTCACACTCTATTCATGTTCGTTTGTTGTCGCACGGTCATTATCAGACGGTGCATCCTCCTGCATGGCAGCAGTTACTTCACGTTCAACGTCATCCATCATGCTGCTGAAAGCCTCAGCACTGGGTAACTGGTCTAACGACGACAGTGAAAAATAATCAAGAAATTCGCGGGTGGTTGCGTATAACGCCGGCCGGCCCGGTACTTCTTTGTGACCGACGGTTTTTATCCATCCCCGTTCGGACAAGGTTTTCATAATATTGCTGGACACCGCCACGCCGCGCACCTGTTCAATTTCGCCACGGGTAATGGGCTGACGATAGGCAATCAGCGCCAGCGTTTCCAGCATGGCGCGGGAGTACCGTGGCGCGGTTTCCTGCCACAATCTACTGAGCCAGGGGCTCAGGCTGTCCAGCGACTGAAACCGATAACCACTGGCCACTTCCACCAGCTGAATACCACGTGGCTGGTAATCGAGTATCAGTTCTTTGAGCACCTTGTTAAGCGCGGTGTCTGATACTGTAAACTCGGCAAGGACGGTCTCTTTCAGCTGCTGTCTGGACAGGGGCGCATCTGCAACAAACAGTGCCGCCTCAACGAGCTGCTTTAACTGGACAGGGTTAATCTTTTTCATTGGCTTTCAATTTTACATGAATTCTGGCGTAAGGTCCTGCCTGAATGCACAGGATAAGCTGCTCTTTTACCAGCTCAAGAATGGCCAGAAATGACACCACTACTCCGGCTTTGCCTTCCTCTACACTGAACAGCGCCTCCAGTGGCGTGTAGGCCGAGCTGCCAACCACAGAGAGGATGAGGGACATGCGCTCCCTGGTGCTCAGTGCTTCGCGTGAGATAGTATGATGCTCGAAGGCTTCGGCCCGCTTGAGTGCACCGGCGAATGCCAGCACCAGATCCTGCAGTGACACATCGGGCTCAATTCTCAGCGGCTCTACGCTGTCGGGTGTCGCTACATTGACGGTAAAAATATCGCGTTCCAGTCGTGGCTGGGCATCTAAGTCTTCTGCCGCCTGTTTAACAATTTCATATTCTTTCAGGCGCCGGATAAGCTCTGCGCGCGGATCCTCTTCATCATCGTCCTGATCACTGCGCCTGGGCAATAATAACCGCGACTTAATTTCTGCCAGTATGGCCGCCATGAGCAGGTATTCCGCCGCCAGTTCCAGGTTCAGCGATGTCATCACGTCAACGTACTCCATGTACTGCTCAGTGATGGTCGCCACAGGAAGCGTGGTGATATCAAATTTTTGTTTGCGGATTAGGTAAAGCAGTAAATCCAGCGGTCCTTCAAACGACTCAAGGATCACTTCCAGCGCGTCAGGCGGAATGAACAGATCCTGCGGCTTTTCTATGACCGCCTCGCCATTGATAAAAGCCAGCGGTAACGGCTGTTGTACCGGCTCCGACGCCGCTACGGGCGTCACATCTGGCTGCTGAATGTCTGCCTGCTCACTCATTCGAAGGGCGTCGTGTCACCGCTACCGGTACGCAGGATCACCGGTTCGCCTTCAGATAAGTCCACTATCGTGGTGGGATGTTCGCCCAGATAGCCACCGTGAATTATCAGTCCGACCTGTTTTTCCAGCTGGTCGCGGATCACATCAGGATCAGACTCAGCCATGGTATTTCCGGGTAAAATCAATGACGTGGACATTAACGGCTCGTCCAGGGTTTCCAGTAGTTTCAGTGCAATCTGATTATCCGGCACCCGGATCCCGATGGTTTTGCGTTTAGGGTTCTGCAACCGTCGCGGTACCTCGCGCGTGGCTTTCAGAATGAAGGTATATGGGCCGGGGGTATTGTTCTTGATCTGCCGAAACGCGACGTTGTCGACTTTCGCGTAAATGGACAGTTCGGACATATCACGACACATCAGCGTAAAATTATGGTCCTTGCCAATATCACGAATGCGACATATCTGGTCCAGGGCCTTTTTATCTTCCATCTGACAGCCTATGGCATACCCTGAGTCGGTCGGGTACACCACCACTTCACCCTGACGGATCAGCTCAGCCGCCTGCTTTAGCAGCCGGGGCTGAGGATTATCCGGATGGATGTAAAAAAACTGACTCATTGCATTATCCTTATTTGGTTGCTGTCACACAGTCCCAGTCGTGCCACACAGGGGTCAGTGCGCTGTCCAGCGTTAAACGCCTGCCCAGTTCCGTCCAGCGTGACGGAAAGTGAAAGTCTGAGCCGGCCGATGCCAACAGATCATGTTCGATCACCAGCGCATTCACAAGTTTTTGTTTTTCCGGGTTCATGCCCGGACACGCCGCTTCCATAGCATCACCGCCAACTGCCGCAAACTCTGCCACCAGCCGCCGCAGCCATTTTGTCGTCATATCGTAATGCGCTGGATGAGCAAGCACAGCCTGGCCGCCTGCCGCATGAATAGCCTCAACCGCCTCAGCAATGCTGATCCATTTGGCTTTCACTTCGGCGCGTTTGCCCTTGCCCAGGTATTGTCCGAACGCATTCGCCATGGAACCAACGCCGTAATGGTCGACCAGCGCTCGGGCATAATGGGCGCGCGTGACCTGTCCGCCTGCGGCGTAACCAAAGGCGTATTTCTCCACACCCTCAAAGCCGCACTTTGCCAGCTTTTCACCAATTTTAACCGCACGTTCATGGCGTGTTTCTGCCTGTTTACGCAACACCTCATTAAAGCCCGGACACTGCCGGTTTACGTTCAGCCCGACAATATGAATATCAAACGCATGCCAGCGTGTTGACAGTTCCACACCATCAATCAGTGTCATTGGTCGTGACTGTTCAGCCTGAGTAGTGTGCGCTTCATCCAGGCCCGCCACCGTATCATGGTCGGTGATTGCCAGGACGTCCACCTGCATGCTGTGCGCGCGCAATACCAGCTCCCTCGGAGACAGATGACCATCGGAGTAGCGGGTATGACTGTGTAAATCTATTTTCAAACTATTCTGCAATTTAGCGGTTGACACAAAGCGTGTTTTGTTTTCTTCTATAGCCACAGTATAAGGATTAATAACTTCGAAGCCTATCGAAGTTTCAAAGAATAACAGACCAATGCATCTGACACTCACAACAGCACAATCAGCAACTCAGTGGTGGTGGCACTTCCCTACATAACGGGCGGTGTGCGCATTGGTGCGTGTTTAACACAAAAAAAGGCCCGTTTTTTAACGGGCCTTTTTTTATTTTTGCAGCAGGAGAATGACAACAATGAGTCTGGCTGAACTCGGACAACATCCAGGGAATGTCGAAACCCTGTCACAGACCGGGCACTATACCGACGACCCGCTCGCCGCCTTTTATACCTTGTGCGAGGGCAAACCAAACGCCCTGCTACTGGAATCGGCCGAGATCGAGTCGAAAGACAACCTGCAGAGCCTGTTAATGGTTGATGCTGCCCTGCGTCTGGAATGCCGTGGTGATACGGTGACCATCGATGCGCTGTCAGACAACGGTAAGTCGGTGCTGCCGCTGTTTCATACTCATGCACCTGACAATGTCGCGGTGAGCGACGTCTCGCCCAGCCGGCTTATCCTTAACGTGGCGGCACCTGACCGGACACTCGATGAAGACAGCCGGTTGAAAGCGGCCAGCGTGTTTGATGCACTGCGCCTGTTAAAGGACAACCTGCAGCCAATTCGCCAGCACCCTCATGCCGTCTTTTTAGGCGGCGTATTCGCCTATGACCTGTTAGCCGGATTTGAAGGCCTGCCTGCCGTCGATGAGGGCGACAATGACTGCCCGGACTATGTTTTTTATCTGGCAGAGACGCTGCTGATGTTCGACCACCAGACCCGTGAAACCGAATTGCTCGGAAGTGTGTTCTCCGGACCGGACGTCGCGCAGCATTATTTTAGTATTTCCCAGCGTCTTGAGGCCCTGCGCGAACAACTGCATAGCGTATCTGCCTTGCCCACTGTAAAAGCGGCGCAGACGCCGTCGGTGTCTGTCAATAAAGACGATGCGGCGTTTTGTCAGGATGTCAGCTACCTGAAGTCGCATATTCTGGCGGGCGATATTTTTCAGGTTGTGCCATCACGTACGTTCTCGCTACCCTGCCCCTCGCCGGTAGCGGCCTACGCCAGTCTGAAGAAACAAAACCCCAGCCCGTATATGTTTTATATGCAGGACGAACAGTTTACGATTTTCGGCGCCTCCCCGGAATCTGCGCTGAAATACGAAAGCGAGTCCAATCAGGTGGAAATCTATCCGATTGCCGGTACGCGAAAACGCGGAAAACGCCCTGATGGCAGCATTGATCATGATCTCGACAGCCGGATAGAACTTAACCTGCGTGAAGACGAAAAAGAGAAGTCTGAGCACATTATGCTGGTTGACCTGGCGCGCAATGACGTGGCGCGGGTCAGTCGCCCGGGGTCACGCTTTGTCAAAGACCTGCTGAAAGTGGATCGTTACTCGCACGTTATGCACCTGGTGTCGCGGGTGGTTGGCCAGCTTCGTGACGATCTTGATGCGCTGCACGCGTATCAGGCCTGCATGAACATGGGCACGCTGGTCGGCGCACCGAAAGTCAGTGCCGCCACACTCATTCGTCAGGTAGAAAAGCAGCGCCGTGGCAGCTACGGCGGTGCCGTTGGCTATCTCAATGGCACGGGTGATATGGACACCTGCATCGTGATCCGCTCAGCGTTTGTCAAACACGGTATCGCCTACATTCAGGCAGGTGCGGGGGTGGTTCATGATTCCGATCCGCAGTCTGAAGCCGATGAAACCCGCAACAAGGCGCAGGCAGTCATCAACGCGGTGCTTGTCGCCAATCACGGTCAGGAGACGATGTAATGCGCACCACCACTGTATTTTTGCTGGATAACGTCGACTCATTTACCTACAACCTGGTGGACGAGTTATACACCATGGGATTGTCTATCCGGGTGTACCGCAATCACTATGACGCTGATGCCCTGTTTGCACTGATGGAGGAACAGGCCAAAACCACACCGGTTATTCTGATGCTGTCGCCCGGCCCGGGCGCGCCAGCGGATGCAGGCTGTATGCCTGCACTGTTAAACAAAGTGGCCGGCCGGTTTCCGGTTATTGGAATTTGTCTGGGCCACCAGGCGATTGTAGAGCATTACGGCGGTACCGTTGGCCGTGCTGAGACCGTGATGCACGGTAAATCCTCGGCAATTTCACACAGTGGCGAAGCCATGTTTGCCGGCCTGCCCCAGCCGCTCCATGTCGCCCGGTATCATTCTCTGGTTGCCCATCAGTTGCCCGACAGTCTGAGGGTGTGTGCACGGCACGAGGATACCGTGATGGCGGTGTATCATCCCGACGATAATATGCTCGGCTTTCAGTTCCATCCCGAGTCTATTCTGACCGCCGAAGGCAGCCTGCTGCTGAAACAAAGTATTGACTATCTCACTCAGGGAGAACCCGTATGTCCGATGTAAATGCGCTGATGTCAGCCCTGTTCGACGGTGAGGATTTGTCACAGAGTCAGGCGTTTTCACTGTTTAACAGCATCATGCACGGTGAACAAAATGAAGCCGTCATCGCCGCTGTGCTTACGGCCCTTAAAATGAAGGGCGAGTCGCCCAGCGAGATTGCCGGTGCAGCCAGTGCCATGGTCAGCAATGCGCGCCCGTTTCCGACCCCCGATTATCCGTTTGCCGATATTGTTGGCACCGGCGGCGACGGTCACAACACCATCAATATTTCCAGTGCCGCTGCTGTGGTTGCGGCCGCCTGTGGCGTACCCGTTGCCAAGCACGGCAATCGCAGTGTCTCAAGCCGGTCGGGCTCTGCCGATCTGTTTCGTGAGTTTGGGCTGAACCTTGAAATGTCACCGGAAACCGCCCGGCGCTGTCTGGATGAGGCCGGATTCTGTTTTCTCTATGCGCCGGTGTATCACGCCGGCATGCGTTTTGCCGCACCGGTTCGCGCCGCACTGAAAACCCGTACCTTATTTAATATCCTCGGCCCGCTGGCCAACCCGGCAAGTCCCACCCATGGGGTGTTTGGGGTCTACAGTCCTGCGCTGTTGGAACCCTACGCGAAAACGCTGATGTTGCTGGGACAGCACCGTGCGATGATTGTTCACGGCAGCGGCCTGGATGAACTTGCCCTGCATGGCGAGTCTGACGTGTTCGACCTTGAACATGGTGATATTCGTCATTACCGTGTCAGCCCTGCAACATTCGGATTGCCGGAATACCGGCTGGAAGATATTGCCGGCGGCGAACCGCAGGACAACCAGAAAATGGTAGAAGCGGCACTGGCCGGAGAGGGAAAAGAGGCACACCGCGCTGCCATTGCGATGAATTGCGCCGCACTGCTCAAAGTCACTGGTAAGGTAACGTCATTTGCCGAGGGCGCTGAACTTGCGCTGGAAACCATGCGTAAAGGACGTCCTCTGACCGTGATTTCGGACGCGGCAGCCATAAGCCAACAGGAGTCAATTGATGGCTGATGTACTCAAAAAAATCGTTGAAGATAAACGTGATGTGGTTGCGCAGTTAAAGCAACTGTATCCGCTGGATAGTCTTAAGCAGACCGTCACACCGTCGACCAAAAGTTTGTTTGCTGCGCTGAGTAAGCCCGATGCCGGGTTCATTTTCGAATGTAAGAAAGCGTCGCCGTCTAAGGGCCTTATCCGGTCGCCGTTCGATCTGGATGAGATCATCGCGGCTTATACCCCCTTTGCCGCTGGCATTTCGGTGCTGACCGACGAGAAGTATTTTCAGGGCAGTTACGATTATCTGGCTTATATAACAGAGCGGGTGGCGCAACCCGTGCTGAATAAAGACTTTTTCATCGATGAGCATCAGGTCTACCTGGCGCGACATTTTAATGCCGATGCGGTGTTGCTGATGTTAAGCGTGCTCAGTGATGACGAGTACCGGGCGCTTGCTGAGGTAGCCACGTCACTGAAGCTGGACATACTGACCGAGGTCAGTAATGAAGAGGAAATGCACCGCGCCATTGCCCTTGAGGCCAACATTATTGGCATCAATAACCGCAACCTGCGCGACCTGTCTACCGATTTGGCGACCACCGAAAAACTGGTTCCGCTGTTGCATGAAGCCCGTCACGACTACGTGGTGATCTCTGAATCAGGCATTTACACGCACGACGATGTGCTTCGCCTCGCGCCACACTGTCAGGGGTTTCTTGTGGGCAGTGCCCTGATGGCACAGCCGGATCTGGCGCGCGCAGTGAAATCACTGGTGTTTGGTGCGGTAAAGGTGTGTGGCATCACCTCGCCCGCTGATGCACAGAGCGCATTTGATGCCGGTGCCAGCTATGCCGGTCTGATTTTCGCGGAAAAATCGCCGCGCTATGTTACTCCCGAACAAGCCCGCGCGATTGTCAGTGCAACACCAGGCAATTACGTTGGCGTGTTTGTTAATGAAACACCGGAGAACGTCGCAGCACTGGCCTCTGCGCTTAATCTGCAGGCGGTTCAGTTGCATGGCGGTGAAGATACCGCTTACCGGCAGGCACTGTCAGCCCTGCTCCCTGCTGATTGTGAAATCTGGCAGGCCGTTGGCGTCAGTGGTGAGCTGCCCGATATCATGGCACTGACCGCCGAACCCGAGGTTAACCGGGTGTTACTGGACTGCCGCGTTGGCGATAAGTCCGGTGGCACCGGACAACAATTCGACTGGACGCTGCTCAGCCAGATTAAGGATTTGTCATGCATCGTCCTTGCCGGCGGCATCGGCGTAGACAACGTTGTGGATGCGATGAACACCGGTGCCGGCATGATTGATGTTAATTCCGGCGCTGAGTCGGCGCCCGGCAAAAAATCGAACGAAAAACTCGCACGTCTGTTCGCCAGACTACGCCAGTATTAATGAACGAAAAATAGGTATCGTATGAACCAGTTAGACACAAAATTTGGCGAATTCGGTGGGATGTATGTACCCGAGCTGCTTATTCCTGCACTGGATCAGCTTGAGGCCGCCTTCCTGGAAGCCAAAGACGACCCGGAATTCGAAAAAGAGTTTAAGGCCCTGCTGCATGATTATGCCGGGCGTCCGACGGCGATGACGCTGACCCGCAACCTGGTGAGTAATCCTAAGGTAAAACTGTACCTTAAACGTGAAGATTTATTGCACGGCGGTGCCCATAAAACCAATCAGGTACTGGGTCAGGCGCTGCTCACCAAGCGGATGGGAAAAACCGAAGTTATTGCAGAAACCGGTGCCGGCCAGCACGGCGTAGCAACCGCCCTGGCGTGTGCGCTGCTTGGACTGAAGGCGCGAATTTACATGGGCGCAAAGGACGTTGAGCGACAAGCGCCTAACGTATTCAGAATGCGTCTGATGGGCGCCGAGGTTATCCCGGTAAACAGTGGCTCAGGCACACTGAAAGACGCCGTGAATGAAGCCATGCGCGACTGGTCAGCCAACTATGACAAAGCCCACTATTTGCTGGGCACGGCTGCCGGACCACACCCGTTCCCCACCATTGTGCGTGAGTATCACCGGATGATTGGCGAGGAAACCCGCGCACAGATCATGGAAAAAGAAGGTCGCCTGCCGGATGCGGTAGTCGCCTGTGTCGGCGGCGGCTCCAATGCCATTGGCATGTTTGCAGACTTTATTGATGAGCCCTCTGTCAGGCTGGTCGGTGTGGAGCCTGCCGGTAAGGGCGTGCATACCAAAGAGCACGGCGCCACCATTGTCACGGGCACCAAGGGTATTCTGCATGGCGCATACACCTTCATCATGCAGGACAAAGAAGGCCAGATTGAAGAGAGCTATTCGGTCTCGGCCGGCCTCGACTATCCGGCCGTCGGCCCGCAGCATGCGTATCTTGCCGAGACCGGACGTGCCGAGTACGTTGCCGTTACCGACGAAGAAGCGCTGAATGCGTTTCAGTTACTGGCCCGAAAAGAAGGCATTATACCGGCGCTTGAGTCGTCGCATGCCCTTGCACATGCACTGAATATGGCAGATGAGGCCGAGGAAGACATGATTATTGTGGTGAACCTGTCAGGCCGTGGCGACAAAGACCTGGCCCACGTGACGAAAATTCTGGGAGAACAGCTCAATGGGTAGATATGACACCATGTTCGCGCGCCTGAATGAAAAAAATGAAGGCGCGTTTGTGCCTTTCGTCATGATTGGCGATCCGGATCTGGCGCTAAGCGAAAAGATCATCATTCAGCTAATCGAAAGCGGCGCAGATGCCCTGGAACTGGGCATTCCCTATTCGGATCCCATCGCTGATGGCCCGACAATTCAGCAGGCCACCATTCGTGCCCGTCAGAACAATGTTACGCCGGGCGACTGCCTGGAACTGCTTGCGCGCGTGCGTAAGCAATACCCGGACATTCCTATCGGGCTGTTACTGTACAGCAACCTGGTGCACGCCCGGGGCATCGACACCTTTTATCAGCAGGCCGCCGACACCGGTATTGATTCGATTCTGGTGGCGGATGTCCCCATCCGGGAAGTGGCGCCCTATTATCAGGCAGCAAAAAACAGTGGCGTTGCGCAAATTCTGATTGCCCCGCCTAACGCTTCAGACGAGACCCTGTCTGCCATTGGCGAGTACTCCAGCGGCTATACCTACCTGCTTGGCCGGGCGGGCGTAACCGGCGCCGAAACCGCGGCATCCATTCCGGCCAGCGAACTGATTGAGCGTCTCAGTAAGTACCGCTGTGCGCCGCCATTACTGGGCTTTGGCATTTCCCAACCGGAACAGGTGCGCGATGCTATCGCAGCCGGTGCTGCGGGCGCGATTTCAGGCTCGGCAACGGTGAATATTATTGCCGAGCACCTGAGCGACCCCGAGGCCATGCTTAAGGCACTGGATAGCTTTGTGCGTAAGATGAAAGCGGCCACGGTGAAATAAGGAATTGCCATTATGTATTACATGATTTGTGCCACCGATACGCCCGACAGCCTGGAAAAACGTCTGGCGGCCCGCCCTGCACACCTTGAACGGCTACAGGCACTGAAAGCCGAAGGGCGTTTGTTTGCCGCGGGCCCCTTCCCCGCCATTGATGCCGACGATCCGGGTCCAGCCGGTTTCACCGGGTCACTGGTGATTGCCGAATTTACCTCGCTGGATGAGGCGCGCAACTGGGCCAGTGACGACCCTTACGTTGCCGCTGGCGTGTATGACGACGTGGTGGTAAAACCATACAAACTGGTATTGCCGTAACACGACCTGCAAAACAGTCCGGCGTTAGTGGACCTGGTGCGAGTGAGTGACTTGTAAACCTCCCCTAATTAGTTACACCCATAATTAGAGGTTTCGGCCAGTTCATGCTTGGTTAAATATTCCCATGGTGTCAGATCATTCAGCGCATCATGTGGGCGCTCTTCGTTGTATTCAGTCATCCAGCTATCCGTCAGTTCACGCACTTCATTGAGTGTTTTGAAGACATACATATTGAGTATTTCGTCGCGGTAAGTCCGGTTAAAACGCTCGAT